>NC_010337.2:227500-527500 GCF_000019165.1 Heliomicrobium modesticaldum Ice1
ACCTTAGGCATCAGACTGGCGATGGCCTTCAGGCAATCATCGCCCTGAATATGGCCGTATGTATCGTTATAGGGCTTGAACCAGTCGATATCAAAGAGGATCAGCGATATCGGCGTACCGTTGCGGATCGCTCTTTTCCACTCCGACGCCAGGTACTCGTCAAAGCGGCGCCGGTTGGCCAGGCCGGTCAGACCGTCGAGGGAGGACAGGTTTTGCAGCTTGCGCACCGCTTCCTCCAGTTCTGCCGTCACTCGGAGCAATTCCTCTTCCCGCTCCTTCCGCCGATCCATTTCCGTTTTCAAGGCAAGGGCCGAACGGATGCGCGCCAGCAATTCCCGTTTTTTGACAGGCTTCATGATATAGTCCATGGCGCCGGCGGCAAAGGCTCGGTCCAGGTCCTCTATGTTCGTCAGCGCCGTCACCATGATGACAGGGACGTCCCGCCACGCCGCATCAGACTTGATTTGTTGGCACAGTTCGATGCCATCGATTCCCGGCATAATCACATCCAGCAGGATCAGATCGATCGAGGGTCTGTCTTGAAGGTGAGCGAGTGCTTCCTGAGCCGACGCAGTCGCATACACCTCAAAGCCATCAGATGCCAGGACAGCCTGCAAATACAACCGGGTGTCCTCGGCATCATCAATGATCAAAATCCCCAATTTGCATTCCTCCCCATCACATCGGCAAGACATCGCGAAAATCTCATCGCATCTTTCTCTCATTGCCTTCGCAAAACCCTATCCCTGCCCCTCACCGCTGTTCGAGCGGCCCGAAAAACGATACAGCGCTTCCAGAAGGGTCTTCTTCTTGATCGGTTTCGTCAAGTGGTCATTGCACCCGGCCTCGAGGCTGCGTTCCATGTCTTCGCGCATCGCATTGGCCGTCAGTGCAATCACAGGCGTTTGCAGACGCCCTTTCCGTCGCTCCCATTGCCGGATCTCCCGCGTAGCTGTGATCCCGTCCATCACAGGCATCTGGATGTCCATCAAGACCACATCGTATTGCCCGGTTTTAAACTTATCGACGGCCACTTGTCCGTTTTCAGCCACATCGATTTCAACAGGTTCCGACCTTAGATAGGTCTGAATCAACAAGCAGTTGTCTTCTGCGTCTTCGACGAGAAGGATACGCAGGACGCCCAAAGGCGTCAGGGTTCCTTCATGACCTCGTTGAGGTTCTTGTTTTTTCGGGCACCTTTCCAAAAC
This sequence comes from Heliomicrobium modesticaldum Ice1, assembly GCF_000019165.1. Lineage (GTDB taxonomy): Bacteria > Bacillota > Desulfitobacteriia > Heliobacteriales > Heliobacteriaceae > Heliomicrobium > Heliomicrobium modesticaldum. The sequence continues at coordinate 228,709 of NC_010337.2, forward strand.
AGACAATACCGTTTTGAGCAGATCATTGCGTTTAACCGGCTTGACCAGATAAGCAGCCAACCCTAACTGCTTGATCCGCTGGATATCGTCGTTCCGATTATCGGAAGTGACCATCAAGACAGTCGCCTCACAGAATTCAACCTCAGCCTGAATCCGTTCGGCCACCTGGAATCCGTCCATCTCCGGCATCCGGCAGTCCAGCAGCACCAGTTGGTACGGCAGTCCCTGCGCCTTGGCCCGCTTCATCTCGGCGATGCCCTCAGCGCCTCCCGAAGCCTCGACCGGCACAACCCCCCAGGATTTCACCGTTTCCCGCAGGATGATCCGGTTCGTCTCATTGTCATCGATGATCAACACCCGGATCCCGCGCAACGCTTCCACCGGCAGGCTCATCTCCTCTATCGGATCGGCTTGCCCGAAACGAGCTGTAAAATAAAAGGTGCTGCCTTTTCCGAGTTCGCTTTCGACCCAAATCCGACCTTTCATCATTTCTACAAGGTAACGGGATATCGTCAATCCCAGTCCCGTGCCGCCATAGCGACGGGTCGTCGATGAATCGGCCTGGCTGAACCGTTCAAAAATAACTTCTTTTTTGTCGGCTGCGATGCCGATCCCCGTATCAGACACGGCAAAACGAATCGCACCGGCCTCACCGGGCTGATCGGGGTCGCGCTCCACCTGGAGCACAATCTCGCCTCGTTCCGTAAATTTCACGGCATTGCCCATCAGGTTGATCAGGATCTGTTGCAAACGCCCTGGATCGCCGACAACCTGGGACGGCACACCGGGGAAGATGTGACAGACCAGTTCCAGACCCTTTTTATGGGCTCGAACCGCCATCAACTCAGCCGTCTTTTCCACCAACTCGACGAGGTTGAACTGCGTCAACTGCAGCTCCATGCGACCGCTCTCCACCTTCGACAAGTCCAGGATGTCATTGATCAGGTAGAGCAGGGTGTCGCCGGCGCCGCGGCAGATACGCACATATTCGGCCTGTTCCGGCGTCAACTGCGTTTCGCCGAGCAGTTCTGTCATGCCAAGGATGGCGTTCATCGGCGTGCGGATCTCGTGGCTCATGTTGGCCAAAAAGTCGGATTTGGCTTCGTTTGCGCGCCGCAGTTCCTGCACATGATCATCGATCATTTCAGCCATCCGATTAAAGGTTTGGCTCAGTTCCTTGAGTTCAATCGGCACGTTGGGGCTTTCCGGCAGATCGATGCGGTAGCTGTAGTTTTTCTGCTGCATATGGCGGGAGCCTTCGATCAGCTTGTCAATAGGTTTGCGGATCCGGTTGGACACGGCGACGGTGAGCGGCACAGACAGGAGCAGCAGGATGAGAGATAGGCCGATCATGGTGCCCATCTGATGATAATAGGGGGTCATCGCCTCCGCCTCCGACACCTCTCCGATGATCACCCAGTTCTGCTGCTGCATCCGCTGGAAGGCGCCAAGCACTTTTTTCCCCTGGTAGTTGAGATAGATGGCAGTTCCCGATTTTCCCTTCAACGCCTGCTGAAAGGCTTGACTGTCCACCTTGACCTGCAAGGGGGTGGATCCATCAATGATCCCGCGCTTCACCAGTTCCGGGCCAAAGCGGGATTGGGTGATCATGAGCCCCTTGGCGTTGACGAGATAAGTCTCGCCTGTTTCCCCGGAGCGGAACCGGCTCATGACTGCCTCCAAAGTGGTCAATTCGACTGATGCGAAAAGGACGCCTCGAAATTGATTATCCAGGCCGTAGACAGGCGCAGAGATAATCACCAAAGGTCGACCCGAGTTGCGGCCGATGATCACGTCAGTGATAAAATCTTTGCCATTTTGTCCCGCTCGAAAGTAATCCCTGTCAGAAAGGTTGATCTGCCCGGTCCGCCCAGCCGTATCCACTTCGTTGAAGCCGTCGCGATTGACGAAGGCCATGTTAGTGAATTGCCTATGCTGATTGAGAAAGCTGCGGAAGACGGCTTCCATCTCCTGATGGTCGCCTGTCCGCAGCACCTTCATTTGGGCTAAGGCTTTCACATCATCTCGGCAGTTTTCGAACCATTCATCGATGGCAATGCGCTGGATGGTGATGGCCTGTTCCAACTGTTCGAATTCTTCCCGCTGAATATGCTGAATCTCAAAGACGAGGAAGTTTCCCGTCAATAGGATGGTGGGCATGAGGACGAGCAGTATCCCCCACCAGTTCAGCTGCGCTTTCAGCGTCCCCAGACGAAATAGGCTGCTGCTCCGCTCAGTCCGATTGATTAGATTCGTCGCCACAATCTTCTCCTCTTCTGCTTCTCGTTCGGCGTCGCCTAGGGGTTCACAGTAGGGAAACCGCTGTCTCGGATCAGACGAAGACAGGCGCAAGCCCGATCGCATTCACGTTCCAAGGCCGCCTGAATGGCATACGCTTCTGCCAAGGCGCCGTCTTTGGCATACTGCTCTATTTGACGGCTTAACTCAGCCACCTTGTAAATGCCCAACATGGCGCTGCTTGACTTGAGGCTGTGGGCGCTTTGCCGGGCCTCTGCCGAAGAACCGGTCGCAAATGCTTCCGCCAGGGCCTTGATTCTTTTCGGTGTCTCTTTGAGATAAATCTCGACAAGGCGGACGAAAAGCTCTCTGCTCTCCTTGGGGTCTACATCTTTCAGCAGCGATATCACTGCCTTTCTGTCGATGACCTCTTCATCACAAAGTCGTTCCAAAGACATGGCTATCTCCTCCCCGACCCCTGGAAAAACCCTACAATAAGTACCTGTCATTCGCCGTATAGATTTCTTTCCAATCGTACAGAATCCTGCCACTGCTGTCTGCCCCGATGAGAAAAACATAACAAAAAAAAGCGGTCCGAAGCGCCTACGCCTCTGATCGCTTTTTTATGGCCCTGTCTATGTCATCTTCTTTAGGGTCGCCTTCGATGGGGCTGCCGCTCAGTTTGCTCGGGCGGTCAATTTCTCCATCTCATCGAGGAGTTCCCGGAAGACAGAGAGCGCCTTTTCGATAGGCTCAGCCGTCCCCATGTCCACACCGGCCCGCTTGAGCAGTTCCAGCGGGTAATCGGAGCCGCCGCTCTTGAGGAAGGTCAGGTAGCGCTCGACGGCCGGCTGCCCTTCGGCGAGGATCTGGGCGGAGAGGGCCGTGGCGGCGGAAAAACCGGTGGCGTACTTGTAGACGTAGAAGTTGTTGTAGAAGTGAGGGATGCGCGCCCACTCGATGTCGATGTCATCGTCCACGATGATGTCGGGGCCATAGTAATCGACGTTGAGACGGTGGTAGATCTGCTTCAGTTCCTGCAAGGTGAGGGCCTCCGCCGCCTCGATCTTAGCGTGGACGATCTTTTCAAACTCGGCGAACATGGTCTGCCGGTACAGGGTGCCGCGGAACTGTTCCAGGTAATGGTTGATCAGGTAGAGGCGGCGGCTCTTGTCCTGCTCTCTTTCCAGCAGGTGGCGGATCAACAGTGTCTCGTTGACAGTGGAGGCCACTTCAGCAACGAAGATGGTGTACGCCGAGTAGATGTAGGGCTGTTCCTTGTGGGAGTAGTAGGAGTGCAGCGCATGGCCCATCTCATGGGCCAGGGTGAAGACATCGTCTAGCCGATCCTGGTAGTTGAGCAACACGTAAGGATGGGTCCCGTAAGGACCCCAGGAGTAGGCACCGCTCGTCTTCCCCTTGTTCTCGTAGACATCGATCCAACCAGTCTTGAAGGACTCGTCCAGGACACGTCCGTAGTCGTCGCCTAAGGGTTCTAGGCCTTGTTTGACCATCTCCAAGGCCTCCTTATAGGTGACTTTCCAGTCCACATCGGCCACCATGGGCACATAGAGGTCGTACATATGCAGCTGGTCTACGCCGAGGAGCTTCTTGCGCAGGCGCACATAACGGTGCATGGCGTCGTTGTGTTTGCGAACGGTCCCGATCAGGTTGTCGTAAACGTCTTTTGGCACATTGTCACCGAAGAGCGCCGCTTCCAAAGCCGAGGGGTAGCGGCGGACGCGGGAGAAAAAGACATCCCGCTTGATAGCGGATGTGAAGGTGGCTGCCAGGGTGTTTTCCAGCTTCTTATAGGTTCCATAGAGGCCGTAAAAGGCCTCCTTGCGAACGCGCCGGTCTTTGCTCTCCATCAGTTGACCGTAGCGGCCGTGGGTGATCTCCACCTCGCGACCCTCTTCGTCGCGGATGGTGGGAAAGGTCAAGTCGGCGTTGTTCAGCATGGTAAAAATCTGCCCCGGTGACTGGCCCAGTTCGCTGGCCTGGGCGAGAATGGCCTCCTCGTCGGCTGTCAGCACATGGGCTTTCTGGCGCTTCAGATCGTCCAATAAGAAGCGGTATAGGGCGAGGCCCTGCTCTTCTTTCTGGAAACGCTGCAGGATGTCATCAGGGATCGCCAGGATCTCAGGGGTAATGAAGGATGTCTCCCCGGCGGCCCGGGCGTTCAGGGCGACGGCGCGGTCGGTCAATGCCTGGTAGGTGGGATTGGTATTGTCTTCATCTCGGCGCATGCGGGCATAGGTGAAGATCTTTTCTAGCCCTTTGCCGAGTTCGTCCTGAAGCTGCAAAACCGCCAGAAGATTGGCGCTCTTCTCCTGAAGCTTACCTTTCAAGGCCGTTATCTTGTCCAGCAAGGCCGGTACAGCCTGAAAATCCTTCTCCCAGGCGTCGTCTGTGGGGTAGATGTCCTCCAACTTCCACTTGAATTCGGCTGAGATGTCCTGGCGCTTGGGCAGCGCTTTTTCTTTTTCCATGGGTCGTCTCTCCTCTTTCTCGGAACATCCAGTATATTATAGCGTATCCTTGTCATCCCTATCCGCTTCTCATCGACAAAGCTCCCCCTGGACGAACCATGGAGGAGCTGCATACGAAAGGATCTTAATGAGCGTCCGTTTTGAACTTGCGCACCGATTGGCTCAACTGGGCGGCCATGGCGCTGATCTGTTCACTGGCCGCCGCCAGGTTCTCCATCGTGGCGGCGGCCTCTTCACTCGATGCGGCCATGTGGGTGGCAATCTGGGACGTCCTCTCGATCACTTTGGCCACTTCGTCGATCAGCTGTAGGATCTTATCGGAGCTGGTCACCTCTTCGTCGGTGATCTCGACGATGCGCGCCACTTCTTTGCTGGACAGTTCCACCGCTTGCAGGATCTGTTCAAGCACTTCGCCCGAGTGTCTCACAGCAGCGACGCCCTGTTGCACATCCTCGCGACTCCGCTGGGTCGCCTGAACGGCATCGGCTGTTCGCGACTGAACTTTTTCGAGGATGGCCGAAACCTCCGCCGCCCCCTGTGTCGATTGCTCGGCCAGCTTGCGCACCTCATCGGCGACGACAGCAAAACCTCGGCCATGCTCACCGGCCCGCGCTGCTTCGATGGCCGCGTTCAAGGCCAGCAGGTTGGTCTGCGTGGCGATCGATGTGATCGTGTCGGTGATGGAGCTGATCTGCTGGGTGTACTCGTTCAAGTTCGTGATGATCCCTTCGATCTCCTGAGACCGGTTTTGGATGTTGGTCATATCAACCATGGTCTCATGGACAGTAGCCTTGCCTTTTCTCGCCTGCGCCAGCGTCAACTGCGACTTCTCATCGACGACCAGAGCGGCCTGACGGGCGATCTGGATGAGTGAGGCCAGTTCGACTAAGACCTGGGAGACCTGGACGATCGATTGACTGCCCAGTTCGGCATCTCTGGCCATCTGTTCCATATGCTTGCTCATGTCGGAGATCGTCGCGTTGATCTCGGCGTTGGAGGCGGCCAATTCCTGGGAGGAAGCGGCGAGTTCATCAGAGGACTTGCGCACCGCTCCTACCACCTGGGATTGGCTCTCCACCATGATATTGAAGGCTTTGGCCAATCCCGCCATCTCATCCTTCGCTTTTATCTTTGCCCGAACCGTCAGATTGCCGGCGGCGCCGTGAGCCATGGCCGCCCGCAACTGCTTGATCGTGGCAACCAGTTCTTTGGAATAAATGGTCGCCACCGTCCCGGCCAGGATGACCAGCGCCATGGTGACACCGGCGATGAGAACAAGCATGTTCGAGAACCGACTGGCGTATTCATCTTGATCGATGGTGCTCAGGAGCAACAAGGGCAGGCCGGGAACGGCCGTATAGGCGGTAGTGTAGGTGTCTCTATCTACGGGGTGCGTCAACGTGCCAGCGCTTTGGGCAGCCTTCGCAGGGATCTGCTCCAGTCCGTTCGTCATTTTGCTGATGTCCAACTCCCAGACCTTGGACGAATCGGGGTGTGCCAGGACCAGCCCTTTTTCGTTAGTGATATAGTTGTATCCCGTCTGTCCGATAGGGCTCTCGATGATCGGCTGGGCGATCCGGTTAAACTCGACGGCCATCGCCAGGATGCCCGCCGGTTCGGCCTCTCCTTGATGGCTTCTGATGGGAGTGGAAACGACGACGACAGGTCGTTTGGTGATCGGCGATTGGATGACTTGGGACACATAAGACTGTCCGCCTATAGACGGCTGAAAAAAGTCGAAGCTGCGCACGTCGGTACCTATGCTGGAACCGCCCACTGCATCGGCATAGATCAACCCGTTGCGGCCGGTGATGAAGATGTTTTCGTACAAGCCTTGATCAGCCCTATAGACGTCCTGCAAAAAGCGTGAAAGGGCGGAAACCTGCAGACTTGCTCCCTGATTGGCCCCGTTCACCGCTTCCATGATCAGGCCTTCCTGACTGATGATCCTGCCCTTGTTTTGGGTTTCCTTAAAAATGGTCTCGATCAGCCGGACTTGGTTCTGAAGGTGTTCCGTCAGCCGCTGCTCCTGATTGGCGATCATCTCCGAACGGACCTGCCAGTACATCAGCGCCAGCGAAATGAGCACAGGAACTAGGGTGATCAAAAGGGAAAAAAAGACCATCTTCTTCAAAAGGCTTTTTTGCATATCCGTTCCTTTCTCCATAGAAAGATATTCCTGCATTGAAACGTCTGGATCATCGACCCGTGACGAGACAGTTGCCCGTCCCCGCCAGAGGAATCTCCACAGGTTACCCTATGTCATTGTAGACAGGGTTAGAAATACTCTTGAAATAACCATTCGGCAATTATCGATAAATCCCTGCAAAAAATTTCAACGATATGGTTGAGGAAATGCTAAATCCCCCGTTGCTCAACAACGGGGGACGACCAATGAACGGATCAGGTTCCCAGATAAGCCGACAAAGGCGGCACGACCTGCTTCTTGCGGGAGATGACGCCGGGAAGATAGGCCGACTGCTCCTGGATGGTCACGCCGAAAGCTTTTTCGACAGGCTCCTTCTTCTCGCCGGCCACCAACAACCGCGTCCCTTCCTTGATGATGTCGGTCAGCATGAGCAAGGCCAGATCAAGGCCCTTTTTCTTGCGGATCGACTCCATCTCTTCAAGCAGGGTCGCCTGCATGCGGGTGACGCCGTCGTAATCCATCGTCTCCACCTGGCCGATGCCCAGTTTGAGGGGCCCCAGGTGGAACTCTTTAAAGTCTTGGAAGATGATCTCTTCCGGCGTCCGGCCTTCCAAAGAGGAACCGGCCGTGAAGAGTTTGAGACCGAAATCCTGCAGGTCGATACCGGCGATCTTGGCCAGTTTCTCAGCAGTCCGCCGGTCGCGGGCAGTGCAGGTGGGGCTCTTGAAGAGCACCGTATCGGAGAGGATGGCCGCCGTCATCAAACCGGCGATCTCCTTCGGCGGCTCGATCCCGTTCTCTTCATACATCGCGGCGATGATGGTGCTCGTGCAACCGACCGGTTCGCCCCGGAAGTAGATCGGTTCTCCCGTCTGAACATCGCCGATACGGTGATGGTCGATCACCTCGAGGACCTGGGCCTGGTCGAGACCGGCCACGGCCTGGCTCTTTTCATTATGGTCGACGAGGATGACCTGTTTGCGCTGAAGCGCCAGCAGGTGATAGCGAGAGATGACACCGAGCAGTTTCTTCTCATGGTCGATAACGGGGTAGTTGCGAAAGCGCGTCTCCAGCATGACCTTGCGGGCATCGTCAGCAAACTCGTCAGGCTGGAAGCAGACCATATCCTGGTGCATGATCGTGCTGACGGGCGCGCTGAGGCCCAGGAGTCGGGCGGCGTTGAAGGTGTCGTAGGGCACCGTGAGCACAGGAATGCCCTTTTGACGGGCTAACCTCTCCACCCGTTCGCTGATGCTGAGACCGCCGGTGACGATCAGGCAGCCGGCACCAGCCTCCAGCGCCGCCAACTGGGCGTTCTCCCGGTCACCGGTGACGACCGTATCGCCTTCGCCGATGCGCTGGACCATCGTCTCCACATGCATGGCGCCGATGATCGCCTTGCCGCGCAGTTTCATATCCAAAGGCGCCGGGACGAGGAATCGGCCGCCCATGGTGCGCAGGATGCCGCCGATGGTGAGGCCCATCCGGTCAAGGTCGTTCAACTCATCCAGGTTCAGGTAGCGCTGGGCGATGTCGCCGAGGGTGATGATGCCGAGGAGGCGGTTGCGCTCATCGACGACCGGCAGGGACTTGATGTTTTTGTCGCGGGCCAAGATACCCACCTCGCGGATGGGCGTGTCCGGCGAGATGGCCACCGGCGCCTGACCGCCGAGCATGTCGGCCACACGGGAGCGCACGTCGCAGATGACGCGGGGCGCTTCGACGTTGAAGTAGCGGAGGACAAAGTCTGTTTCCGGTTTGAGATTGCCGCAGCGGGCGGCTATGTACTCGCGGCCGGTCAGCTTCTCCTTGAGGTAGGCGTAGCTGATGGCCGAACAGATCGAATCGGTATCGGGGCTGCGATGCCCGATGACAATGACACCCATGGTTCCTAAGGTTCCCCCTGTCGCTATGTTTTTTTCTCCGCTTTGACAAGTCGGTTGGCTACTTTTTTGCGTTTCAGCCGGACGAAATCGCGCGATCCCCAGCGGCTCAGTTCGTCATCCTCGTGGATGCTGAGGGTGACGTTGTGGATGTTCGGGTAGATCACCTTGAGCCGGCGCTGGATCTCTTCTTTCACATCTTCCGCCTGGCCAACCGACCAGGTTTCCGGCAGTTCGATCGTGCCGTCCACATCGAGATAAGCGCCTTCCCGCACCACATCCAGGTCGTAGAGGTCTTCGACGCCCTGCACATCCATGATCGTCTCGGCGATCTCATCGACCACCTCTTCCGGCGCTGTGTAGCCGATCAGCCCCTTGACATTCTCCCAGGCAACGGAGACGGCGATGCCGAGCAGCAACAGCCCGATGACCAGGCCTGCCAGGCCGTCGCCCCAGGGGACGATGCCGAACTGGGTCGCCGTCAGGCCGGCCATGGCCACCAGGATGGCGACCGAGGCGAGCAGGTCTTCGAAAAAGACGAGCCGCGTCTCTGGCGAAGCCAGGTGGTATTTCTGCAGAGACAGCCGGAAGAGGGCGAACCCCTCCGCTTCTACCTCTGCCTCACGGGCAATGTCCTTCATGGCCGTCACCAGCACGATCCCGTCAACGGCGAGGGAAACGGCGAGGACGAACAGGTTCCAGTAAAAACCCGTCGGCAAGTGCGGGTTCAGCATCGCCGCATAACCGGACGAGATGGCTTTGACGGCGTTGTAGGTCATGAAGATAGCCACAAAGAGCACGATCAGGTTGGAGAGGCGTCCAAAACCGTTGGGGAAACTGGCAGTCGGTTTGCGAGAGGCAAAGACGGAACCGGCGAAGACCGCCGCCTGGGCGCAGCCATCGTTGAAACTGTGAATCGCCTCGGCCTGCATGGCCGATGACCCGGTCCATTGATAGGCCAGGAATTTTACGGCCGCGAGGAAATAGTTCCCCATGGCGCTCTTCAGCGACGTATAATTAGCTTCTCTCAGCATGGCGATGGCGCGTCTGGGCACGTCGACCTAACTCCTTATGGATTCTCGAATGCCGAAACCCGACAAGGGTTATTGTATCCGATGCGGTCATGGGATGCCAGTGTCCGAAGCGACGAAGCGATCAGTTTTTCTACTGATCGCTCCTTTGCAGGCTTTTGGATAGGCGCCGGAATGATCAATGATTGACTTGGACGAGGCGAAGCTCCGCGCGCACCGCCTCCAGGCCCTCCACATCGCTTTTCGAAAGCCGGTAATACCGGTAGGCGCCGGTGATGTCAGCCGTTTCGATCAGCCCCGTCTTTTTCTCCAGGTATACGGTCAGTGTATTCCCCTGCCTGATCATGGCGGTCACCTGGGGCGGGTTGGAACTGGAACTGGCGAATCCGATCAGAGCGATGAGCGCCTGGCTGGCAAAATCGATCCCATCGGTGGATAAGACAGGCATGTCCAGCGTCGTGTCGCGCCACTGCTCAGCGAAGGTCCGCGCCTCCGCCTCGTTGCGGATCAGGACGGCTTGCCGGGGAGTGCTCCACTTGCCGTAATCGGTCCGTCCGTGCAGTGTGAAGGGGATTGAATCGCCTCGGGGCGACAGCTTTCCTGCCACACGGTTGACGATGACTGCCGCCTGCGCCCGCGTGACCGTCGCCTTGGGTTTAAAATACCCCTCTTCATCGCCTTTGATGAACCCGACGGCCGATGCGGCGCCCACGCTTTCCCGGTACGCCGGTTCAATGGCGCCGGCGTCAGAAAAGGGGATTGCCTTAAGGGGAGACGTGGCGTCGACGTTGCCCCCTTTATGCCGGTAAGCAGCCCAGACCCACTCGGCCATCACCTCGCGGGTCAGTTCTTCTTCAGGATGAAAGGCCTTGTCGGGAAGGGCCAAAAAGGTATGGGCCGCCTGGATCAGGTCGCCGGCATACCAGGCGTCGCCGGGCACATCGGCGGCCACATCGCGGACATCGGGCGCTTTGATGAAGACCACCTGAAATTCGAAGACCCGCACCAGCAGAGAGACAAACTCCGCCCGGCTCATGGCTTTTTCGGGATGAAAGAGTCCTTGTTCATCGCCGCGGATCCATCCGCGGGCAACCATTTCCGCGATCTGCGCCTCGGCCCAATGACCGCGGGCGTCAGCGGGAACAGACGTCTTCTCACCGGCCCAGGCCGGGGACGCTGTGATCATGGGCAAGACAGCCGGCGCGACGGCGCCTGAGAAAAAGACAACTCCTGCCAGCAGCAGCGCGCCGGCTTTTGGACCTACCCTGTATTTCATCGATGATCGCCTCCAGAGACTAGACGCAGCAGTATAAAAATAAGTTGCAGATTTTACAAAAAAAACAGGGAGGAACCATCCCCCCTGCAAAAATATGCTGTTCTCGTTCAGTCCCAGTCCCGCGTGGCCAGAATCCGCACATCCTCGATCCGGATATGGGGGCCCTCAGCTTTTTCCAGGACCATGTTGACCAGTCCCGTATGGTTGAGGCTCATCATGCAAAAACCGGGCAAAAAGGTCATCCGGCAGCCGAGCGTCGGCTCTTTGCGGATCGCCGTGGCAATCCCTTCAAAACCGATCATATGATAAGCCGATACATCTTTTACCTCCTGCTGACCGTCGCGGGCAAACTTGGGACCGACCACCCAGGTGGTCAGCAACCCGGTGAGCGGATCGGCATCGATCACCCGCAGCACATGAGGGATGGGGCAGCCAGCGCCCATGGGCCGGCCCAACACCAGATCGCCCTCGCGGATCTCCAATTTCTCTACCAGGTCGCCGCGGAAAGGGAGGACGATCTTGCGCGCCGATATCTCGCCGGGCAAGGGCTGCAAGACAAAATCATAGCGATGGCCGAGAACATCCCCTTCCGGATAGTCGGCTTCCATTTCCCAGTCGGCGGCGGCGCGGGCGTGCTTCTCATCATAGAAGGGGCAGTCCTCATAAGTTTTTTCCTGCCCATGGACGGCGCGGATGAAGGAGCGGCAGCTATGCTCACCGCAGAGGCCGCAGTTTTTCCCCGGTGGCAACCAAGAGCGGTTCATGTCATTCACCCCGATACAAGTAATCGGCGATCTGGCCGTCCAATTTCTTGATCACACCGAAGTGGTGCTTCCACCCGATCTCCTTCTTGCCGATGCAGATGGTGCAGGTGCCGATGGGCGGGCTGCCTTTGAGCACCAGGTTGTGCTTGTCGATCTCCTCCGATTTGGCGATCAACTGGTAGAGACGGTTCAACGATGTCCCTTGCAGCGCATTCGTCTCCATGAGGACGATGTGGGGATGGACCTCTTTGATCTTCTGGATGAAGACCTCCCGCTCGGCCTGGCTGACGAGGTCGATCTTGGTGACGACGGCGATATCGGCCAGGGCGACCATGGCGCCCATCTTCTCCGGCGCATGGATGCCGGAGATGGAACTGAGCACAATGACGCCCAACCCCTGGTTCAGGTAGGGAGAGCAACGCAGGCAGAGGCCGGCACTTTCGACGATAAAAAGGTCCGCTTCATTTTTTTCCGCCCACTCGATGGCGTCGCCGAGGACCATGACGCCGGCGTGGTCGGGACAGAGATCGCCCGAGTAGACCTTTTTCGTCAGGATATTGAATTCGCGCTGGAGTTCAATGTCCTCAAAGGCTTTGACAACGTCGATCTTCAGATAGGCGATCTTCATCTCATCTTTGAAGCGTCGCACGATCTGTTTGGTCAGCGCTGTCTTGCCTGCTGAAGGGGGACCGGCAATCACCAGCAGTTTCATTTATTCATCACCTGCTCACCCAAAATTGACGCTGATCAGTTCTTTTGTGATGATATCGCCGGCCCGAATTTTTTCCCGGATGATGCCGACCCGCTTATCCAGTTCGATCAGGTTCTGCGCCGCCCGCACCTCCGACTCGTTCTGATCGATGACCTTGCGCACGGCGCCGTTGCTCATGATCACCCGTTTCTGCGTCAACAGGGCGATGACCGGATCGTGGGTGACGAAGATGACGATCTTGCCGGTGTTTTGGATCAACCGGACGACCTCCTGCTTGAAGATGCCGGCGTTCTCAATCTCGTCGAGGAGGATGATCGGCGCGGCGCCGATCAATAGGGCGTCGGCGATCATCAGCGACCGGGTCTGCCCGCCCGAGAGGATGGTCACCTTAGTCTCTTTCCGGATCCGCTCACCTGTGAACTTGTTGGCCAACTCGATCGTCTTGTCGATGATGCCCCGCTCGTTGATCCTCCTGGCGCGGGCATGGATTTCGAGAAACTCTTCTGCCGTGAGGTCGGTAAAGCATTTCGTGTTCTGGGTGATCATGGCGATCGGTTTCATGGCAGGGTTGTAGCGGAGTTCTTCCGGCGGTTCACCACCGTTGATCAAAACATGCCGCCGCGTTGACGTGTCCCCTTGCGCCAGCAACTCGATGTCGGTGATGAAGGCGGTTTTGCCGCTGCCTGTGGGCCCGACGATGGACAAGGTCTCACCCGCTTTAAGGGTGATGCCGGAAAAGTTCTCCAGACCCCCCGTCTTATCTCGACCTGGAAGAACCATGATTTCCTGGATCATAACACCTCTCCTCTTCCAAGTAGTTGCGGCCTGGCAGACGTTGCGAACAGAACCGGGGTGTCAACCGGCCTTTCACCGTTCACTTTATGCCTTCCTTCCGACAAGAGCGACCTTTCCCGGCAGCGGTACATTTTTACAGCGGAGCCCGATCCCCCTTGACGCCCCACCCCGCCGCCCGGCAGGATAGCCTGCCCACGTTGCTGGCCGTCGACCTCACCTCAGCCAGCAAGGAGATGCTGTTGACGGATATAGTCTATGTCTCTTGATCGTTTGCGCGGCCAGAGGCGGCAAACGATTCGTCGCCAACCGTTCAGGGCCTTCTTCCGGTGACCGATGACAAAAAACGTCCCTGCCGAAAGACGGCAGAGACGTTCCATGTTACAGCATGACGGTAAGTCCGGCTTCTGCTTTTTCCGCTATCCCCCGACGACGGCTTCCACCTGAGCGGTGATCTCCTCCAGGGCGCGTTCATCAGGGATGTACTGCGCTTTCACCGGTTTTAGCATATCGAAGCCGGCTGCTTTTAGCGCCTCCTCGATCTGGGCGACACCCTGACCGCCCCAACCGTAAGAGCCGAAGGCGAGGCCTACGCGTTGCTTCGGCGCCAGGCCTTTCAGGTAGGTCAAAAAGGCAGCCACACTGGGCAGCATGTTGTTGTTGAGGGTGGGCGAACCGACACAGACGTATTTGGCGGTGATCAACTCGGTCATGATGTCAGACATATGGTTGCTGTCCAGGTTCACCATCTTCGAGTCGATGCCCTTGTGCTCGAAGGCGCGCTGGATGGCGTAGGCGATCTTTTTCGTCGACTCCCACATGGTGTCGTAGATGATCAACGCCTTCTCCTCCGTATAGTTGGCGGCCCACTTGCCGTACTCCTCCAGGATTTCAGGGACGTGGGAACGCCAGAGCAGGCCGTGGCTGGTGGCGATGAGGTCGATCTCGAGGCCGGCAAGGGCCTGGAGGGCGTTCTGCACCTGGGCGCCATAAGGAAGGACGATATTGGCGTAGTATTTTTTCGCCTCTTCCATGATCAGGTGATAAGAAAACTGATCATCGAAGCGCTCCATGGAGGCGATGTGCTGACCAAAGGCGTCATTGGAAAAGAGGATCTTCTCTTCAGGCATGTAGGCGACCATGTTATCGGGCCAGTGCACCATCTGGGTGAGCACAAAGGAGAGGTTGCGCTTTCCCAGGCTGAGCCTGTCCCCCGTCTTGACGACCTGCATGGGCCAATCGCGCTTGTAATGGGCCTTCAACCCCCGCTGGCCGTTGGGCGATGTGATGATGGTCGCATTGGGGGCCAGTTCCATGAGCCGAGTAATGCCGCCGGAATGGTCCATCTCCACGTGGTTACAGATGATATAGTCGATCTTCGACGGATCGACGACATGGGCGATGCGGTCCAACATCTCTTCGACGAGATAGGCTTTGACCGTATCGACGAGGGTGATCTTCTCGTCCATGATCAGATAGGCGTTATAGGATGAACCCCGTTGGGTGAGGTAGCCGTGAAAATCACGGAGGTCCCAGTCGACGGCGCCCACCCAGTAGATATCGTCCTTGACTTTGACGGGTCGCATATATCCGCTCCTCCCTCGGCGCATCGATGTCAACGAAAGGCCATGATGCTGCCTGGATTAATTGTGCCTCAAAAAAGAAACTGTGTCAATCAGTAATAGTTACTGTTTATTTTATCTGTGAGCAGACCGGCGTCTCTACCGGACCGACTGGGCGATGCGAACCGCCTCCTCTTCCGGGAGAATGCCCGTCAGTGTATAGAATGTCTTGTCACGGCGCCATTCGATGCGGAGCAGCCCCTTGGCAAAGAGGACCAGTTTCCCCGGCGCGCCGGCGATATCGACGTCGCGCTGAGCCTGAACTTCCCCTTCCTCAGGCGGCAAAGGCGCGGCGGAAAGAGTCAGGCGGAAATAATGCGGCGCTGGCCCGATATAGCGAAGCGACGTGGAGGCGGCAGGCTCCCCCTGCTCCCTCTGTTTGGACGCCAAGAGGGTGTACCCGGGCGGAAGATAGGTGACAACAGGTCCCGGCTGATTGTGTGCTGACGTGATGGAGACGGGTGAAGTATCTGCAGCGTTTGAATGGGCGCCGTCGGCTGGAACCGGAAGGGCCAGGGCGAGCGGCTGCTCTTCTTTGGGGAATGAAGCGATATCCTTCCACGAAGGTTTTGCCGCGGCCACCCTTTCCCTCGCCCTTCCCGGCGGCGTCATCTCTACCGGCTCAGGGCTGGCGGTGACGGGCGCCGCTTGTCCGGTGAAGGCAAGGGCGTTTTCCGAAGTAGTCGCGGAACGCTCCGATACAGAAGCAGAACTATCCGATACAGTCGCAGAATTCTCCGATACAGCTGCAGAACGCTCCGATACAGTCGCAGAATTCTCCGATACAGCTGCAGAACGCTCCGATACAGTCGCAGAATTCTCCGATACAGCTGCAGAACGCTCCGATACAGTCGCAGAACTTTCCGAGACGGTGGCGCCGCCGGCAACAGGCGGCGGCGCGGCAGAGGAAGATTGCTCTACCATAAAGGCGGGCGCACTCGCTTTGTCGAGTGCGCTATTTCCAACAATGCCGGCGGTTCTCATCCCTGTTGTCATGAAACCGACGCCTTGAAAAGACAAGACGCCCCCCACCACCAAAACCGCCGCAGCGACAGCCGCCCGGCGCAAATAGAGCAGAGCAAGCCGCCGCTTCGACTTTGGCTGTTCCAGCAGCGACTCTTCTGACGGCGGCGCTTCCACCCGTGGCTTTTCCAGCCGGTGCTGCCGGAACTGTGCAGACACCTGCTCCCGCCGTTTTTGCTCCAAGCGGGCCCAGGATTCCTCCAGGGGCGGAACGGGGGCTTCCGTCACCATCTTGCGGACAGTCTTTTCAATTTGCCGAGCCAGAAACCGCTCAGACAGTGTGTTCATGCAGTTTCAACCCTTAGTCTTCAATGCGGAGCATGCGCAGCCGAATGGCGCAACGACCGTCCGCAGTGCCTTCATAATAACCGAGCACGTTGGGGCAGACCTCGTTGCAGATGGCCTGCCAATCAGGGACGCCGTAGCGGTTCATGATAAAATCGATATCCGGCGCGTAGCGGCTTTCCAGGTGGGCGTAAATGGGGCACTTCTCCATCGTCTCGCTCATCGTTATGGTATCTCCTTTCCAGTCTTTTCAATCTTGACGATAGCCGTCGGTTCATCTATATCCTCTTCATCCTGTAGACGTTTTTCCTGTCCATCCCGTTCCAGCCAGTGGCGGATTCGCTGCTTGGCACGGCTGAGGCGGGACTTGACGCTTCCCGATGGGATGTCCAAGGTGGCGCTGATCTGTTCAATGCTCTGATCGAGATAAAAGCGGAGATAAATGACACTGCGGTAGTCGGGCGGAAGCCGGCTGATGCATTGGCGAAGGATGGACGACTGTTCCTGCTTCTCCGTCGCCGCCTCCGGCGATCCTTCGGCGAAGGCGACACCTTCATCGCGGATCTCGGCGCAAAGGACGTTGCGGCCACGCCGTCGCAAAAGGTCCCGAGCCGAATTGACCGCCATCTGGCAGAGCCAGGACTCCAGCTTGGCCGGATCGCGAAGTTGTCCGATCCGTTCCCCCAGCTTTAAAAAAACATCATGGGTCACATCTTCCGCCAGGCCGGGGTCGCGGAGGATGAAGAAGGCAGCCTGATAGACCGACCTGTAGAATTGCTCGTAAGCGAGGCGCAATCCGTCGGTTCCTCCGGCCTTCAGTGTTTCGATCAGCTCTTCATAGCACACACGCGCCCCCCTACCCCCTGGCCTGTCCTACAGACATGACGCATCTTTCCAACAGATCTATTTTCGCTACGAACGTGCCATCCCCTGCACAAGCAGGAAAAAAAGCGCCTCAAGAAAACATCCCTGCGCAGGTAATAAAGGTCTGGAAATTCGCGCCGAACTTTCATTATTGTTCATTCTCGAAGGGAACGGAAAATTCCCGCCCGCGCTCTCTCAGCCAGCGCCGGTGCAGGGCATAATCGGGCATACACCGCTCCACCAGGGTCCAGAAGCGGGCAGAGTGGTTCAATTCCTGCAGATGGCAGAGTTCATGGATGATCACGTAATCCATCACCACCGGCGGGAACAGGACGAGCCGCCAGTTGAAGGAGAGGCTTTGCTTGGACGAACAACTCCCCCAGCGGGTCTTCTGATCGCGAATGGTGACCTTATCATAGGCGCAGCCGAGCCTCCGAGCGATTTCGCCAACCCGCTGCGGAATGAGCGCCTCCGCCTGGGCGCGCATCCATTCACCGGCGACTGGCCGCCACTGCCCCTTGCGCTCTGGCTCCAAGCGGATAAAAAGCCGTCCGGCGTCCAATTTGACCCGGCCTTCCGCCGGAACAGGGGCATTATCAGTGATGGCGACGATGTCAATAGGCTCGCCTCGAAAAAAGACTCGCTTTTCCTCGGCGACACGGGCAAGACGTTCCTTCTCCTGCTGAAGACGCCGCCAATGGCGGACGATCCAGTTCCCCTTCCGTCTCAACACCTCCTGGATCTGATCACCAGTCAATGCGGCCGGTCCCCGCACTTCGAGCCCCCGATCGGTCAACCGCAGGCTGAGATTGCATCGCCCCTTGCGCCGCGCCACGAGCAAGGGAACGGCCTGGTCGTCAAAAAGGATTTTCCCGCCTTTGCCCCGGGACAGTTCAATCGCCACCCGTTCGTCTCCCGGCCTTGTTTTTGCCTGTCTCCCCGCCATGACTTCCTCCATAAACATAACAGTCCTCAAAAAAACGCTATAGATGTCGGTTGTCCTATTGACATTGGAACATATGTTTTATATGCTGTCGTTAGAACATCAGTTCCAAGGAGCGTGTGGAACCATGGAAGCAACCGGTTCTGTTCGGGCGTCAGCGGCCCGTCGAGCGCCTGCCGTCCCTCGATTTTCCGCCAAGCCTGCAGTGCGGCGCCGCCCCGAATCCCTTACGACCCGAACACAGCAATGGCTCGAATCGGCTGACACCATACGTGAAACAGGGATCATCTACGGCGCCTGCGCCTTCGCTTTTCTCTACCTGACGGCGAAAGTCCTGCAAAGTCTCCTGTTCTGACAAAGAGACAACCACTGCTTCCCGCGCGAAAGGGAAGCCTCGTCAAAAACAAGGTTCATAGCGAGAGCCACCGTGAACAGCGGCGGCTCTGTTTTCGTTTTCCGATGGTGGATTGTTTCGTCAACGCCTGTCAAGGTCGTCTGCGGCGACAAGGCCACCGAAGCGGAGGCGCTGATCGTATGCTGACTTGTCATCGTAGATGGATCGTTTAATGGACATTGCGCAAGACCATCACAACTTTGCCGAGGATCGACAGGTCACGTACCCGGATCGGTTCAAGAGCGCTGTTCTCCGGCTGCAATCGCACATGATCGGCTTCCTTGAAAAAGCGCTTGACCGTAGCATCGTCATCGATCAGGGCGACCACAATCTGTCCATTGCTGGCATGGGCTTGTCTACGGACGATCACCGTGTCGCCGTGCAGGATGCCGGCATCGATCATGCTGTCTCCTTTGACTCGCAGACCGAAGAACTCTCCTTCCCCCAGCATCGACTTGGCGATGGGCAGATAGTCCTCCACGTATTCCGCCGCCAGGATAGGCGAACCAGCCGCCACGTTGCCCAGCAGGGGAACTTGTAGGAAAGGACCAGCCGCCGACTGACTTCTCCCTTCAGCAGCGTTGTCGCCATCGCCGGGTAGCTGTTCTTCCGCCATTTGACCGGCCGAAGGACCGGCCAAATGGCTGGTCGTCCACACGGGGGATCCTTCCTCAGAGACGCCGACGGCAGCCATAGCGTCAGGGGGATTGTTGCTCCCCCATTCGCGCCGTTCCTGCCGATCGGCGAGCACCTCGATCGCCCGGGGCTTCGTCGGATCCTTGCGGATCCAACCCTTCTCTTCCAAACGTTTCAGATAGACATGCACCGTCGAACTGGAGGCCCAACCCATCTGCAAGCCGATCTCGCGGACACTGGGCGGATACCCCTTCTCACGGACATTTTTTCGGATGACTTCGAAAACTTCCCGTTCTTTCGGTGTGAGTTGCATCATCCCACCTCCACTTCCATATTAGCACGTATGTTCCATTGAACTCAAGGGAATTCCAAAGAAACCCGGCGCGGCCAACCTTTTTCGAACAGCCCCGACCGGGTGTGGTCACGGCGCTGGTCTATGGATCGACGGCATCCTTTCCCTCGGGTTACCTGTTGCTTTTGCCGTGCAAAGGATCAAAAAAGCGGCGGTGCCCATCATGAAAGGTCATGAAGCGTCACCACCGCTTTTTTGATTGCAACATGAATTACTTTTTGTGGAAAATCATTGGGGTACTGCTACGTCGACTCACGGATTCAGGTTCTGTATCTAACCGTAAGGTCAAGAGAACCGGTGCATACCCACATTGTATTCTCTAGATTCAACAAGGGTGTGTCTGATCATGACTTATGAACGACTCAGCAGACAAATTTAGACATTTCCCCCGCGCATTCCTTGCAGACGGCCTTTCCCCGATAGTTATGTACATCAGATGCACTGCCGCAAAAAACGCAGGCGGGCTCGTACTTCTTCAAAACGATCTTTTCTTCCTCGACAAAAATCTCCAGTCCATCCTTATCTGCGATGCCCATGATGCGGCGGAGTTCCATCGGGATGACAACCCGGCCCAGTTCGTCTACTTTCCGAACGATTCCCGTCGATTTCACGAACCCTCCTCCTTCCACCCTCTTCGACATTCATCTGCTTATCTTTACTATACCGCCCAAGCTCTACATCGTCAACCTTATTTTTCCATAAAATTGCCGATTTTTTTCTCTAACCCTAATTTATTGTAGAATGAGTAAAAAAACGTTCGCTGGGTTATGCTAGGCATAAATGCAAAAGAAAGGAGCATGATGGAGTGGAAAATAACATCGAGCGCAAGAGCGATAATGTGTTGAACGGCACCACCTGGGAATTCCTCAAAACCGGCTGGTGGGTGTGGCACGTCTTCGCCATCGCTTTGGTCTTTTACCTGGGTCACTTGCTCTGGCCTATCTACCGTTAAACATGCGGAAAGGCTCCGGTTCACCGGGGCCTTTCCTTTTGTCTGAACATCGCTTTTTGCCTAAGCATCGCTTTTTAGCCTAAGCATCACTTTTTGCCTGAACATCACTTTTCCCTGAACATCACTTTTGCCTGAACATCGCTTTTCCCTGAACATCACTTTTCGTCAGCGTCGAGACCGTATTTGTTCTGCAGGATGTCCTTGATCTGATTGGCGCGCAAAGCGTCCTTCTCGGCATAGTCCAAGAAGATTTTCGCCACTTCCTTGTCTTCGGTCGTCTGCGCAAACTTCTGATAGTCGCGGACAAGTTCCTGTTCATTGAGCAGCGACTTCATCAAGAAATCCCGGGTGCTCAGTTGCATAGACGTCACCTCCACCATTAGTTTGGCGGAGATGACAGGATTTCATCCTCATCACCCACCCAAAGAGCCGGCCAGGGCAGGCTTTCCAGCACCCGGATAACTTCTTCCCTTGTGTCCGGCGTCGTCCGGATCAGCACGAGGCCGGCTTCCTTGTCAACGGTTGTCGGCACGCCGAGATGGCCAAAACCCTCCAAGATGATGTCAAGGTAGAAGATGTGGGAAGGGTTGATGCGCACCTTCAGGAAAGCGTCCTCGCCGCCGTCTTTAGGTCGGCGAACAAGATCGAGGGGGGCCACGGGACGGGGCAGGCGGATGAAGATGCGTTGGTGGGGTCGAGGCGCCTTGTCGATGGCGTTGCCCTCATCATCGCGCATCTCGTTGACGATGGTCAAAAAGGGCGCTGTGCCGGGGCCGGCCAGTTCCAGGATATCGCCGAGGCGGATGCGGTTGCGCACCTCGATCTCGGCGACGCGCTTCTGGGCGTCATAAGCCTGGACGACACCGACGAAGTCATAGTCGCGCCGGTACGGGAGAGCGGGCTCCTGTCCCGGCGGACCATGGAGAAAGCCGCGCGTATAGGGCCGGTGGCTGATCTTGGCCAGTTCCTCCCACCAGGAGGTTAAGGTGCGCGCCGGCCGCCCGGCAGCCTGGGCGGCGAGGGCGCTGTCGACGGCGCGGCGGTAGACCTGGGTGACGGTGGCCACATAGTGGACGCTCTTCATGCGGCCTTCGATCTTGAAGCTGTTTACACCGGCGTCGATCAGGGCGGGAATGTCGGGGAGCAGGCAGAGGTCCCGGGCGTTAAATACGTAGGAGCCCCGCTCGTCCTCCTCCACGGGCAGGTAGAGGCCGGGTCGCGTCTCTTCCACGAGGGCGTATTTCCAGCGGCAGGCCTGGGCGCACTCGCCGCGGTTGGCGCCCCGCCCCGTCAGGTAGTCGCTGATCATACAGCGGCCTGAGTAGGACATGCACATGGCGCCGTGGACGAAGACCTCCAACTCGATGTCGACGGCCTGGCGGATCG
Organism: Heliomicrobium modesticaldum Ice1; assembly: GCF_000019165.1. Classification (GTDB taxonomy): domain Bacteria; phylum Bacillota; class Desulfitobacteriia; order Heliobacteriales; family Heliobacteriaceae; genus Heliomicrobium; species Heliomicrobium modesticaldum. The sequence continues at coordinate 250,503 of NC_010337.2, forward strand.
CTCGGATCTCGGCCAAGGAGAGTTCCCGGGCCAGGACGATGCGCTTAGCGCCCTGGTCGGCCCAGAAGCGGGCCGATTCGGCGTTGGTCACATTGGCCTGAGTGCTGATGTGAATGGGCAGGTCGAAAACGGTCCGGCGGGCGACAGCAAAGACGCCGGGGTCGGAGACGACGATGGCGTCAGCGCCCATGTCCCGCAGTTCTGTCAGATAAGCGGGCAGGTTGGCAAAGTCGCGGTTGTGGGCGAAGATGTTGACCGTCACATAGACCTTTTTGCCCTGTTCATGGGCAAGGGCGATGGCCCGGGCCATCTCCTCAGAGGTGAAATTGCCGGCGTAGGCGCGCAGACCCAGTTCCTTGCCGGCCAGGTAGACGGCGTCAGCGCCGTAGTGAAGGGCCATGGCCAGCTTCTCCGGGTTGCCGGCCGGCGCAAGCAGTTCAATTCCCATATTTGGCGACCGCCCGGAGGTGTTCGTTGAAGGTGCGGCTGAACTGATGGTAGCCATCCCCTTTGGCCACAAAATAGAGATAGTCGGTCTTGGTTGGGTACAAAGCGGCCTGCAGGCTGGCCTTGCCCGGGTTGGCGATGGGGCCTGGTGGCAGACCAGCATACTTGTAAGTGTTGTAAGGCGACTCGATCTGCAAGTCTTTATAGTACAGTTTGGCCTTCGGCTGGCCCAGCAAGTACTGGATCGTCGAACAGGCTTCGAGCTTCATGCCTTTGTTCAGGCGGTTGTGGAAGACGGCGCTGATGACGGGGCGGTCTTCCGCCTTCTGGGCTTCCCTCTCGATCAGCGAAGCCAGCACCACCGTGTCACGGACACTGATATTCAATTCCTTCATCCGCGCCCGCACCTCAGGGGTCATCTCCTGGTCAAAGCGGCTGACGAGCATACGCACGATCTCTTCCGGCGAGGTGTCGCGCCGGATGCGATAGGTGGCCGGAAAAAGGAACCCTTCCAGGCGGTTTTCATTGGCAGGGAGTTTTTTTAGGTAATCATACTCCAGCGGCGTCTGGGCCAGGGCTTTGCGAAAAGCGTCGCGGTCAACCAGCCCCTTGCCGGTGAGCAGGTCCACGATCTGGCGCGTCGTGTAGCCCTCAGGGATGGTGAAGCTATAGAGGCGCGTCTTTCCTTCGATCAGCACTTGTAAGATATCCGGCACGGAGAGACTGGGACTGAGCAGATATTCGCCAGCCTTGAGGGACTCACCGCCATGCCCGCGGGCGTAGTTGGCGAAGGCGCGGCTGCTGCGGATCACCTTTTTGACCTCCAGTATGTCCCCGATATCCCGGGCAGTCACATTGGCGGGGATCTCGACAATGATCTCCTGCTTGTTTCCCGGCTCCAGGGGCTCCAATCCCTGCCGGTACGATTGGAATGCGATCACGGCGGCGATGATGCCGATGATGGCCAGGATCCCGAAGGGCCAGGCTTTTTTTCTTCTGCTCCGCACCGTTGGGCCTCCTCAAAAAAAATCCCCCGCTGCCACGGAGGAGGTCAGTCACCATTATAGGCAGAGCGGGTGGGAAAAACAAGATTGATCAGGGCGGGGAAAGAGGCGGCTGTCGAAAAAAGAAAAAGAAATTCGCCCCATGCAAAAAGCCATCCGAATATTCGGATGGCCTTCCATACAAGGGGTTACCGGGTTACTCTTCTTCGCCGTCTTCTTCGCTCAGTTCCTGCCAGAAGTCGGCGACCTTCTCCCATTCTTCGTCGTCTTCGATATGGCTGAACACTTCTTCGCCGTTTTCCTCATACTCAACGCGGAGGATGATGGCTTCATCCTCTTCATCGTCGAGAGGCAGGAGGATGGCGTACTCCTTGCCATCGACTTCGACGCGGTCCAGTTCCTCAAACTCCAGTTCGTTACCGTCTTCATCAGTCAGGACGATGATGTTTTCTTGTTCCTGATCCACCGGTAATCACCTCTATTCGCTACGAAACTAAAGCCATTGTATACCAGGGGACACCCCTTGTCAACGAACGCTCAAGGTAAGTATATCCCGCAAGGCCGGTGGATAACCGTTTTTTTACCCTGTCCGATTGTGTCGAAGGGCTGGACGGTCGTCATTCGGAGGTTTCCTTCGACTGTTCCTTCGCCGCAAGATGGGCCTTCGCGTCCATATAGTTCTGCAGGATCAGCACGGCCGCCAGCTTGTCGACGACCTGCTTGCGCTTGGCCCGGGACAGGTCCCCGGCGATCAGCGTCTTCTGGGCGGCCACGGTGGTCAGCCGCTCGTCCCAGTAGTCGACGGGAATGTTCAGCTTTTTCTCGACAAGGCTACCGAATTTGCGGATGCCTTCCGCCCGCGGGCCGTAGGTGCCGTTCATGTTGCGCGGCAGACCGCAGACGATCCGCTCGACCTCATAGGTCTTCACCAGTTCTCTCAGGTGTTCCAGATCGGCGGCAAGGCGGCTGCGCCGAATAGTCGCAACGCCTTGGGCCGTCCAGCCCATCAAGTCAGAAACGGCCACGCCGATGGTCTTGTCCCCTACGTCCAGCCCCATGATCCGCAATGGTTCATACCACCTTAATGCAAAAGTCCCGGCACATGCGCGCGCAATAGCCGCAGAGGAGACAGCGGGCCTGGTCGACGACGACGCGCTCCTCTAACCGCAGCGCCCCCTGGGGACAGGCCGGCACGCAAGCACCGCAACCGGTACACCAGTCCTCAATATGGAGCCGTCTCTCCCGCCTCCGCACCTCACACCAGTTCGCCTCGGCGACTGATTCCCCGGCAAAGAGACGCAGGTTCACTTCCAGTTCCCCTTCGGACTGCATGCCGATAGCGATGGCGTCCAGGTGGGGCTGGGCGAGCGCCCAGGCGAGAGCCTCCGGCGCTCTGGCGTGAAGATTGCCGCCACCGAGGACCTTCATACCGTAAATCCCTTTCCCCGCCTGATGGGCTTCGGCGATGGCGGCGAGCATGTCCGAGGCCGTGCCGTCGAGGATGCCGATGCCCTCCATATTGATGAGCGGGTGAATCACGTCGACCTCATCCATAGCGGCGGCGGCACGGACGGCGGCGACGGCGTGGGTCGAGATGCCGACAGCCTTCACCCATCCCCGCGCTTTCGCCTCCAGCAGATATTCGAAGGCTTCCCAGTGGCCTCTGATGGTATGCTCACTCTCCTGCTCATGAAGCAGGAAGATGTCGACCACGTCCCGGTCCAGTTCCCGCCGTGCCTCTTCGAGGGCATCCTGCATCCCTTCGGCGCTGTAGGCGTAAGACTTGGTGGCGATGACCACGTCGCCCATATTGCCCCCGTCGCCTTTGTAGCCGCGCAAAGCCTCCCGGATGTAAGGGTACGTCCCATAAATCTGAGCTGTGTCGACAAAAGTAACGCCTGACCAAAAGGCCCGTCGCAGCAACGCCGCTCCCCGGTCAAGGGGAAGCGACGCTTGCAGCGGGCCGATCGTCAGGCTGCCAAAACAGAGGCGGGAGACATCCAGTCCCGATTTGCCGAGCCTCTTCTTGCCCAGCTCTGTTTTACGGAGTGAGCCAAGACCGGGTTCACCGAATGGTGAATGTTCGGCTGATTTACTGAGCTTTCTCCTCATCATGGCTCTCCAAGTAAAAACGTACAAGTTCTTCTAATAGATCATCTCGCTCCAAACGGCGGATCAGGCTGCGGGCGTTTTTGTGGCTGGTGATATAGGCGGGGTCCCCGGAGAGAAGGTAGCCCACCAACTGGTTAATGGGGTTGTAGCCTTTCTCCTTCAACGCTTCATAGACGGTGCGGAGAATATCGCTGGTAGCCAGCTCATCTTCTGCCTTCGCCAGGAACATCATCGTCTGGTCAAAGGTTTCGTTTGCCATCGGTCCCAACCCCCCAACGGAATCACGCTCGAACAAACAGCTTGGGCAGCGAGAAAGCTTAAGCAGAAAGGGGCTCTCCCATGGTCACCATCAGATAGTCACCAAATCGCTCTATACAACCATATTATTCTGCGCCAGTTTCTATTTTCCTCTACTTTTGCGCTATTTAATCTGGCTCTTCAGGAGCTTTTTCGCCGCTTCCAGGGCGTCGGACAGCCTGGACGGGTCTTTGCCGCCGGCCTGGGCCATATCGGGGCGGCCGCCGCCGCCGCCGCCGCAGACCTTGGCGGCTTCTTTGACCAGGTTGCCGGCGTGGACGCCCCGTCCGACGATGTCCTTCGTAGCGGCGGCGACGAGGTTGACCTTGTCGCCGGCGACAGCACCTAGAATTAATACACCGGAACCGAGTTTTTCTTTCAACAGGTCAGACATGGAGCGCAGAGCGTCCATGTCGGGCGCTTGCACCTTGGCGGCCAGGACGGTGACGCCGTTGATCTCCTCTTTGCCGGCGAGAAGGTCGTCGATCTGGTACTTGGCCAGGCGGCTGAGCAGCTGCTCCATCTCGCGCTCCTTCTCGCGGAGCTGGGCCTGGAGGGAGTCGACGCGGTTGGTCACCTCGGCGGCGGGGACTTTGAGCTTCTCGGCCAGCATGCGGACGGTCTCTTCCTGCTCGTTCAGGTAGGCGAGGGCCGCTTCGCCGGTGACAGCCTCGATGCGGCGCAGGCCCGCGCCGATGCCGCTTTCGGAGAGGAGTTTGCAGAGGCCGACCTGGCTGGTGTTGTCAAGGTGGGTGCCGCCGCAGAGTTCCATCGAGTAGTTGCCCATGCGGACGACGCGGACCCTGTCGCCGTATTTCTCACCGAAGAGCGCCGTGGCCCCCATCGCCTTGGCCTCATCGATGGACGTCTCAAAGACCTCGACGGGCAGCGCCTGGAAGACGGCCCGGTTGACGGCCGCTTCGATGCGGTTCCACTCGTCGCGGGTGAGGGGGCTGAAGTGGGAAAAGTCAAAGCGCAACCGGTCGGGCGTGACGAGGGAGCCGGCCTGGTTGACGTGTTCGCCGAGCACCTCCTTAAGGGCTTTGTGCATCAGGTGAGTGGCGCTGTGGTGGCGAGCGATGGCCAACCGACGGGCGCTTTCGACCTCAGCGACGACTTGATCGCCTTCCTTGAACACGCCTTCGGCCACGACGCCGAAATGGACGTGGAGGCCGCCGGCCATTTTTTTCGTATCCTCCACGCGGACGACAGCGTCGCCGGCGCGCAAGAGGCCCGAGTCGCCGATCTGGCCACCCGATTCGGCGTAGAAGGGCGTTTCGGCGAGGACCACCTGGACGGCTGTGCCGGCGCCGGCCTCAGTGACGCGCGTGGCGCCGGCAACGATAGCTTTGACAACGCTCTCGCCGGAGGTCCTGCCGTAGCCGGTGAAGACGGTCGGCCCGAGCTGCTGGAGCAGTTCGGCCCAGAGCTCCATGCCGGCGCCGTAGGCAGTGTCCTGACGGGCAGCCCGGGCGCGCTCGCGCTGGGCTTCCATCGCTTGTTGGAAGCCGTCCTTGTCGACGGTGAGGCCATTTTCCTCGGCGATGTCCTCGGCCAGGTCGAGGGGGAAGCCATAGGTGTCATAGAGGGTGAAGGCCTGCTTGCCGGGCAGGACGTTGCCGCCCTCCTGCTTGACCTTGGCCACCATGTCGGCGGCGATGCGCATGCCGTCATGGAGCGTCTCATGGAAGCGCTCCTCTTCGATCTTGATGACCTTGCAGACGAAGTCCTGCTTCTCGCGGATGTCCGGGTAGGCCTCGCCCATCAACTCGACGACGACGGGGACGATCTCGTACATGAAGGGCTTGTCGATGCCGAGGACCTTGCCGAAGCGGACGGCCCGGCGCAGGATGCGGCGCAGCACATAGCCGCGGCCTTCGTTGCTCGGCAGAACGCCGTCGGTGATCAAGAAGGTGCAGGAACGGATATGGTCGGCGATGACGCGGAAAGGGAAGCCCCGATCGTCGCGGTGGTAGACCTGGCCGCAGAGTTGCTCCACAAAAGCGATGAGCGGCCGCAGGAGGTCCGTGTCATAGTTGGAGCCCACCTTTTGCAGGACCGAGGTGACGCGCTCGAGGCCCATGCCCGTGTCGATGGAGGGCCGGGGCAGCGGCGTCATCGTGCCGTTTTCGTCGCGGTTGTACTGCATGAAGACGAGGTTCCAGATCTCGAGCCAGCGGTCACAGTCGCACTTGCCGATGGCGCACTCTTCCGCCTTGCAGCGCAGGTGTTCGCCGCGGTCGATGAGGATCTCCGAACAGGGGCCGCAGGGGCCCGTGTCGCCCATAGCCCAGAAGTTGTCCTTCTCGCCGAGGCGCAGGATGCGCGCTTCGGGCAGGCCGATCATGTCGCGCCAGAGGGCGAAGGCCTCGTCGTCATCGAGGTAAACAGTGGCGTAGAGCTTGTCCTTCGGCAACCCGCACACATCGGTCAGGAACTCCCAGGCATACCGGATGGCGTCCTTTTTAAAGTAGTCGCCAAAGGAGAAGTTGCCGAGCATCTCAAAGAAGGTATGGTGACGGGCCGTCCGCCCGACCGTGTCCAGGTCGTTGTGCTTGCCGCCGGCGCGGACGCATTTCTGGGACGTAGTGGCCCGCAGGTAGGGACGCTTCTCGAAGCCGAGGAAGACGTCCTTGAACTGGTTCATGCCGGCGTTGGAAAAGAGCAAGGTGGGATCGTTGTGAGGGACCAGGGAGGAACTGGCGACGATGGTATGTCCTTTTTGCTCGAAATATTCGAGAAAGAGCTGCCGTACCCGGTTGCCGGTGAATTCCAAAGCCTTAACGCCTCCTTGAAAATAGACAAAGACCCATCCCCGGACCGCCTAAAACGCCGGCCAGGGACGAGTCAATCTACATTCTTATCCAGACTGGATCATCGCTCGACTCGTCCTGTCGATATGTGTCCAATCTGTAATATAGCCTGTTGGGGAGGGGGCTGTCAAGGCACATAAGGAGGACTCCTCAATGCAAAGCGTAGCATATTATCATCAGTTTAAAGACTGAAGGACTTTCCTCCACCGCGCATTTCTCCCATATTCAATACAAACGATCACATCCTGCCGGGCCAACCGGTTGATTTTCATTTCGGAAAGACATCATGAGGGATATCCCCTTAAACTATATGCCAATCGACTTAAATATATATAATTATAACCTGAATTTTGCTCCCGTGGCTATCTCCAGGCTTTCTTCAGGTGGTCTACCATCATCTCGACGATGGCATCGTTCTCCCCCAACCCCTGCATGTGAAGGCTCACATCATAACCCTTAGCCTCCAGCCGGCTTTTCCAGGAATGGGGCGCATCGCCGGCCATGTCCTTTTGGGCATGGCTGCCAGCCACGACCAGAAAGGGCGCGACCTTGACCTTTTTCACGCCGCTGGCGGCCAGGTCATTTAGGGCATGTTGCAGTTTCGGATAGCCCTCAACGGTGGCGAGCATCACATTCTTGCCCCGGTACTGATGGCGCAGGAGATCATTGAGGCAGCCGAAAACGCTCAAGGACCGGTGATCGGTCCCATGGCCCATGAGCAGCAACGCTTCCTCATCGCTGTTTTCGGGGATGAGGCCGGCGATAGCTTCACAGGCCCGCCGGTAATCGTCGAATTCATGAAGGAGCGAGTCGCTGAGGACGAGTCTGTCAAAGACAGGACCGTCGCTGGTCTTCATCGCTTGCAGGCTCCTGACGATATCCTCAAGATCACAGTACTCCCGGCCGGGGAAAATATGTAGGGAGTGAACAACCACCTGGTTGTAGCCGTCATCTCTCAGTTTGGCCAGCGCCGTCAGCGGGCTGTCGATGAACACCTGTTGCTCCCGGGAGATTTTTTTGCGGATCATGGAGGAGGTATAGGACCAGCGCACCTCCACGCCGGGGAAGGCCGCTTTGACCTTGGCCTCGATATGATCCAAGGCCGCCCGCCCTTCGGGCGCACTCGTGCCGAAGGCGACGAGGAGAATGGCCGGTATGTCGGCTTTTGCTTTGGCATTCACCATATCAGAAATCGCTCCCATCACAAAAAACTTTTAGAGTCTGTCTAAAAACCCCCTCAAGAGAGGGCAAAAAGCAAGACGTTTTTATATGGAAATTGGTGGAATTTAAAGGGAATTCGACTCTTCGCGTCGAAGGATATAGGTACAAAGACTGTTTATAGCGAGGCGATGTACCTTGTTTCGATTCGATGTGGACCCCCAAGTTAGCTTTTACGACTTTGCAGCCCTCTGGGACCAACTTGTGCCTGCCGATTCCGTCTTTCGCCTGTTTCGTGAATTGGCGCCCCTATTAATACAACCGGAGGATTTTACAGGTCTCTATTGCCTTGACAACGGACGTCCCAGTCATGCGGCCCGGCAGATGACGATGGCCTGCATGTTACAGGAAATGCTGGGCGAAACAGACCGGGGGATGGAAGCACAGACACGTGTGAACATCGAGGTCAAGTTTGCGTTAGGAATGGCCCTCGATGAACCGGGCATTGATCACGCCAATTTTGGCGTCCACCGGCAACGGCTCATCCAAAAGGAACTTGATAAGGTCTATCTCGATCGCTTTATCCGGTTGATGTACTACCTGGGCGTTTTGACAGGGAAAGAACCTTGGATAACGGACACGACCCATGTCATAGCTCCCATCAGTGCCCCCACGACCATCGAACTGATCCGCCAAGCCATGCGCCTGTTGGTGCGTCTTTTGGCGAAGCAATACAGTGTTCCATGGCATGCAATCCCCCATGCCCCTCGGGCGGTACGTTACCTGGAAACAGTGACGGAAGTGAAAGAGCATAACCTGGACGATAAGGCCAAAATGGAACGGCTTGTTGAAGTGGTCAGCGAGGCTGACGAACTGCTGGCCTACGTGGAGTCATCGGAGGCTTCGTGGAAGAAGAAGCCCGATGTCATTCATTACGCCCTTTTGCTTTGCCGTATCCTCCGTGAACGAATCATTCGGAAAGATGATGGAACTCTTGAGATAGCCCCCGGCGGTTCTGTCAAAGATATGATAGTTTCGGCTGTAGACAGCGAAGCCCGTTTCGGTTGTAAGGGCAAGACGAAATGGCGCGGGTATAAGATGGCCATCGTCGAAGTCGGAAATTCCGGATTTATCGCCGCCGCCGAGGCCATGAAAGCCAACGACTATGACGGCTCCAGTCTGGTGCCGTTAGCGGATCAGCTTCCCACCGATTGTGTAGAAAACCCGACGATCATTGGAGATACCCACTATGGTGCGGGCGATGACCGTGTCACCCTCAAGGAAAAAGGCATTGACGTAGTGGCGCCACTTTCACCAAAGACAAAATGTGATATCCTCGCGGGCGAGGGATTTCAAGTTTCCGAAGACCAAACACAACTGATCTGCCCGAGAGGAAAAGTCATCACCACCTATTCGGAAGTGGCAGATGGGAAGAACTTCGTGCTTCGCGCCAAGGACCATGATTGCAAGCACTGCCCTCGTTACACGACCTGTTTTAAAGAAAAGAAACATCGGCGCACGATTTTTATTCACAACGCCTATGGTGTCATGCTCGAGGCGGCAAAGCACTCCCAAACGAAAATCTATAAGGAACAGATGCGTCTTCGCAGCCGCATCGAAGCCAAGCAAAATGAACTGGTCAACCGTTACGGACTGCGCCGGGTTCGCCGTATCGGAAAACGAAATCTGGCTTATGCCGCCCGGCTCAGCGCGTTAGCGGCGAACTTTCAAAAACTCAACCGTCTACGAAATGATAAGAATGCAACCATGGTGTTGGAGGTGAGTGCCTTACGCGGTGTTGCTTTCAAAAAAGCCGCATAAGGTGCAAGGGGGAGATCTGCCCTTTTTGAGGAAAATCCTCAAAAAGGGCCGGTGAGACCGATAAAAAGACTCTAGTTTTTTGCTGTTTGTATTAAAAAATCATGCTTTTGCAAGGGCTGGCTAGGGAATTTGCTTATTTTCTAGACGGCCTCTCTTAGGTGTAATCTACCCTACGTGCTTCCTTGCGGAGCGACAATCTGGAGTGCACCAGGCTGCTGAGGTCCGTCTAATCATCGGGCTGTAACGCACCATAGTATTACGACCTCTCTTCGCCAACCGTATGTGGGGTGATTCGACAAATTCTGTTTTCATTCTCTTGAGCGCCCCGTGGCAGGACATGTTTGTCTAATGTCTTTTCGCCGAGTAGCTTTTTCAGTGCTATGTTTTCGGATTCCAATCGCTTAAATTCTTGTGCGGACGGCACATACGGAGCAGTTTGTTTTGCGTCCGCCGGTGCTTCTTGGAAGCCCTTGTGTTGTGATTCTCGAATCCAGTAATACAGTCGTTTCGGGTCGATCCCATGTCGGCGGGCCACTTGTGTTGCATTTCCCGCTTCCATGGCTTCTTGGATCAGCTGTTCCTTCAGTTCTTTTGGGTATCGATTTCGTCTCATATTCTTGACCCCTCCATGTGTTCTCATTGTAGCCCACTAGGGGGTCTTTGCTCAAATTCAATTAGGGGGCTTGATAGATGTGTACGTCCTCCCTAAAGGCTTTTTATAATTATACTCCTTTAGGTCCTACGACAACTAGCCTAACACAGGGGTAAATCTTGGCTAGCTAACAAACAGATGGCTCCATTCGTGCGTCTGGCCTCGTCGGTTCGATACCCTGACCTACGGTGTGTTGCCATTCTGGCTGGGTTGACTTTACATAATTTACGCTTCCGACGCTTACATGTAAATTTATTTAACCACTCGACATTCGTAAAAGACAAAATAGGGATCACCAACGGGCATGTGATTAACGTTCGTATTTAAAGCTAGACTCCATTCAACCATTACAGAAGTGTAATTAAAAATGTAATCTTTATATTTCACCCTTACGCGAGCACCATAACGAAAAAGCCGTTCGATTTCTTTTTTGTTTAAAAAGTTTTTTTGACCGTGTTCAGTTACAGTATGTGTTAAACGATCAACAAAAATTGTTACTGCTCTTCGACCTTTCGTTGTTAAGTTCCATAAGTCACCGTCGACCGATTCGATAATGGTAACTTTTTCTTTTAATTCCATGATTCCGCTTTTTAAAGCGATAAAATACGGGTAGTATATGACAATCCCGTTACTTCCAAACTGGGAAAGAAATTGAGTTCCTTTCTCCATCGCTTTTTCGGCTGTAACCCCAACTGCTCTAGGGAGATTGATATCATCGCCAGTTTTTACAGCCACCCGTATTGTCCATAGTAAACCGGGGTCAAGAAAGGTATTTTTCGAAAATATATTCCAAGGAGCGGCAGGAATTCCAATATGACGAAGTTCGTAAAATCCCTGTAATTTGTTCACAAGTAAATCTCCTTAATGCTATATAATCTAGGTATTCTACAGGGATTTTAAAAATCCTACTTGATGCTAGTGAGATTGATCCCAATATAACTTTGAGAGTGCGTGGGACCCAAATAACTTTTTATAGGCTGCAATTGCGTAGGAATCCATCATGCCAGAAATATAATCAATTACGTTCCGCCCCCTAGTGCAATAATTATTGTGTCCCTTTCGAAACTCAGGCGGCATAAGGTGGCAATCTTTATTAAACTTCGTATCCATTAATACTTCAAACAATCCTCTAATTATTCTTTCACCCTGCAATTCGTATTGTTGAACGATGTCTGTCCGTTGAATACAGCGAAATGTAATCGTTTTAAGTGCTTTTGCTAATTTACCATATTGGCCAAAAGTAAATTCCATCACGTTTTCGCTGCCTGTTTTCTTTTTAAAATCATCACTTATTTTTGCATACGTAACGTCTCTCATCAGTATATGAATTAGAAGAGAGGTAATCTCTTTAATGAAAATTGAGTTAAATTCTTCCGAGGTCTTCGCTTTATTTGCTTTCTCTTTTGCATTCTCGACAATGGAAGAGAACGTATTTAACAGAAGTTCTTTTTCCTTATCTGATAGTTTATTTTCCAGAAAGTACAACTGTAGTTCGTGTTGAAGTTCATCTATTGTAAATAGCCTGAGATTAAGTGAATCTTCTAAATCGTGCCCGGCATAGGCGATTTCATCGGCTAAATCCATTAATTGAGCATCTATGGTTCTCAGCTTAAAATCACGAGAGCCTTTAAGCTGATTTATCATTTGGAAATCATTATCATAGATAAATTTATCTTTGTTAGCACTCCGTTGATTATAATACTTAACTGTGCCAAGCAAAGTTCTATATGTCAAGTTAAGCCCACCATGATCTGGTATTTTCTTTTCGAGTGTCGTCAAGACCCTCAATGTTTGAGCATTTCCTTCAAAACCACCAAAGTCCTTCGAAATTTCATTCAGCACTCGTTCACCGCTGTGACCAAAAGGCGGATTTCCGATATCGTGCGCTAGCGCACAGGCTTCGATCGCGTAGATATCTTCGTGCGAATATCCAAACTCATACGCAAAAGACCGGGCAATTTGTGCTACTTCTAAACTATGTGTTAATCTGTTTCTAAAGAAATGTTCATGACTTACGCCTAACAATTGCATTTTCCCCTGTAAGCGACGAAAAGATGAGGAGTAAAGAACTCTCGTATAATCTCTTTCAAGGGCATGGCGGCTCCGTTGTGTGCTTGGCATATCGACACTGCTTTGACGCATATCATTAAAAAATGATACTTCGTCAAGAAGTTTCCGAGTTACTTCTTTTAACTCCGAGAGTTTCTTTTCGCGGTCTTCGATCTGTCCCAAAAATTCAGGTAGTTCTTTCCGCTCGTCATTCATTTTATTCCACTCCTATTAAAAAGTGATTGAAATAATATTAGACAAACATGCCCCGCCACGGGGCGCTCAAGAGGATGAAAACAGAATTTGTCGAATCACCCCACATACGGTTGGCGAAGAGAGGTCGTAATACTATGGTGCGTTCATGAGTGATCGGTTAACCACTAATTTCCACAAGCTCGGTTTGACCAATAACAACTATGCAATGCTAATATCCTTTTGCAAATGATGTAATCAACGCTAGAAAGTTCTCTTTTCGCAAAACATTCGGGTCAATCGCTTCCGCAACAAAGATACCCAATAGAAGATTGTATCCCTTAGGATGAATCGGTTCAACCCCCTAATTCTAGAGCGTAGACCCCTTATTCGCTGTTTTTCGTAGAGTCTCACAAAATTGACGATTGCGCTGATTCGGGGGGCTGCCGTCACCGCCTCTTACAGGGTCCTATACAGACCAACGTCTATCAAGGGCAAGGGCTTCGCCACGCCTTCGGCGTCCCTTGACAGACGTCGGCCTGTATAGGGAACGTCAATTAGGCGGTCGACGTCGGGCTTTGCGCTTTAGCCTGCCTGGTCTATAGTGCGGCACCTATGCTACAGCGTGACAATAAAAGCGGGTACGTTCCCATCCGCCAGCTGTCGACAAAACTCCGCAGGGGACATATTGTAGAGGCTGCCGTGGATTCGCCTCTGGTTGTAAAAGTCAATGTATTCTCCGACCACCTGGTAGGCGTCTTGGTAGGATTCAAAGGCATGCTTGATGTAGCACTCGCGTTCCAGATTTGCATGAAACGATTCGATATGGGCGTTTTTGTTCGGCGTCTTTGGGGGAATTCGTTCGTGTTCAACCTGGTATTGTTCGCACGTTTCCTCAAACACACGGCTGATAAACTGCGATCCATTGTCGGTTCGCACAATTGGCTTCTTTTCTTTTTCAAAGCAGTTTCGTTTCCACAACGCCCGTTTCAGCGTATTGGCTGCGTCAGCACCTTCACAATTTAACCCGATATGGTAATCTACAATCGAGCGATCATAGACATCGATGAGCGACATGAGATAGAAGAAGCGATCTTCGCCGGCGATGTAGCCGTATTTGATGTCCATCTCCCAAAGTTCGTTGGAGGCGGTAATGGTTCGGTTGCGCGCCATCCGGCGCGGATGTTTGGCCTTGATCTGACGTTGTGGCGATAGGATGTCTAACTCTTTGCATAGTCGATAGGTTTTTTTATGGTTGATGATCAACTGATGCTGTTTATGAAGGCAGAGCCCCAGCTTTCGATATCCGTAGACGCTTTCTTCGCCAGCGATGAGCTCCATCAGGTATTCCTTAATTTGTTCATCGCTGATTCGCTTTCCGTCTTGTGTCCATGAATACCCTGGTTGCGGCCGTCCGCCATTGTATGCGCGCTCTTTCGGTTCTCTCTGTAGACGTTGGCGCCGAGCGTAGTAGGTGGCTTCGTGAATGCCGATGACACGCAAGATAAAGGCAGTGCTGGCTTCCTCCCGAGCTACCCATTCATCGGCAACTTCTAATTTTTCCGATAGCTCGGGTTCTTCTTTTTTATTAAATCTTGCAATATTTGGATTTCTAATGTCTTTTCGCCGAGTAGCTTTTTCAGTGCTATGTTTTCGGATTCCAATCGCTTAAATTCTTGTGCGGACGGCACATACGGAGCAATTTGTTTTGCCTCCGCCGGTGCTTCTTGGAAGCCCTTGTGCTGTGATTCTCGAATCCAGTAATACAGCCGTTTCGGATCGATCCCATGTCGGCGGGCCACTTGTGTTGCATTTCCCACTTCCATGGCTTCTTGGATCAGCTGTTCCTTCAGTTCTTTTGGGTATCGATTTCGTCTCATATTCTTGACCCCTCCATGTGTTCTCATTGTAGCCCACTAGGGGGTCTTTGCTCAAATTCAATTAGGGGGCTTGATAGAAACCACCGTCGCCCAACGATTGATCCGACGTATGGCCGAGACCTATGGAAAAATAACGGATGTATACACGTTAGACGCGCTGTTTGCCAAAGCACCCGTCATTCATGCCGCTCTGGATGCAGGCGCTCATGTAGTTGTTCGCATGAAAGAAGAACGTCGACGGATAATGAAAGAGGCAAATGCCTGCTTTGCGAACCGGCTTCCGGACTCCACTTGGGAAGAAAGAGATGGAAAAGGGAATACCGTTTACGTTCAAGCTTGGGACGAAGAGGGATTGGCACAATGGCCGCAAGTTCGCGTGCCCATGCGAATCGTAAAAATCATTCGTCATACCAACAAGACAGTCATCGAAGCAAACAAAGAAGTCTTTGTCACTGATGTGGTGGAGCGCTGGATAGCAACCACATGCTCATCCGAAAAAGCGGATACCCAGACGATCGCACAAATTGCCGCCGCTCGTTGGGATATTGAGAATATTGGATTTCGCAACCTTAAGACGTTCAACGCCTTGGACCACTGCTTCGTGCACGATTCGGTGGCGATCAAAGCAATGATCGGATTTCAAGTGCTGGCTTTTAATCTTAAGCGATTGTTTTTCTTTCACCACCTCCCTGCCTCTTCTCGTAATCGAGATGTGCCGCTTCGATATCTCATTGATGAGATGCGCGAAGCGACGAGGTGGTTATCTTTACATCTATATCGTTGGGTCTGGGAGTGGGGCTTATCTACTGCCTAGCTGACCAAGGGTGAAAGGGTGGGATTGCCTATCGAAGCACTGGTATAAACAAGGTGTTTTTTTCCATAAACTTGCGTAGGATAAATGCAACTGTCGACTGGATAATTTAAACATTTAAAGAGGGAATTGGTAAAGCCCTTAAATCGGTTAACCGAGTCTGTCTAAAAACCCCCTCAAGAGAGGGCAAAAAGCAAGACGTTTTTATATGGAAATTGGTGGAATTTAAAGGGAATTCGACTCTTCGCGTCGAAGGATATAGGTACAAAGACTGTTTATAGCGAGGCGATGTACCTTGTTTCGATTCGATGTGGACCCCCAAGTTAGCTTTTACGACTTTGCAGCCCTCTGGGACCAACTTGTGCCTGCCGATTCCGTCTTTCGCCTGTTTCGTGAATTGGCGCCCCTATTAATACAACCGGAGGATTTTACAGGTCTCTATTGCCTTGACAACGGACGTCCCAGTCATGCGGCCCGGCAGATGACGATGGCCTGCATGTTACAGGAAATGCTGGGCGAAACAGACCGGGGGATGGAAGCACAGACACGTGTGAACATCGAGGTCAAGTTTGCGTTAGGAATGGCCCTCGATGAACCGGGCATTGATCACGCCAATTTTGGCGTCCACCGGCAACGGCTCATCCAAAAGGAACTTGATAAGGTCTATCTCGATCGCTTTATCCGGTTGATGTACTACCTGGGCGTTTTGACAGGGAAAGAACCTTGGATAACGGACACGACCCATGTCATAGCTCCCATCAGTGCCCCCACGACCATCGAACTGATCCGCCAAGCCATGCGCCTGTTGGTGCGTCTTTTGGCGAAGCAATACAGTGTTCCATGGCATGCAATCCCCCATGCCCCTCGGGCGGTACGTTACCTGGAAACAGTGACGGAAGTGAAAGAGCATAACCTGGACGATAAGGCCAAAATGGAACGGCTTGTTGAAGTGGTCAGCGAGGCTGACGAACTGCTGGCCTACGTGGAGTCATCGGAGGCTTCGTGGAAGAAGAAGCCCGATGTCATTCATTACGCCCTTTTGCTTTGCCGTATCCTCCGTGAACGAATCATTCGGAAAGATGATGGAACTCTTGAGATAGCCCCCGGCGGTTCTGTCAAAGATATGATAGTTTCGGCTGTAGACAGCGAAGCCCGTTTCGGTTGTAAGGGCAAGACGAAATGGCGCGGGTATAAGATGGCCATCGTCGAAGTCGGAAATTCCGGATTTATCGCCGCCGCCGAGGCCATGAAAGCCAACGACTATGACGGCTCCAGTCTGGTGCCGTTAGCGGATCAGCTTCCCACCGATTGTGTAGAAAACCCGACGATCATTGGAGATACCCACTATGGTGCGGGCGATGACCGTGTCACCCTCAAGGAAAAAGGCATTGACGTAGTGGCGCCACTTTCACCAAAGACAAAATGTGATATCCTCGCGGGCGAGGGATTTCAAGTTTCCGAAGACCAAACACAACTGATCTGCCCGAGAGGAAAAGTCATCACCACCTATTCGGAAGTGGCAGATGGGAAGAACTTCGTGCTTCGCGCCAAGGACCATGATTGCAAGCACTGCCCTCGTTACACGACCTGTTTTAAAGAAAAGAAACATCGGCGCACGATTTTTATTCACAACGCCTATGGTGTCATGCTCGAGGCGGCAAAGCACTCCCAAACGAAAATCTATAAGGAACAGATGCGTCTTCGCAGCCGCATCGAAGCCAAGCAAAATGAACTGGTCAACCGTTACGGACTGCGCCGGGTTCGCCGTATCGGAAAACGAAATCTGGCTTATGCCGCCCGGCTCAGCGCGTTAGCGGCGAACTTTCAAAAACTCAACCGTCTACGAAATGATAAGAATGCAACCATGGTGTTGGAGGTGAGTGCCTTACGCGGTGTTGCTTTCAAAAAAGCCGCATAAGGTGCAAGGGGGAGATCTGCCCTTTTTGAGGAAAATCCTCAAAAAGGGCCGGTGAGACCGATAAAAAGACTCTAGTTTTTTGCTGTTTGTATTAAAAAATCATGCTTTTGCAAGGGCTGGCTAGGGAATTTGCTTATTTTCTAGACGGCCTCTAACCGTAAGAGGTCGCTAACCCACTTGGCATTATTTGGATTGCGTAGGTTCTGTCAATCCCCTACATAGCGGGTCATCCAGTGAAACCTCTAGTAAGTCGACCCTTCATCGAAAAACCTCTTCCCCTTTCAATCCCCTACATAGCGGGTCATCCAGTGAAACTTCGTTATGAGAACTCGTATATAGACTTGCGGCGGGTCACCTTTCAATCCCCTACATAGAGTCTGTCTAAAAACCCCCTCAAGAGAGGGCAAAAAGCAAGACGTTTTTATATGGAAATTGGTGGAATTTAAAGGGAATTTGACTCTTCGCGTCGAAGGATATAGGTACAAAGACTGTTTATAGCGAGGCGATGTACCTTGTTTCGATTCGATGTGGACCCCCAAGTTAGCTTTTACGACTTTGCAGCCCTCTGGGACCAACTTGTGCCTGCCGATTCCGTCTTTCGCCTGTTTCGTGAATTGGCGCCCCTATTAATACAACCGGAGGATTTTACAGGTCTCTATTGCCTTGACAACGGACGTCCCAGTCATGCGGCCCGGCAGATGACGATGGCCTGCATGTTACAGGAAATGCTGGGCGAAACAGACCGGGGGATGGAAGCACAGACACGTGTGAACATCGAGGTCAAGTTTGCGTTAGGAATGGCCCTCGATGAACCGGGCATTGATCACGCCAATTTTGGCGTCCACCGGCAACGGCTCATCCAAAAGGAACTTGATAAGGTCTATCTCGATCGCTTTATCCGGTTGATGTACTACCTGGGCGTTTTGACAGGGAAAGAACCTTGGATAACGGACACGACCCATGTCATAGCTCCCATCAGTGCCCCCACGACCATCGAACTGATCCGCCAAGCCATGCGCCTGTTGGTGCGTCTTTTGGCGAAGCAATACAGTGTTCCATGGCATGCAATCCCCCATGCCCCTCGGGCGGTACGTTACCTGGAAACAGTGACGGAAGTGAAAGAGCATAACCTGGACGATAAGGCCAAAATGGAACGGCTTGTTGAAGTGGTCAGCGAGGCTGACGAACTGCTGGCCTACGTGGAGTCATCGGAGGCTTCGTGGAAGAAGAAGCCCGATGTCATTCATTACGCCCTTTTGCTTTGCCGTATCCTCCGTGAACGAATCATTCGGAAAGATGATGGAACTCTTGAGATAGCCCCCGGCGGTTCTGTCAAAGATATGATAGTTTCGGCTGTAGACAGCGAAGCCCGTTTCGGTTGTAAGGGCAAGACGAAATGGCGCGGGTATAAGATGGCCATCGTCGAAGTCGGAAATTCCGGATTTATCGCCGCCGCCGAGGCCATGAAAGCCAACGACTATGACGGCTCCAGTCTGGTGCCGTTAGCGGATCAGCTTCCCACCGATTGTGTAGAAAACCCGACGATCATTGGAGATACCCACTATGGTGCGGGCGATGACCGTGTCACCCTCAAGGAAAAAGGCATTGACGTAGTGGCGCCACTTTCACCAAAGACAAAATGTGATATCCTCGCGGGCGAGGGATTTCAAGTTTCCGAAGACCAAACACAACTGATCTGCCCGAGAGGAAAAGTCATCACCACCTATTCGGAAGTGGCAGATGGGAAGAACTTCGTGCTTCGCGCCAAGGACCATGATTGCAAGCACTGCCCTCGTTACACGACCTGTTTTAAAGAAAAGAAACATCGGCGCACGATTTTTATTCACAACGCCTATGGTGTCATGCTCGAGGCGGCAAAGCACTCCCAAACGAAAATCTATAAGGAACAGATGCGTCTTCGCAGCCGCATCGAAGCCAAGCAAAATGAACTGGTCAACCGTTACGGACTGCGCCGGGTTCGCCGTATCGGAAAACGAAATCTGGCTTATGCCGCCCGGCTCAGCGCGTTAGCGGCGAACTTTCAAAAACTCAACCGTCTACGAAATGATAAGAATGCAACCATGGTGTTGGAGGTGAGCGCCTTACGCGGTGTTGCTTTCAAAAAAGCCGCATAAGGTGCAAGGGGGAGATCTGCCCTTTTTGAGGAAAATCCTCAAAAAGGGCTGGTGAGACCGATAAAAAGACTCTAGTTTTTTGCTGTTTGTATTAAAAAATCATGCTTTTGCAAGGGCTGGCTAGGAATTTGCTTATTTTCTAGACGGCCTCTACATAGCGGGTCATCCAGTGAAACTTGAACAGGAAGAAGGGGTGGGCCCCAACCGGGAGCCTTTCAATCCCCTACATAGCGGGTCATCCAGTGAAACTTATCCATCGTTCCATCATTCATTCCGCCTCCCTGTACCCTTTCAATCCCCTACATAGCGGGTCATCCAGTGAAACAGCGGCCGCCCGGTAAGCCCCCGGTTGCTGCCGTAGGCTTTCAATCCCCTACATAGCGGGTCATCCAGTGAAACTGACAGCAAGTATGAAAGTGGTGGTGGAGATCGCTTTTCTTTCAATCCCCTACATAGCGGGTCATCCAGTGAAACCTCAATCTGCTACCGAATAGCCCTTTTTCGGCTTTACCTTTCAATCCCCTACATAGCGGGTCATCCAGTGAAACCATTGTCAGCCATTACACCACTTCCCCTCTGGGTTAAACTTTCAATCCCCTACATAGCGGGTCATCCAGTGAAACGATGGCATAGGTTCCCGTGGCTTGCGTGGGCACATGGGCTTTCAATCCCCTACATAGCGGGTCATCCAGTGAAACTCTCTCTCTTAGCGTTAATCTTCTCGACCAAAGACTTCTTTCAATCCCCTACATAGCGGGTCATCCAGTGAAACGCCCCGGCCCTCACGCTGTTTAGTAGGGATCCGGTTCTTTCAATCCCCTACATAGCGGGTCATCCAGTGAAACGCGTTGGAGGATACCTCCTCGATAGACTGAGAAATCCTTCTTTCAATCCCCTACATAGCGGGTCATCCAGTGAAACTGATTAAAGACCCCAAGGGAAAGGTACTTATTGATACTAACTTTCAATCCCCTACATAGCGGGTCATCCAGTGAAACGATCTTGGACACTCGTGCGGATCATTACCTTGAATCTTTCAATCCCCTACATAGCGGGTCATCCAGTGAAACGTTGCGCCCGGCAGTTCCCTCAGGTCTGCCATGCAGTCTTTCAATCCCCTACATAGCGGGTCATCCAGTGAAACCGCGATTATTCCATACTTGTCTCTGAGCATCTGATACCCTTTCAATCCCCTACATAGCGGGTCATCCAGTGAAACTCGTTGATTTTCTGGTCGAGATGCCACAGTCGCTGTTCTTTCAATCCCCTACATAGCGGGTCATCCAGTGAAACGTATTCTGCCGTCCTTGAGCACGATGAAATTCCCGCCGCTTTCAATCCCCTACATAGCGGGTCATCCAGTGAAACAGTAATCCCCGGTGTTCGTGGCCGCCGAGCGAGCCCCTTTCAATCCCCTACATAGCGGGTCATCCAGTGAAACCGCACGGGGTCAAGTCGAAAAAAACCAGTAAGATCAAGGCTTCCGAGCCTCTTCACCTCCCTGAAAACCGCCACTTTTTTCGAAAGGCCGACTTCTGCACGAACTCCCCCACCCTTTGCGAAAACACCATAGTTTGGAAAAGCCTACCCTTATTGTACCCCAATGAAGGCCTTTCGACAATCGCCGATTTTTCTCCTTTAAGAACAACGGTTGGCAAAGGGGCAAGACTGCGGGCAATCCTTGGCGAGTCCCGGATCGATCTCTTCGTAGACCATGCGGGCCTTCTCATCCCGCGCCTCGACGAACCACTGGCGCAGTTCGTCATCGATCAGGTGGATGTCTCGCCGTATGATCACCCGGTCCCCTTTAAAGGTCACACAGACGAGACAACCCACATCGACCGGATGCTCATAGACCGCCTCCATGACAAGGGCATACCCGGCGGTGGCCAGACGGTGAAAATCGCGGGGCTCACCGAACTTCACCTCCACGATCATCGGTTGACCGATGTTGTAGGCGTCGGCGCTCAGATGGGCGCTCAGCCCCAAAAAGGATCCATCTAACTTTTGCTCCACCACCACCGGAACGGCCAGGGCCGTCAGCGCGTCCTCGCCGATGTAGGGCTGCTTGACCAGGGCTTCCTGCAACCTCGCAATAAGTCTTCCCCGCTCAAACTCCAGCAACAACCGGCTCTTGCGCTCCAGTTCCTCCCGATCGGCCTCCGCCAGAGAAGCCAGTTCAAACACCAACCCTTCATCGAGCAGTTCCGACAGGGTCATCTCCTGTAGCTTGCGCAGGATTTCCCGGTATCCGTCGACCCCCTCCTGGTAAATCAAGCCTTTTGTAGCCACGATGAAGCGCGCCGCGAGCCCGTGCAGCAGCGACCCCTGAAACATGGCCCCGTTGGGCTTGCTCCGAGCGCCCTCGACGCGGCGAAGGTAGACATCGCGAGAAGAACTGCAATACCCGCTCGCCACCTCAAAGACCCCTAGCGGGCAGTCGTACACCGGCGACAAGGGCGGCTGGGACCAGTTCCAGCCGCGCAGTTCCTCGGCCACGCCTTCTCGCCGCGCCTTCGGCAGATAATAATGAAGCAGTTTTTTGCGTTCCT
The DNA here is from genome assembly GCF_000019165.1 of Heliomicrobium modesticaldum Ice1. GTDB lineage: Bacteria > Bacillota > Desulfitobacteriia > Heliobacteriales > Heliobacteriaceae > Heliomicrobium > Heliomicrobium modesticaldum. The sequence goes on from NC_010337.2 coordinate 272,344, forward strand.
CGTCCGATAAAAAATACACAACACTCACTCCCAACAAACATCAGCGACCAGCCCCACACATTTTGTCCCTGCCGGGGCAGCCCTTCATAAGGCAGGCCCCCGCCTGGGACAGCCCCGCCGAGGCTCTGAAGCTTTTTCGCCCTCAATCCAGTCTCGCCGCCAAGGCAGCCGCTACCCGAGGTTGCCGCTGCCCACGGCAACCCCTATCGAGCGCCGCCCGGCTACCGCACCACATCCCCCAAGTCCAGGCAATAGACGCGATACTCGCAATCGCGGCAGCGGTTTCCCGGACGTTTCGGCGACGGCAGGCTTTCCTGCTTCACCATGGCGCGGATGCGCCGCAGCACATCCTTCACAAAGTCGCGCATCGGGACGGTGATCTCCACCGGCAATGTGATCTCGCTTTTTTCCGGCCGCGCCCCATCGGCCAGAGGGTTCACCAACTTGAAATAGCCCCGCCGCACCGGCTTTTGGTACAGTTCCTCCAGCAGCATGGCGTAGGCCGTCAACTGGTATTTGTGATTGAGCCCTGGGCGGCGCGATGTGGACTTGAACTCGACCGGAAAAATCTCTCCCCGGTGAACCAGGTGCAGATCGAGCTTTCCCTCCAGCCCGAGCCGGGCCGAATGGATGTAGGTGTGAAACTTCCGCTCCCCCGCCTCCAGTTCGGGATAGGCGGCCAGGGTGCGCCGCTTTTCGAGCTTGTCCAGCCGCGCATGGGCGTCCTTGCCAAAATCCATCTTCGCCGTCGGCCGGGGCTTGAGCGGCTGCACGTAGGTAAAATAGGGGATGCGCGGGCAGTAGACGTACTGCTTCACATCGGTCACTCTGAGGGTCAGCATGAGGCTTCTCCGTCGTCGCCGTCGACGAGCAACTCGGGAAGGTTCATCACCTGCATGACGAGGCGCAGATCCTTGTCACAGATCGGAAAAAAATGAATGCGCCCCACCGTCCGCCCCAGCGTTTTCTTGATCCGCTGGCGGAGTTCCTCGCGCCGATTCGTATTCAACTCGCCGAAAAAGGCGCTGTACTGGATCCGCTGCAATCCGTAATCCTTGCAAAGCTCAGAGACTTTCGTTCGCACCTTGTCCAGTTCAATGTCGTAAATCACCAACGTCTTCATCGTCACCAACTGCAGACAAAGGGCTTGTACTTCTGATCGCCCCGGAGATAAGAAGCCATCCGCCGGGCCTGCCGGAGCAGGATCGACTGCAAGGGATACTTTTTGCCGTCAAAACGCTCCGTCGCCGCCAGGCGCTGTTGAATCCGCTCCAGCAAATCCCGCTTCGTCCCATCGGCAAGCCGTTCCCCTTCCATGCCGATCTCCACCCCGGCGATCACCATCGCCAGGACGGGCCGGTCAATCACCGGCTGGCGAAACTCTTCAATGAAGTCATAGACTAGGCTGGTCTTTCCCGGTCGGTCCACATGTAAAAAACCGGCATAGGGGTCAAGCCCGGCTTGCAGCACCGCGCCCAGCACCCGGGCCTCCAGCACGGCGTAGCCGTAGTTGAGCAGCGAGTTCACCGGATCGGTGGCCCCCCGGTTCTCCCGACCGGGAAAAACCACATACCCCTTCAATAAAAAGGCCACTGCGTCCCAGTACCGCGTCGCCGCCCGTCCTTCCACCGACATGAGGGGACCGCGCACCGCATCGATGTTCAGCCCGTCAATGCCGGTCAGTTCCTGCAGGTTCTTTTCCATCAACAGGGCGGCGTCTTGCAGGTAGGCGTAGACCTCCTGGCGGGCCGACTTGCGGTACTTGGCGAAGTACTTCAAGGTATTGATCTGGTTTTGGATCTTGCCCCGCACAAAGGCCTTGGCCAGAAAAATGCTCCGCTGGTCATTGAAGGCCAGCAGTTGTTCCCGTCGCGTCTTCACCGTCGCCGTCAATCCTGGGGCAAACAACTTGGCATAAGGCGATCCCCGGAAGTCGAGAAGGTTGATCTCGATCCCGTGGCGGACGCATTCCTCGATGGCGTCCGTGGAGAGCGACGCGCCGGAGGTGATCACCGTCACCTGCTCCACCCGATCAAAGGGGACTTCCGTGACAACCTGCCCCTTCTCGCGGACGACGAGCCGGCCGCTCTTCTTGCCCAAGCTGGCACCGAACTGGGAGATGATGATATGTTGTTTTTCCGATTCACTGGCGTCAAGGATGAGGTCGAGGGGTTTCATGGGGATCACCTGCAATAAAAGTCTTATCTCAAAATTTTCCAATTAATCGCAAATCTATTCAAGTATGCGTAAAATCATCCCCAAGCCTAATACATTCAAAGTAAATTTAGAGGCCACGTCTATAGTAGACGTGGCCTGGTACGACAGGGGCTTTGTAAGAAAGAGTTTTCACTAGCCTATCTATAGGATATACTAATCTCCCCTAGCATCGAGTCATTTTTAAATGGGCTCTAGTTACTTTCTGGGTTAACTTCAGTCTCCTAAAAATCGGACAGAACCCACGCATCTTTAATAAAAAAGTCTGCTAATCCCCTGTCTGAGGCGCTGTTGGAGAATTGTCATGAAAACGCGACAATTCCCACGGGGAAATGGATATAATTAGATTAATTTCCAGAAAATTTTAAAGGATTCCCGTTACCTTTGTCGAAGTGAGTTGTTGCAAAGCAAAACACTGAACAAAGGGGGAATCCTCAGTGCAAAGCGTAGCACAGCCACTCGAAGAAGTCCAGAAAATTTTTTGTAGAACACCTGGTGGAAAAAAAGCGGGCCGACTAATTCAACATTTTACGCAGTACGCCTCAAAGGTATATGGCTTTTCGCAGATGGTCCGTCAAGCAAAGGATGGTCGCAAACAACCCCGTATCAAAGCCCCAGCCATTTTTACCGTCGCTTTTTTTGGCGCCTTTTTCTGTATGGAAAGTATGGAGCAGATGGACCGTTGGCAAAAAACCGGGGTATTCCGTCAATTGGTTCCCAAAAACATTCGATTGCCATCACATGATACGGTGCGACAAGCCTTGATGAAATGGGATCTAAAAGAGCAACGAAAGCAGCATAACTGTGTGATCCAGCGATATAAGGAGCAACGCGGCCCGCAGAAGGAAAGCATCAATGGTTGGCGAGTGACTGCCATCGATGGCGTGGAGTTATTCCACACCAAGGCCTATCGTTGTCCCGAATGCCTTACGCGCGAACACCGCGACAAAACCACCGACTATTATCATGCGGTCGTAGTCGCTCAACAGGTTGGCGGCAACGCGAACCTGATTTATGACTGGGAAATGCGAAAGCCTCAGGATGGGGTGGACAAGGATGAAGGAGAAACCACCGTCGCCCAACGATTGATCCGACGTATGGCCGAGACCTATGGAAAAATAACGGATGTATACACGTTAGACGCGCTGTTTGCCAAAGCACCCGTCATTCATGCCGCTCTGGATGCAGGCGCTCATGTAGTTGTTCGCATGAAAGAAGAACGTCGACGGATAATGAAAGAGGCAAATGCCTGCTTTGCGAACCGGCTTCCGGACTCCACTTGGGAAGAAAGAGATGGAAAAGGGAATACCGTTTACGTTCAAGCTTGGGACGAAGAGGGATTGGCACAATGGCCGCAAGTTCGCGTGCCCATGCGAATCGTAAAAATCATTCGTCATACCAACAAGACAGTCATCGAAGCAAACAAAGAAGTTTTTGTCACTGATGTGGTGGAGCGCTGGATAGCAACCACATGCTCATCCGAAAAAGCGGATACCCAGACGATCGCACAAATTGCCGCCGCTCGTTGGGATATTGAGAATATTGGATTTCGCAACCTTAAGACGTTCAACGCCTTGGACCACTGCTTCGTGCACGATTCGGTGGCGATCAAAGCGATGATCGGATTTCAAGTGCTGGCTTTTAATCTTAAGCGATTGTTTTTCTTTCACCACCTCCCTGCCTCTCGTCATCGAGATGTGCCGCTTCGATATCTCATTGATGAGATGCGCGAAGCGACGAGGTGGGTATCTTTACATCTATATCGTTGGGTCTGGGAGTGGGGCTTATCTACTGCCTAGCTGACCAAGGGTGAAAGGGTGGGATTGCCTATCGAAGCAATGGTATAAACAAGGTGTTTTTTTCCATAAAATTGCGTAGGATAAATGCAACTGTCGACTGGATAATTTAAACATTTAAAGAGAGAATTGGTATCGCCATTAAATCGGTTAACCGTAAGAGGTCGCTCATTTGCTTGGTGCTATTTCGATTGCGTAGGTTCTGAAAATCGGAGTGTATCTTCCAGTCAACTGGACGGGTAAGATTTCCATCCCCATTATTGCATATTACCCTTTAGAGATCAGTATACTCATTTTATTTTTAAGATTATGGTTTTTTACTATAGCATATTACCTAACAACATGCTTGTTTTTTATCCATATTTTTCCTAAACCAAAAACTGTTGATTTACCCACGTGGGTTAATTCTGCCCATAAGATTAAGGGTAAAAAAGAGGGCAATACTTCTCCTTCTAGACTAGCACTACCGATAATCCCACCTAATTTCAAACGACTTTCTTGCCTACTCGAATATCGCTCCCAATCCACCCAACTGTAATGTTCGTCACAAAATGCTAGGCCCGAGGAATGTTCGATATATTCCTGAAAGGGAAATTCCCATCGACCTTGTCCATGAAACATCGACAATAAGGATAACCTCCGGAGTACAGATCTCACGAATAAAACCGGATCAACGGAATGCTGCAAGCGACTATCCGATTTAAGCCGTAAAGGCGTCACATACTCCATCGTTACCTTACCGTCAAAGTTCTGCAACACGTCCCGTACTCTTTGATCAACATCCTTCCCGCCCAACGTCGGCGCCCCATCCATCCGCCATTGGTTGTCCACAAAAACCGCAACCGACTCTCCCGTAAAGGGATTCTCCCCAAACACCCGCACCATTTTAGCGGGACGCTTCCCCTTCCCTAGACCACCTTCCATGGCGACAGACAGCGCGGACAGCAGGTACGGCGCGTAGTCACAGCCTTTTCCGAACAGATGGACGGCCAACTCGAAGGTCTCTCCCGGACGCCACTCCGTCTTCCCGCCCGTGAGGGGACGCAACACGAAAGGCGGTGGGAGCTCCTGCGCGCGCCCGAAGAAGCCTTCCTGCCGTTCGGGAGCGACAGGCTGAAACAAGATAGTGACAAGACAGACCTTTTGGAACAAGCAGAAGGAGCACTCCTGCTGGGGTCCTGCCGTGCAGGCGATCTTCCGGAGTCCGTGGCCTAACACACCCCGAAAGGTAGAGCCGGGGTAAGGCGGCAGAAGCAGACCGCGAGGGCCTGCTTCCGCCACGATCCGGTAGCATTGCACGTTAAGCGGGGGATGGAGAAAGGGCGCGATAGAGCGTATATCCACGAGAAGAGGCCTCCTTGACGCTGACGAGTACGATCGGTCGGAAAATCCGGTCTTCGTGCAGTTTTTGCCGCGATGAGGAATAGGAATTGAAGGCGTCAAAGCCGCTGCTGCCGCCCATGTCATCCATCATCTGAATGAGCATCTCCCGGCTGAGCGGACCGTTTCCAGGCTTGCGGGGCTCGTTCATGTCGAAGGAAAACCCGGCTTCCAACTCCGCCGTGATTTCCTGTCCCCGGTACTGAACGAAACTACCGCGCTTGCCGAAATAGTTGACTAGGGTAACCAGTCGACTCAACCGTTCCCGCTGCAGCTCCGATAGCCCACCGATCTCGAAAGCGATGCGGATCGGTCCGTGCCAGTACACATATTGGCGCAGCCCCACCGTCTGTTGGTAGGTTTCGTCGCCATCGCGGGCTTCTTTTAACACTTTGACGAAGTTGTTGTTGACGACCACCGCCTCGGGAACCTGAAACGCAATCGTCAACGGACGGATCCAGGCAAAATCCTCTTCGCCCCGCCCATCCAGCCGGAACGACGCGTCAATGAGCGCCATTTTGACCACATAGGGCGTAGGGATGAGATGACTTTTGCCGCCCGAACTGGTTGCGCCGGATACTTTCAGGGAAAACAGGTTGCTCGCCGAAAAGGCGGCTAGGAGCCACATCGGGGTCACTCCCCTCACAGCTTTTTGGCCAGGTCTGTCACCAGCCTGGCGAATTGGGACAGGCTGTCAAATTTATAGCAATTGATTTCGTTGCCCTTCCAGCGATTCAACTCTTGGACGACGGCCTGTATTTCCTCTCGGTATCCATCGGCCAGAGGAGAGATGGTCGGGGCCGGCGTCTTGTTATAGGAAACAGAAATCACGCCCGCCATATTGACCATATGCGGGTGCTGGGTGTTGCGGTGGGCGCCATTCAATTTGACGAAGGTGTGCAGGATGCTTTGCAGCATGGCCCGTTTGCGCTTCGACCGCTCCGCTTCATCGAGCACGTACTCACGGGTTACATCGTGAAAGCCGATGCGATCCAGTTCCACGTTCAAAACGAGGGCGTACTCGCCGGAGTTGGCCGGGCGATAGAAGATGTTCTGTCCCGTGTTGGAGCCGTCTTCCGAACCGGAGCCGCCACTGCGGCTTTCGGCGTCGAACTTGACGTGGAAATAGGACTCAGTCCTCGTTTTCTCCGGCACGCCGACGAGCCAACCGAACTCGATCACGGACTTACGGGCAACGGACCGTTTTCCCTCGGTGATCAGGATCCCTTCCAGATCGTCGACAGTGCAGTAGCGGATCAACTCGCGCAGGGTTCCGATATTGTCTTTCGTGTCCAGTTTCTCGATGGATTTGAAAAAGTCGCGGTCCACGTTGATTCGGTTCGCATTGACCCGTTTGCAGCCCGAACAGATGGGCAGGCCCATCTCGGAGGCGATCTGGGCCAGGTTTTCATTTTGGATATGTTTAAGCATGTCCCCGCTGATGGCGTTGGTAACGGCCAACTGGCCCGTTTGATCGACAATATGCACCATGCGGGTTTGAAGTTGGTTTCCCTCGGCCCCTTCGTTGTTCAGGCTGTGCATGTCCAGGGTGACCCGGGCGCAGAGCGAAATTGACGAAATCGTCATCGATGATTCACCTTCCCTTTCATCTTCACTCTCTCTAATCTCCAGTATCTTTGCCGTTCTCCGTATCTGCGCTGGTTTCGGTCTTCACGCTTGTTTCGGTCTTCCCATCCGTTTTCGTCTCTTTTTTCGTTTCCGTTTTTGCCGAACCGAAAGCGGCCAGCAGCATGGCCACCGGTTCCGAACCAAAGATGTCGATCAGCGCAACCACCTTTTCGATGGCGTCATCGGAAACACTCGGCCGCCGGTACAACTCGCCGGCGCCTTTTTCAACCGCTTTTTTCGCCCGCACTTCCTCTTTGCGGGCGTTTTCTTTGTTGTAATCGCTGACGAAATCGCCGATGAGACAAATCAGTTCCTGCTTGGAACGGGATTTTCGCTTTAGGTCGCTAAACAGACCGTACCGGATCTCATACTCCTGCCGTCCTTGGCTCTTGCGGTATTGCTCCACGACGGTTGATCGGCGAATGGCGTCGGCTATCGCACGAAATCCTTCATCTTTTACGATGTCGCTGAATGGCTTGCTCAAAGATGTCACCAACCTTTCCAAGTGCCTCTGTGAAAGACCGAGGTAACCCCGCTTCTGGTTGGCCGCCTGTTTGAACACAAAAGCCCCGTAGCTGGCGGCAAAATCCAGGAGGTTTTTCAGCTGTCCTGATGAGATGAAGTCACGGTATTGGTAGAGCAGTTCCGCCTCTTCCGAGTGCTCTTCATCAAGACCATACATGATGCGCCGGTGCTCTTCCAGGATCTGCTTCCAATCGTCGGCGTCTTGAATGGTTTCGATAGGGAACCAGCCCGGAAGTCCGATGGTATTCACGTTGGTCAGCGCCTTGCCCGAACCCAGGCTTTTGAAGTAGGCTGTGGCAATGCCCGCGATGACCTGTTTGGGGAGTTTCCAGCGGGTCTGTCGCTCATTATGTTCCTGGAGTTGCCGTGAATGGTCGATTAACTTTTCCGCCAGTCCGATGGCGTTGTGAATATCCAACTGGCAGGAAGTCCGTTTCCCCAACGGCAGCCGGACAAAGTCGTCGGCAAGCTTTTTCAGTTCGTTGAAACTCACCTCGCCTGGAACGAGAACAGCGTATTTGATATCATCGCCGACATTAAATGCATTGGCGATGCAGTGAACCGCCAGGTAACGAAGGTATTCGGCAAACCAGTCCACATAGGCGCTGGGGAGTCCGGCCAGGCCCGTGCCGGTCGGCTTGTTCCGGTTGATGCCCTTGCCCACGATAGGGTTGAGGGCTTGAACGGCTGTAAGATCCGGGGCAAACCGTTGCGCCTTGCTCGACCGCTTCGCTTCCTTCGGGATAGGGTCAGGCGCGTCCAGAGTCTTTAAGCATCCGTGGCAATATGTTCGAAGTTTTTCGATGATGGCATCTTTTACGGCTTCCGGATCGGCGGCAGCAAATTCGCTCAAAAGCCGGTTATGGGAGTTGAATGCCTGAAGCACGTACATGTTCTTCAGCAGGTTATGACGCGGATTGGGCTCGGCGCCTTGCATCGTCTGGGCGACGTCGGACGTGACCGTGGCGGTTTTTTTGGCTTTTTGTTTCTTATACTGCTCCCAGTAGGTATTGGCGATCTTCTTCTCTTCTTCATAATCGTAGAGCAAATAACCGGCGGGCACATTCTTATCCTTCGCCGTCATGAAGTAGGGATATCCCGGGTCATAGGGAAGCACTTGGTCGACTGGCAATTCTTCCAATATCAGTGGCTCGTTGAGTTGGATCTCGAAGTAGGGTCCGCTGTCTTTGATTGTCGATACGGAGTCTCCAGATAGATTGTCGAGCAGGAGGGCCAATCCGACCGCCTCCAGCGCGTCGGCATAGGTTCCCGTAGAGTGGGGGACAAAAAAGCGTTCAACAATCACCCTTTTCCACCTCCTTTTCCGGGTGTGCTCTTTCCATAGAAGCCCAGTCGGCCATGCGTAGCCGACGGACCAGGTATAAGTAAAACAGCCACGCCAGTTCTTTGAGCACATTGTTTCCACATTCATTGAGTTTCGGATCGACCAATAGTTTGGCGAAACGATTCCGGTCGAAACTGGATTCACTTTTCCAGGCGGACTGCAATCCAATATTCTCTAGAATGGCGGTGTCGACCGGCATCGTCTTCACCTGTTCTGACAACCAGTTCGCCACTGCGTCCGGCATCCCGCAAAACTCGATCTGCCGGTTCAACTCTTTTACGTGCGGTCCATGATGCCGGGCGATTGCCGTCATCACAGATCGCGCGATGATTTCCGCCTTCGGCAGATCGTCGGGGATCAGGCCATCTGCCACCGGCTGAAGCAATCGATCAAAGAGGTAATAGGCTCCTTCAGCGGCATGGCTCGGCTTTCTCTTGCTCTTTTCCGCTTCTTTCACGCGCGGATTTTCAGGATCGTAATCGGTATGGGCAAGGCATTCCTCTTCGACTTTTCCGGTCAGGACAAATTGATAATTCCTCGCCCAGGTCTGCCATTGCAGAGACGCCTTGCCCGCATCATGACCTGCCGCCCCAAGCCAGCTAAACGATTCGATTGTATCTGTGCGAAGACACAATAACTCTGCCCAACGCGCTACCGCAGCCTGATTGCGTTTGCCCTGCTGCTCGCACTCGCCGGCAACGGCCTGAAGGTGATCGGACAATAATTCCTTGCGGTAGCGAAATCGCTCATAGACAGGAGGCTTATCCAGCTTTTCCTTGCACTGAAAGGTTCCACTTTCCATTGTTAGGCCGATTTCTGGATGGTACGCAGCCAGTTGGGGAGATACGGCGAAGAAATACCGCCCATCCAGATCTTTTTCGTTCTTGATCTCCATCCAGATGATTTCGTCGTTTTCTCGAAAGTCCATGAACCACATGGCGCCATCTTGTTCACCTCTTAACACACGGCGAACGATCCGTCGAAAAACGCCGGGATGAAGCGAGAACAGTGGGGGCTGCCTACGCATATCCAACGTATTCGGGTCGGGATGAACAAGAAGATTGATAGACGCCGCGTTGCGAACCAGGTCACGGAGAAAATGGCTTGATTGGCTCCGCATGGCCGCGTTTACGTCATCGATGACTTTTCGCTCTGTTCGACTACGCAGCGCCCGCTGTTCTACAGCGGCGTGGATTTCGTTTACCCACGCCAACTCTTGCGTAAAGCCGATGACTTTTCCGTCCCATTTTTCCAGGCTGTCCCAGGTAGCATCCATGATTCTTCTCGCTTCTGCTTCGTCACTTGATGCATTTATGTCATTTGTTGCACTTGACGCATTTGCGGCAATAGAGACGCCGAAGTAGGGCGCGTAGTTTCTCTTCCCGTCTTCAGTGATGTCGTAGACGAAGATTGAGCCCAAGCCTCCATAACGGGCAACCCGTCCACTGCGTTGAACAATTGCGTTTGCCGGAGCGAGTTCCGTATGCAGGACATCGGCTGAGATGTCGACGCCTGCTTCCAGGACTTGTGTGGAGATAATGATCCCCCGTCCGGTGCGATCCGGTCCGAACTGTTCAGTGATCCGCCGTTCTAATCTCGCTCTGTCCTCCGGTAAAAACCGCGAGTGTAGAAGAAATAGAGGGATGTCCGATTTATTTTCGCCGAGCATCTTTTTTAGCGTTTGATAAAAACGAACCGCGCGGTCAACTGTATTGCATACGACAAGGCTGCTCGTGCGATGTTCGCTGAGAACGGCTTCCGGCGACAGGGGGATTGTCATGCGATGAATTCGACGCTCTGGCTTGACTTGACGTGATTGCGGATCGCTTTCCATTTGTTCTTCTGTGACAGTAATGGTTTTTGCTTTGCAGCGGCGAGCCACCTCATCCATCACCGTATCCGGCATCGTCGCGGTCATGAAGAGTGCAGTCATCAGCCCCTGGTAACGGCGGACCATATCCACAGCCGTCGCTAGCGATTCTCGAGGCGTCAGCAGATGAGTTTCATCAATGACTACGTATGCCCCTGACAATGCGCCGGCGACAACATTAGCCCTTCGGGGACCGACAGCGTAGGGATGAAGGATGTAGGCAGACAACAGTTGGTCAACGGTGCAGAGGATGATATCCCCCTCGAAGAGGGGATCGTCGGGAACGTCTCCGGTCTGCATCGTCACCCGATACTTGCCAGGAAACTGATCATCTAGACGTTTTTTGATTGTGGAATATAAGTTTTTTCCGAGCGTTCGAAGCGGAACGGCATAGATGAGGCGATCAGCCCAAGGCGTCCTGTTCTCCTTTGCGTATAAAAACGGCAATAGGGCTGCCCAAGTCTTACCGGAACCTGTCGGGGCGCGAAGTATGACACGTTCCTGTTCTAAAACCTCTCGGGCCACCTGTGTTTGAAACCCATAGGGTTTTTTTCCGGTAATTTGAGTGAACAGTGCCGTCAATTCGGGCTGCATTTAAAGCACCCCTTTTTCAGCGGACTTAATTACACTATTACATAAAACGCTCCTCCACCGCTCGCACTTTCCCTTCCATCGACAGCGGCTTGTCCCGGCGGTCATCGATGCGGATCGTCGTCGACACCCGCAGGGCGCCGGCTGTAAAGGGCGCTTCATGCATCTTTCGGACGACCTCGACCACACGGTCCAGTTCCCCTTCGATCACCGTCGACATGGGCGTCAACTGGTATCGGATCCCCTCGGCCTCCCGGAGCAACTGGTGGCAATCGGCCACATAGCGGCTGAGACTCGGCGAGCCAGTTCCAAGCGGAACGACGGTAACTTCTGCGATTACCGGCATCTTCATCCCTCCTCCCCTCGCAGCTCCTTTACTCCAACTCGCTCCCTACTGCGGTGTGGGCACCCGCATCGGCCTGTCGGTTTATCCATCTCTTCGATGCGATTTCCCAGGCGCACCTGGATGGCGACCCATTTCGATACCGGCCCCATTTCCTCCAAGTCATTGAATTGAACGAACAACTCATTTCCTTTGATCACACTCGCTTGGAACCGTTTGTCCCGCAGCAATAGATCCGAAAGGAGCTCCGCCATTTCCTGGCTGTTCATTCGATCATTCCACCTTTTCTCTGGAAATCCTTCACGCTCAAAGGAAAAAACGCCCTATCTTTTTTCGTCCTTCATAATCATCCTTCATATTCATCCTTCTTATTTCATCCCTCTCATTCATCTCTCTTGATCCCGGATTCACTCTCCCTATCAGCGGAGATTCGCTCGTCTTGCCGTCGATCGTCCTCATCGACGGCACTTCGGATTCACCATCCTCATCAGCAGGGAATTGCTCCCGCTCTATTCAGCCTGTCCACTTCCAACCGTTACATATCCCAATTCGGCGCCCTACTTCTCAATCAAGTGTTTCCAATACCGCGCCGGCATGCACCGTCGCTGAAGGCGCTGGTTGATCCGTCCGGTGATCGTCACGCTCCGGAAATAGTCGCGCCAGAGATCCTGGTATACCTGTTCCATTGTCGACTGCGTAAAGTCAACAATGCCGTCCAGTTCTGTCAAGATCCACTCCTTCTGGTTATACAGGGCTGCCAACCCCCGCCGGAGGTCATGGATGATCCAGTTCTGATCGCCGAGCCGATCGACAAAATGGGGCGCCAGCAACCCGGTGATGTTGTGATCAGGCTCCATGGGCGCGTAGTAAACGTTTCCTTTTAAAAGGCGAAAGCGGAGCAATCCGAGCATGCGATGCCGTTCCGTCCGCACCTTCTGGCTCAAGCGGTGGACCTGCAGCACCCGCTCGTCGGTCAGGTGGGTATCTACGGCGGCTCCCATGCGAAAGCCAAGGCGAAGGTATTCATAGATCGCCTTTTCCATGCCCGGCAGCTCAGACAGAAAGGCATAGGCCGTGTGGCGGCGGGCATCAGGCGAGATTTTGACCGCCATGGCCGTGAAGACTTTTTCTGCCTTTTCCGGATCGGTGGTGATCGCCACCTCCTCGGCGAAGAGATTCGTCTCAGCCCAACCCGACGGGCGGATATCGTCGGGGACCTGTCGGCGATAATAAGCCTCATAGATGGCCGTCAACAAACCATCAAACTCGCCGTCGTAACGGTAATGCAGCATCCCTATCTCAGCTCCTCGCGCTTCGAACGGAAATACGCTTGCGGGCCAGGTGAGTCTATGCCTGTCTCAAACTATCCCTTCCGATAAGCGATCGGATCGCCTTTCCCCAGCAGCCGAAACCCTTCCAGGCGCAACCGGCAACTGTTGCACTCCCCGCAGGCCGGTCTTTCACCGTAATAGCAGGTGAGGGTCAAGTGCAGCGGTGCGTCCAGATCCAAGGCAAGGCGGATGATGTCAGCCTTGTTCATCTCGATCAGCGGCGTGAATACTTCCACGCTCCGCCCCTCTGTACCCGCCTTCGTCCCTACGTCGATCATCCGTTGAAAGGCAGCGATGAATTCAGGCCGGCAGTCGGGATAACCGGGGTTGTCCAGGGCGTTCACGCCGGTGTAGATCCGCCGGGCACCCACCTTTTCGGCAAAGGACAAGGCATAGGCCAAAAAAAGAATGTTTCTTGCCGGCACATAAGTGGCCGGAATGGCAGTCGCAATTGCAACCGGGTTCTTTTCTGCACAGCCCATCGCTTCCATTTTGGCGACAGCGGACCCGCCCAAAGGAGCGGCCACCTCCGGTCGGATTTCCGTCGATGTCAGCGCGCTGGCGGCGAAGACCGCGCCCAGATCGATGATCTGATGGTGCGCCCCATAATGACAGGCCACTGCCTGCGCCGCTTCGATCTCCCGGATATGCCGCTGATTGTAAGCGAAGGTGAGCGCAAAAATATCTTCACCCCGGCAGTCGGCCAAGGCCATGCAGGTGGTCGAATCCAATCCACCGGACAGGATGACGACGGCTCGTTCGCGATAAGCATCCATGCTCTGTTCCAACCCTCTCCTGCACATCTTGCTGTAACGTTCGTTCCCTCCCAAATGTACACGACTTGACGGCGCTTTTAGAGTCTGTCTAAAAACCCCCTCAAGAGAGGGCAAAAAGCAAGACGTTTTTATATGGAAATTGGTGGAATTTAAAGGGAATTCGACTCTTCGCGTCGAAGGATATAGGTACAAAGACTGTTTATAGCGAGGCGATGTACCTTGTTTCGATTCGATGTGGACCCCCAAGTTAGCTTTTACGACTTTGCAGCCCTCTGGGACCAACTTGTGCCTGCCGATTCCGTCTTTCGCCTGTTTCGTGAATTGGCGCCCCTATTAATACAACCGGAGGATTTTACAGGTCTCTATTGCCTTGACAACGGACGTCCCAGTCATGCGGCCCGGCAGATGACGATGGCCTGCATGTTACAGGAAATGCTGGGCGAAACAGACCGGGGGATGGAAGCACAGACACGTGTGAACATCGAGGTCAAGTTTGCGTTAGGAATGGCCCTCGATGAACCGGGCATTGATCACGCCAATTTTGGCGTCCACCGGCAACGGCTCATCCAAAAGGAACTTGATAAGGTCTATCTCGATCGCTTTATCCGGTTGATGTACTACCTGGGCGTTTTGACAGGGAAAGAACCTTGGATAACGGACACGACCCATGTCATAGCTCCCATCAGTGCCCCCACGACCATCGAACTGATCCGCCAAGCCATGCGCCTGTTGGTGCGTCTTTTGGCGAAGCAATACAGTGTTCCATGGCATGCAATCCCCCATGCCCCTCGGGCGGTACGTTACCTGGAAACAGTGACGGAAGTGAAAGAGCATAACCTGGACGATAAGGCCAAAATGGAACGGCTTGTTGAAGTGGTCAGCGAGGCTGACGAACTGCTGGCCTACGTGGAGTCATCGGAGGCTTCGTGGAAGAAGAAGCCCGATGTCATTCATTACGCCCTTTTGCTTTGCCGTATCCTCCGTGAACGAATCATTCGGAAAGATGATGGAACTCTTGAGATAGCCCCCGGCGGTTCTGTCAAAGATATGATAGTTTCGGCTGTAGACAGCGAAGCCCGTTTCGGTTGTAAGGGCAAGACGAAATGGCGCGGGTATAAGATGGCCATCGTCGAAGTCGGAAATTCCGGATTTATCGCCGCCGCCGAGGCCATGAAAGCCAACGACTATGACGGCTCCAGTCTGGTGCCGTTAGCGGATCAGCTTCCCACCGATTGTGTAGAAAACCCGACGATCATTGGAGATACCCACTATGGTGCGGGCGATGACCGTGTCACCCTCAAGGAAAAAGGCATTGACGTAGTGGCGCCACTTTCACCAAAGACAAAATGTGATATCCTCGCGGGCGAGGGATTTCAAGTTTCCGAAGACCAAACACAACTGATCTGCCCGAGAGGAAAAGTCATCACCACCTATTCGGAAGTGGCAGATGGGAAGAACTTCGTGCTTCGCGCCAAGGACCATGATTGCAAGCACTGCCCTCGTTACACGACCTGTTTTAAAGAAAAGAAACATCGGCGCACGATTTTTATTCACAACGCCTATGGTGTCATGCTCGAGGCGGCAAAGCACTCCCAAACGAAAATCTATAAGGAACAGATGCGTCTTCGCAGCCGCATCGAAGCCAAGCAAAATGAACTGGTCAACCGTTACGGACTGCGCCGGGTTCGCCGTATCGGAAAACGAAATCTGGCTTATGCCGCCCGGCTCAGCGCGTTAGCGGCGAACTTTCAAAAACTCAACCGTCTACGAAATGATAAGAATGCAACCATGGTGTTGGAGGTGAGTGCCTTACGCGGTGTTGCTTTCAAAAAAGCCGCATAAGGTGCAAGGGGGAGATCTGCCCTTTTTGAGGAAAATCCTCAAAAAGGGCCGGTGAGACCGATAAAAAGACTCTAGTTTTTTGCTGTTTGTATTAAAAAATCATGCTTTTGCAAGGGCTGGCTAGGGAATTTGCTTATTTTCTAGACGGCCTCTTTTAAATGGTTTACCAGAAAACTCCTCGGTTACCGTCTTTCCCTGCGGGGAATTGTATGGCTAGACCATCCCATTCAAAACAGGAGGAGTCTACGTGAACCAACAGATCACCCAGCAGATTCAAAACATGCAATCCACACTCCGTCAAGTCGATTCCGTCGTCGGTCAAATTCGCCAGATCGAGCGGAGCAATGAACAACAGTTGACTTCGCTGGCCCAGCGCGAGGCACAAGCCCAGTCCCAGCTGCAGCAGTTACAGAACCTGTGCTCCCAAATGACACAGCAACTGCAAAACCTGTCGAATCAGTCTCAACAGTACAGCTCCACAGTCATGCAGACGACCTCTCCCTCCGTAAGCATCGCTTCCGGTTCGGGCCTCGCCTACGGTTTCTCCTCTGGTGCGGGCTCCACAGCTTCCTACGGCGTCACCCCCTTTGGGACTACTTCCGGCTACGGCGGGACTTCCGGCTACGGCGGGACTTCCGGCGCTTTCGGCAGCACCATCGGGATGGGCACTGCTGCTCCCTTCGCTCCCACCCCCGGTTTTGTAGGCGAACAAAGCCCCTATGCGCAAGGTTCGTCCCTGTCCGCCTCCACCTTCAGTCCCACAGCCGGCTTTATAGGTGATCCTCCCTCCAACCAAGGCGGCACCGCCATGACAGCCTTGGGAAGCAGCGGCATGGGGATGTCGATGGGTGGATCCGGTATGGGCATGTCCATGGGCGGCAGCGGCGGCTTCAGTTCCACCGGCGGCAGCGGCGGCTTCAGTTCTACCGGCGGCAGCGGCGCCACCAGTTCCATCGGCATGGGCGGCATGGGCAGCGGCGCTTTGATGAGCGCCTCGGGCGGTTTCTCCTCCATCGGCGGATCCGGTCTCTCTGCCACCACCACGATGAGCACCCCCGGTTTCGTAGGCTCCCCCTCGCCTTATGCCCCTTCGGGCAGTCTGTCACCTACCTCTTTTGCCCCTTCACAAGGTTTTGTCGGTGATCTCTCGCCTTATGCCCCTTCGAGCGGTCTGTCAGCTACCTCCTTAACCCCTTCACAAGGTTTTGTCGGCGATCTCTCGCCTTACGCGATGGGGGCCGCCAGCGGCGCTTCGAGCCTCGGCAGCGCCGGCATGGGCGGTTCCAACTTTGGCGGCGCCACGATGGGCACTTCCGGCTTCGGCGGCAGCAGCACCGGCTTCGGCGGAACAGGCATGAGCACTTCGGGCTTCAGCGGTTTTAGCGGCTCCCTTCAGTAACACCCGCCAGCAGTCGCACCCCAAAAAGACACCCCGCCCGACCGCATCCAACCGACCCTTCCCCTTCACCTTCGCACACACCAGCCAACAGAGGTGACGATACTTGGACAGTAAGGACAAATGCAGCCAACAGGCTGCCAACACCAACGCCCACCAGATGGAAGCCGCCAATGAACTGACTCCCAACAAGCAAGTGGACAACTGCCCGGCCTGCAAAGAACCTGAAGTCGAAACGTGGTAATCATGGACGCGCTGGAAGATCTGCCGGAGGAATCCCCGGAAGGCTTGCCGGAGGAATCGTCGGAGATCTTGCCGAAGGAATTGTCGGAGCCACAGTCCCGGTTTACCCGTCTGGATCATATGGCGGTCACGGAAGAAGCTAACAACCTGGGCGACGACCTCCTGATCGACAACCAACCGGCCGTCGACAAGCCGAGCGACCCTGGTCTACGGCCGAGCCAACAGCCAAGATAGCCGCATAACAGCCAATCAACAGGAAAAAAGGGATCCCTGAGCCGATGCTCGGGGATCCCTTTTTCAACCTCTCCATAATTAGCGAAACAGCCACGCCGAAACAGGCCGGCTCCGTTGCCGCGCAGCCCTTTTCATCCTTTCCATAAATTAGCGGAACGGCCCGCTCCGTCCATCGTCGCCCTTGCGCACGCCCAATAAGGCGTCTACCGACTCTATAACAGCATAAGCGGAAAAGAAAAAGATGATCGGCAGAAAAGGGATATTGTAGCGCGGAAATCCGAAGTAGAGGTTGTGCACCGCCGTGTAGTAGATGGGCATCGACAACAGCAGCAGCAGTCCTGTCAGCCGTCCCCCGGCGCCCCAGCGATCACCGGGAACCTCGTCCCGCAACAAACCGCCCTGGGCGCGCAGCTCCTCCCGCCGGTTCCACCAGCGCCAAAGTGCCATCGCTATCCCGCCCAGCGCAAGCACCATCAACAACTGGTGAATGAGATCGACCAAGTGGCGGATGGACCACCAGATAGGTTCCCACATGAAAGCGCCGCCCCACATGAGCAGGAATTTGCCCCAAGTATACCACTTCAGATAGCGAAGCGGCTCCTTGGGCACATTCTCCTTCAACCGCTCAATGGCGAACTCCTTGTACTTCTGCTGGGTGTCCAACTCGTCCATCCCGACAGGCCAGTCCGGCGCCGAACCGTTGACCAGCCCCTCCATGTCGACATAAGTGCCGAGCAGCAGCGGCTCCCCGGCGCCCGAAGAAAAGGGGATGAAGCGGTCAAAGGCGATGTAATTGCGAACCCACCAGGGAGACATGGACAGAGCAAACACCATCAGCACGATCAGCCCGTTGCGCAGCCAGCTCCGGAAGGCGTACCGCCGCCGCCAAAGCAGGTAGACCATGAAGACGAGCGGAAAAAGGGCAGCCGTTGCCCGCGTCAACGTCAAGAGCGCCGTATAAGCCCCCAAGAGCCCGAAGAGGAACATCTCCGCCTTTTCGCTGCCTTGTTCCCCGTGGCTCAGTTTCACCAGCAGGAAAAGATAACCGAGATTCAAGACAGTGAACAGCGTCTCCGTCAGGATCAGCCCGTTGACCAGAATGTTGGAGGGATAGACAGCCATAAAAAAAGCTGCCAGAAGAGCCGTGCGGCGTTCGCTCAACAGCTCCACGAGGCGGTACGTGAGAAAGACGGAGAGCAGGCCGAGCAACGCCTGGGCGTAGCGGACCGCCTGCACCCCGGCGTCATCACTGCCGAAAAAGGCGAAGATTATGGCCACAAAACCGGGAAACAGGGGACCCACGAAGGCGGTCGGCCGGTCCGAGCCAAAGGTCATGACACCTGTCTCGAGCCATTTAGCGGCGCAACGGATATACCCCGCGTCGTCGCTATTTAAAAAGAGGGCCGAGCCCTGCAGGGAAATCACGGTGACGCGAAGGACAAAGGCCAGCGCCAAGATGCCGAGCAGGAGCCCCTGAAGGGGTTTGTTTTCTTCGTTGAACACGGCAGCCTCTCCAAAAACAGTTCTTATCCGTTCTCTCCGGAACGCTCCCCGGAACGAATCGAGGCAGGCTTACGGGATTTTTTCGCCTGTTTCGACGATTCTTGCCACTTTTCCTCCATGCGCAGCAGTTTTTCCGTTATCAGCGCGTTCACCGTTCCGGGCGGATACTTCCCGTCCTCGTCCGGCTGTCCCGCCTGAACGCCGGAGAGGATTTCTATCCCCTCATCGACATGAGACACGGCATAGATATGGAAGCGGCCGGCTTCGACCGCGTCGAGAACCGCCTGATCGAGCATCAGATTCGGCGCGTTACTCGCCGGAATGATCACCCCTTGCGAGCCCGTCAGCCCGCGCGCTTGGCAGAGCCGGAAAAAGCCCTCGATCTTTTCGTTGACGCCGCCGATGGGCTGCACCTCGCCTCGCTGGTTGACAGAGCCGGTGACAGCGATGTCCTGGCGGAGCGGCAGCTCGGACAGCGCCGACAGGAGCGCATACAGTTCTGCCGACGAGGCGCTATCGCCATCGATGCCGTCATAGAGTTGCTCAAAGGTCAGCGCCGCCGACAAGGAGAGCGGCCGCTCCCGGGCGAAGCGGGAGGCGAAGAAGGACGTCAGGATCAGCACACCTTTGGAGTGGCTCTGTCCGCTCAGGCGGATCTCCCGCTCGATGTGAATGACACCCTCGCGGCCGAGATAGACGCGGGCGGTGATTCGGTTCGGCTTGCCGAAAGCGTAATCGCCCAGGTCGAGGACGGCGAGGCCGTTCACCTGACCTACGACGGCGCCGTCCGTATCGACAAGCAGCATCCCGTCGCATATCGTCTCCTGAATGCGCTCCTCAATGCGGTTGACGCGGAAATTTTTCTCTTGGATCGCCTGATCGACATGGCCAGCCAAGACCTCGGTGGCCCCTTCGCTCTCGGCCCACATGGCCGCTTCCACGATCATGTCCTTGATGTCATGAAACGAGGTGGAGAGTTTGCGCTGATGAGAAACGAGTCGGCTCGAATAGTCGATGACCCGCGCCACCGCCTCAGCCGTAAACGGCAGCAGCATTTCCCGCTCACAGACAGAACCGACAAAGGCGGCGTACTTGCGTATGTTTTCCTGATTCCGTTCCATGACACTGTCAAAATCGACGCGAACCTTGAAAAACTTGCGGAAATCCTCATCCATGTTGTAGAGCAGGTAGTAGATGCGCGGACTGCCGATCAGGATCACCTTCACATCGATGGGCACCGGCTCGGGCTTCAAGGTGGCCGTCGAGGGCAGGCCCAGTTGTTCGCCCAGGTTTTCGATGCGCAGCTCCCGCGTCCTCAGCACCCGTTTCAGTCCCTCCCAGGCGCCCGGCGACGCGAGCAGCGGCAACGCCTGCAGGATCAGGTAGCCGCCGTTGGCCTGATGGACGGCACCCGGCTTGATCATCGTAAAATCGGTGGCCATGCTGCCGAAAGAGCTGCGGTATTCGACTTTGCCGAAGAGGTTCGTGAAGGTGGGATTGGACTCGACGATGACGGGCGCGCCCACCTGGGCGCCGTTCTCCACAAAGAGGTTGACCTCGTAGCGCGTCAGCTGGGAGGGCCGCTGCCCCCGCGCCAGCAGGATCAGCTGCGCCGGAGTGCCTTCCTCCTCCTCAGAGGGAGCGCCCCCCTTCAGGTCGCTCAGATTCTCCAGCACATCCTCCTGCACGTTGGTCAAAAACTCAACCACCTTGACGTGGTTTTTGTATTTTTCTTTCAAAGCATCCACCAAGTGTTTTGTCGCCTGGTGGGCCGAGTCGCGCTCGATCTCTTTCAGGTGGTTGTTCGCTTCCTTCTGCAGGTTCCGAGAGCGGCGCAGCACGTCGGCCAGTCGGCTTTCCAGGCGATGTTCCCGATCGTTGATCTCCTGGCGCCTTTTCTCCTCCAGGCTGTCAAAGTCATCCTTGGACATGGGCTTGCCTTCCTCAGTCATGGGGATGGTGAAGATGCCTGACTGCCCTTTTTGCAGGATGAAGCCCTCTTCCTTGGCCAGTTCCTCCATCTCCCGGAACATGGCCGTCAGCCGTGTCTCCACCTGGCGCAAAAAGGCCGACCGGCGCTTCTCATGCGCCTCGCCTTCGAGAGCCTTGCGGATCTCGCCGTGCAGTTCCTCGACCAGTTCCTTCACGTCCCGCCGCAGCTCACTGCCCATCCCGGCCGGCAAGGTCAAAACGATGGGCCGGTCCGGCTGGCCGAAATGGTTTACATAGCAGATATCATCGGGCGTCGACTCCGACTGGGCTACCTGTTTGACCTTAGTCACGGCGAAACCTGTTTTTCCCGAGCCGATCGGCCCGGAGATAAAGATATGAAAACCGGGATGCTTGGCGCCGAGGCCGAATTCCATCGCCTTGACGGCTCGCGGCTGCCCGATGATCCCTTCTTCCAGCGGCGTAATCTCCCGGGTGGAGGAAAACTCAAAAATATCTGGCGCGCACCGGACGGTCAGCCGATCTAGCGGCAAACGGCGGGATTGCAACTGAGCAGCAGATAGCGCTTTCATGGCAGACACGATTCGCCATTCCTCCTTATCTCCCCTCTGAACAATCTATTTCGCGCAAGGCCGATGGTGTTCCTGCGCCCGCAATAAACAATAAAACTTTCATGACCCGTCAGGTCGCAAGCGATGACGAAAAGAGCTTTGCATAAAAAAAGCCGCCCCCCTATTCAAGGGGACGACTCAATTCCTTATAGAGCATCTTGGCGAATCCGACTTCCTCGCGCTTGGCCATCGACTTGGCGTACTCCTCATCGAGCATGCTCTCCCAGATTTTGCGGCCCGGGGCTTCTTCGATCAGATCCGACTTGGGCACGGTGCTGCGCATTCCCTTCAGCATCTGGTGGATATATAGGGCCTCGAACTCCTGACATGCTTCGCGCAGTCGCTGGCGCTCTTTTTCCTTCTCCGCCTCAGACAGGATCGAACCTACAGCGGAATTGGCCGCTCCGGCGGTGGGAGCAGCCGCTTCAGGAGATGGCGCAAGGCCGGCCTTTTGCGCCATCCTTTTTGTATCCCGAGCCGTTTCAGAAGAATCAGCCCTCTCGGCAGACTTTCGGAACTGTTCTTCCATCAACCGTGGAAAGAGGGCGCCCTCCTTGACCGTTGTCTGTCCTCTGACTGTGTTGACCAGACCAGATGTATCCATAATCCGCTGAATCGGTGTGATCAAAAACCATCCCTCCCACCTGTAGTTATCGTCAAAAAATGCCCCTGCCTTTAGGACAAAACAAAAAACCTCCCCTACCGCATGCAAGGAGGAATCATCGGTTGTTGCGCCACTCCGGAAAATCCAGTAATATAAAACTATATCGAAAATTCTGAAAAAGGGGTGGCGCAGCGGTGAAACTGCAAACAAAACTGACCGTCTGGACCTGCACCACCTTGTCGATCGGGTTGGTGGCGACGCTGGCCGTCTACGGTTGGATGGAGACCCGGAGCGTCCAAGCTCGGGTGGAGCGCGACCTTACCGCCAAAGGAGAAGCGCTCGTCATGTCAGCCGCTAAAGGCCTGGAAACGATGGTCGAAAGCCACATCCGCAACGGCGTCGAACTCCCCTCCGGCCAATTTGTCCGCGGTGAAGAACTCAAAGGGCTGCTCTTCGACGATGAGCTGACCCTGATCCCGGAGAGCAAGGCAGAAGCAGACAAACGATATCGACCGGAGGAGACTGTAGAACGATTCGACGGTGCCCGCATCCCAATGCGAGAGTACGAGTATAAGTACATGTCCAAAGCCGACCCCTATACGGACCGGTACTGGCAGCACTACATCGACGCTTTCATGGGCAGCGATCCCGATGTCGTCTTCGCCCTGGCGACTAAACACTCATCTGATCCGGCGAAGACAGGATATATCTCCACCCATAACTCCTTCTACAGCCCCACCGACCCGGACCTTTCCCGCGACGCCTGGGGCGCCACGGGGATCCTCAGCCAGAAGTACCGCTCAAACCGGATTTTCAACGACAAAGCCGGAGGCGCTGCGGCCTCCAACACAAATCGAGAAAAACCGCTCAAAACCGTCTACGAGCGAAAGATTGAAGGAAAGACGGTCACCATGTGGGATATGTCCTACCCGATATACTTTGAGGGCAAGCACTGGGGCGGTTTCCGCCTCTCCATCAGCAAGGAACGGGCCGACATGCTCATCGCCGCCCGCACGAAAGAACTCTTTTGGAAATTGCTGACTGTTGCCGCTGTGGCCATCGTCGGTCTCGCCGGCACAATGGTCCTGATCATCGCCGTCATCATCATCCGTCCTCTCAATGCCATGGTCTTTGTCTCCCATCGCCTGGCTGAAGGCGACTTTACCCACACTGTCGATATCCGCCAAGAGGATGAATTGGGCGATCTGGGCAAGGCCTTCAATTCCATGATCGCCAGCGTGAAAACCCTCGTTCACGGCATCATGAAAAGCACCTACGAGGTCAACCGCCTCGCCGGCAACCTCCAGTCGGCGGCTGGTCAGACGGCGGAGGCTGCTGACGAGATCGCCCGATCCGTTCAGGAGGTCTCAGCTGGCGCCGCCGACCAGGAACAGGAAACGGAAGCCACCGCCAACATCATCCGCCGCATCACGGCCCAACTGTCGGCGCTCTCGAAAACGGCGACGGAAGTTACCGAGGCGACGACTCAGGCGCAGCGCCGCGCTCAGGAAGGGCAAGCATCCATCCATGAAGCCACCGGACAGATGAAAGTCATTCACGACACAGTGCTCCAGTCTGCCGGCGTGATTCACCAACTGGGCGAACGGTCAAAGGAGATTTCGCGCATCGTCGATACGATCACCGCCATCGCCGCCCAGACCCAGATGCTGGCCCTGAACGCGGCCATTGAGGCGGCCCGCGCCGGCCATGAAGGCCGAGGCTTCGCCGTTGTCGCCGAAGAGGTGCGCAAGCTCGCCGAACAGTCGCGCCATGCGGCCCAGGACATCGCCCGCCTCGTCGCCTCGGTTCAGTCGGAAAGCGCCCGCGCCATCGATTCGATCGAAAGCGAGACTGAAGTCGTACGGGCCGGCATCCAAGTCGTCCAGCGCACTGGCGAATTCTTTCAGGAGATCATCGCCGCCGTCTCCGATGTGACCTGTAAGATGCAGACCGTCTCTGCGGCGGTCATCGAACTGGCCGGCGAGGAAAAGCAGGTCCTTGCGGCCGTCGATCACGTCTCTTCCATCGCTCGCAGCAACAACGACACCTCCCGGCACATCGCCCTCTCCACCCAGGAACAGACGGCGGCCATGCAGGAGATCGCCGCCTCTACCGAGATGCTGGCCCACACGGCGCGCAGACTCAGCGAACTGGTGCAGCGTTTCGTCGTGGAACGCCAGTAGCGCCTATCCTGCCTGTAACCTCGGCGCGATCATTTGTTGCAGAAAGCGCCGTGACCGGTTGAATCCGGGCGCAGCCCTTTCTAACCCCTCTTGACGGTAGTCGTGAAATCGCCTATGATAAGGTCATATTCAATCCGGTGCGGACATATCCTGTTCTAACGCAGCATCTTTTACCGTCAACGCAGCATCTTTTACCGTCGTCTCATCGTGGAGACCTTCTCGATTGACTGCCCGTCGCAGGCTGATCGAAAGGTCTTTTTTTTATGAAGTGCCATTCTCATCCACACTTGCAACCTGTGAACCCTGTTAGTGACAGAGTGATTTTAAGCGGAGGTGCGATTTATGATCATTTCCAAACAAAAAGCAGTCATCTTAACATGCCGGGCCTGCCGGGAGCGCTTCGAACTCAGCGTCAAAGGGGTCGTTCACAACGAGGCCCTGCCGC
The DNA here is from genome assembly GCF_000019165.1 of Heliomicrobium modesticaldum Ice1. Classification (GTDB taxonomy): domain Bacteria; phylum Bacillota; class Desulfitobacteriia; order Heliobacteriales; family Heliobacteriaceae; genus Heliomicrobium; species Heliomicrobium modesticaldum. The sequence continues at coordinate 297,155 of NC_010337.2, forward strand.
ACACGGTCCCTCTCGATGTGGTCTACATCGGTTCCACCCACTATGTAGCCGATGAAAGCCATGCGATGGCGGAGATCCTCTGCGTCTGTCCGAACTGCAGCGCCAAGAATAAGTTTGAGGCGTGGATTCCGAGGTATTTGCGCTTGTAAGAAAATGTTATGCTCATCTTGTCTGTGACTTCTTGTCACCGGATTTGGAGCTCAAACTCGGTGCCCTGTGCTGCCCATAACGATGAAAAAGCCGCCCCCTGCGTATTTTTTTCGCATGAGACGGCTTTTTTGCTTCCTTCGCTGTTTTCCTGCTTTTTTCGTTCCTGTGAATTGCCGATGCTGGTGGTAACCTATTTTTCCGCCAATTTGGGCGAGTGGTAACAATTAGGCAATTCAGGGATTTATTAATTATTTATCCACCCAGATAGGCCTTCTTCACCTCTTCGCTCTCGGCCAGTTCCTTCGCCGGGCCGGAGAGGACGATCTTGCCGGTCTCCAGGACGTAGGCCTTGTGGGCGATGGAGAGGGCCATGTGGGCGTTCTGTTCGACGAGCAGGATCGTCGTGCCGGCCTCGTTGATCTCCTTGATGATGGCGAAGATCTCCTGGACGAGGAGCGGCGCTAGGCCCATGGAGGGTTCGTCGAGGAGCATCAGTTTAGGCCGGGACATAAGGGCGCGGCCCATGGCCAGCATCTGCTGTTCGCCGCCGGAGAGGGTGCCGGCGAGCTGGCTCGTCCGTTCCTTCAGCCGCGGGAAGCGGGTGAAGACCTTCTCCATGTCCTCTTTGATGCCGTCCTTGTCCTTGCGGAGGAAGGCGCCCAGTTCCAGGTTCTCCAGGACAGACATGTTGGCGAAGATGCGGCGGCCTTCGGGGACCTGAGACATGCCCATGGCGACGATCTTCTGGGCGGCCATGCCGGCGATGTCCTGATCTTGAAAGCGGATCACGCCCGACTTGGGCTTGATCAGACCGGAGAGGGTGTGCAATGTCGTCGTCTTGCCGGCGCCGTTGGCGCCGATGAGGGTGACGATCTCGCCCTGCCGGACCTCCAGGGAGATGCCTTTGAGGGCGTGGATGGCCCCGTAGTAGACGTGAAGGTCTTTAACCGTGAGCATGGGTCACATCCTCTCCGAGATACGCTTCGATGACTTTCGGGTTCGACTTGATCTGCTCCGGCGTCCCCTCGGCGATGATCTGGCCGTAGTCGAGGACGTAGATGCGCTCGCAGATGCCCATGACGAGAGACATATCGTGTTCGATGAGCAGGATGGTCAGGTCGAACTCCTTGCGGACCCAGCGGATCATCTCCATCAGTTCGGCCGTCTCCTGAGGGTTCATGCCGGCTGCGGGCTCGTCGAGGAGCAGCAGTTGCGGTTGAGCGGCCAGGGCGCGGGCGATCTCGAGGCGGCGCTGTTCGCCGTAGGGAAGGTTTTTGGCCAATTCGTCTTTTTTGTGGCCGAGCTTGAAGATCTCCAGCAGGCGCTCCGCTTTCTTGTCCATCTCCTCTTCCCCATGGAAGTAGGAGGGCAGGCGCAAAATGGCGCTGAGCATGTTGTAGCTGCGGTGTTGGTGGTAGGCGATCTTGACGTTGTCCATCACCGTCAGGTTGGAGAAAAGGCGGATATTCTGAAAGGTCCGGGCGATCCCCTTCTGGTTGATCTGGTGGGGTTTCAATCCGACAATCGTTTCCCGGCGCAGGACGATATCACCGTCTGTCGGCTTGTAGACGCCCGTCAGCAGGTTAAAGAGGGTCGTCTTGCCGGCGCCGTTCGGTCCGATGAGTCCGACCAGTTCGCCGATCTTCAGTTCCATGTTGACATCGGAGACGGCCTTCAAGCCGCCGAAGGTTTTGCTCAGGTGATTAACCGACAGCAGTATCATTGCCGGCCCCCCTTCCTTTGCCGGTCAACCGCGCGTAGAGGCGGCGCATGCCGGCATAGCTGAATTCGGCCGTGCCCATGAGGCCTTGGGGACGGACGAGCATGACGATGACGAGCAGCAGCGAGTAGATGACCATGCGCAGTTCGGCATACTCCTGCAAGAAGGCCGACAGGATAGTCAGGGCGATGGCCGAGATGACCGAACCGGTCAGGGAACCGAGGCCGCCGAGGACGACGAAGACGAGGATGTCGAAGGACTTCATGAAGCCGAAAGTGGTCGGCTGGATGGTGTAAAAGTAGTGCGCATGCAGGGAACCGGCGATACCGGCGAAGAAGGCGCCCATGGTGAAGGCGATCACCTTGTAGCGGGTGATGTCGATGCCCATCGTCTCGGCAGCGATCTCGTTCTCGCGGATGGCGATGCAGGCGCGGCCGTGGGTGGAGGTCATGAAGTTCTTGATGATCAATACCGTCGCCACGGTGAGGAAGAAGAGCCATTCCCAGCTCGTGAATTGGGAGATGCCGTTCAAGCCGGCGGCGCCGCCGACATACTCAATGTTCAGGATGATGACGCGGATGATCTCGCCAAAGCCCAGAGTGGCGATAGCCAGGTAGTCGCCTTTGAGGCGCAGCGTCGGCATGCCGACGAGGAAGCCGGCGATGGCCGCGGCCAGGGCGCCCACGAGGATCCCGACGGGAAAGGGATAGCCCAGTTTCATGGTCATGATCGCCGAGCCGTAGGCGCCGATGGCCATGAAGCCGGCGTGACCGATAGAGAACTGGCCAGTCATGCCGTTGATGATGTTCAAGGACGTGGCCAGGATGATATTGATGCAGATCAAAAAGAGGTTTAACTTGTAGTAGTCATCGATGAAACCCAGCTCGAGGCCGAAGCTGACGAAACCGTAAAAGAGAAGCAGAACGGCGGCGACGATCAGGTTGGGCAGATTCAACAGTTTTTTCACGCCGCTCACCTACACTTTCTCCCGCACGTTGCTGCCGAACAGCCCCGACGGTTTGACGATAAGGATGATGATCAGCAGCGCAAAAGCCACGGCGTCGCGGTAGAGCGACTGGCCGTACCCGCTGACAAGGGCCTCAATAACGCCCAGGGAAAGACCGCCCACGAAGGCGCCGGGGATGACGCCGATACCGCCGACGACGGCGGCCACGAAGGCCTTCAAGCCGGGCATGATGCCCATGTAGGGGTTGATGGCGTTATAGTAAATCCCCACCAGTACTCCCGCTGCCGCGGCCAGCGAAGACCCGATGGCAAAGGTGGCGGAGATGGTGTTGTCGACGTTAATGCCCATCAGCATGGCCGCCTGAGTGTCATGGGAGACGGCCCGCATCGCTTTGCCGGTCTTGGTGTAATGGACGATGTACTGGAGCAACAGCATCAACAAGACCGTGACGACCATGATGACGATCTGGCGGTTGGTGATGACGACGCTGCCGTTGAAGAAGTGATACTGCACCTCTTGGAAGACGTTGGGGAAAGTGCGGATTTTCGCGCCCACAGCCAAGACGCCGCCATTTTCCAGGAAAAAGGATACGCCGATGGCGGTGATCAAAACGGCGATCTTCGGCGCCCCGCGCAAGGGTTTATAGGCGAGCCGTTCGATGACGACCCCCAGGATCGCACAGACAACCATCGAAATGATCAGCGACGGAAGGAAACCCCATCCCTGGGTCGTCGCAAAAAACCCTACATACGCTCCGACCATGTACACATCACCGTGGGCAAAGTTGATCAATCGGATGATGCCATACACCATCGTGTACCCCAGCGCGATGAGAGCATAAATGCTGCCCAGGGAGAGGCCGTTGATAAGCTGTTGAAAAAATACTTCCACTGTCAGCCCCTCCTTTGTCAGAATGGAAGGGGGGTGGCTTCCCCCCTTCCTTTTTTAAGTAGCGGTCGCTTCGGAGCCTGTGATAACAGTTGCTTGGGAGCTATTTCATTGCGATTACTTCGGAGCCACTTTGTCCTTGAAGGTCTGCTTGCCGTCCTTCATCTCGATGATGGCGGCCGCTTTGATCGGATTGTGCTGTTCGTCATAACTGATCTTGCCGGTGACCGTCTGGACGTCCTTGGTGGCGGCCAGCGCCTCTTTGATCTTGAGGGGGTTAGGTTCGCCGGCGCGCTTCAGGGCGTCGACCATGATCAGAGCGCCGTCATAGCCGAGAACGGCCATGGAGTCGGGCACTTCACCGTACAGCTCCTTATAGCGCTTGACGAAGTCAACCACCAGTGGATCTGTGTCTTCCGAGGAGTAGTGGTTGGAGAAGAAGGTGTTGTTCAAAGCTGCTGCGCCGGCGATCTCCGTCAGCTTCGGCGAATCCCAGCCGTCGCCGCCCATGATCGGCATGGTCATGCCCAGTTCGCGGGCCTGCTTGACGATCTTGCCAACTTCTTCATAGTAACCGGGGACGTAGAGCACGTCAGGGTTCTTGCCGCGGATCTTCGTCAACGTCGCTTTGAAGTCCTGGTCACCCGTCACGTAGCCCTCGTCAGCGACGATCTCGCCGCCGCCTTTGACGAAGGATTCCTTAAAGAACTGGGCAAGGCCCTTCGAGTAGGGGGCTTGGTTGTCGGTGAGCACAGCTGCGGTCTTCAATTTCAGGTTATTCAGGGTGAAATTGGCCATCACCGTCCCCTGGAAGGGATCGATGAAACAGGCGCGGAAGATGAAGTCGTTCGTCTTCTTCGTGTTCTCATCGACAGTCACTTTGGGGTTGGTGGCCGATGTGGAGAGGACAGGGATCTTCTTGTCCATAGCCAGTTGGACCATGCCGAGGGTGTCGCCGGAGGTGGTACAGCCCAGGATGGCGACGGCCTTTTCAGAGTTGATCAACTTGGTCGCTACGTTAGTCGATTCAGTGGCCTCGGACTTGTTGTCCAGGACGACGAATCTGATCTTCTTGCCGTTGATGCCGCCTTCGGCATTCACCTTGTCAAAGACCATTTTCGCACCGTTCACAGCGGCCTTGCCGAAGGTGGCTTGTCCACCGGACAGTTCGAAGTTGCCGCCGATCACGAACTCATTGGCCGCAGGCGCGTTGGCAGCCGTATCTTTGTTCCCTCCGCCGGAACAAGCGGTCAGCAGGCTGGCCGTTACTACGAGGGATACAGCCGTCACAACACTTTTTTTCCACCGCACGAACGTGACCTCCCCTTTCATTTTCCTACACAAGATATGTCCGGGTGATATATCCTCAGGAACCGCTCGCCGGAACCTATCTCGCACCACCTCCCCTGTCCGGCCGGGTCCGCATCGGCTCCTGGCAGTGATTGAGAGCACAACCGCTGGACATAAAAACAAGGTCGGGCGCAAACTTCCGTCGTCATGTTGACGGCGAACGTCATTGTCCGACCCCGTCGTAGGGAGTTTTCGGGAAATCCACTGCTGCTGAACCGCTTTCACGGGTGAATCTCATTGATAGTGTTCCGGTGTCCACAGCCGCAATCACTACAGCTATCTCAATTGTACTTCTGCGTACATTTCCCTGTCAATGAAGAAAAAGACCCGGCAGAATCTTGTTGCTTCCGGGTCTCTTCTCCCCGGCAGGGCGGTGAACAACCAGCGATCACTGGGCCTTGATCTTGGCGTTGACTGTCTGGACACCCTCTTTCAGTTCGACGATGACGATGTCTTTCACGGGGTCATGGTTTTCGTTGAGGGTGAACGTGCCGGTGACGGCCGGGAAGTCTTTTGTCGCCGCCAGGGCTTCTTTGATCTTCTCCGGTTCGGCGCTGCCGGCGCGCTGAATGGCGTCGACGAGCAGGCGAGCGCCGTCATAGGCAAGGGCGTCGAGGGCGTCGGGCACTTGGCCGTATTTTTCTTTGTAGGCTTTTACGAAAGCCTGGACGGCCGGATCGGGATCCTCAGGGGTATAGTGGTTGGTGAAGAAGCAGTTGTTCAAGTTGTCCTTGCCGGCCACTTCGACCAGTTTCGGTGAATCCCAGCCATCGCTGCCGACGAAGGTGGCCGTAATGCCGAGGCCGCGGGCCTGCTTGACGATCTTGCCGACGGCTTCATAGTAGGCCGGCAGGTAGATCACGTCGGGGTTTTTGCCCTTCACCTTAGTCAGGATGGCCCGGTAGTCGTTGTCGTTCTTGTCAAAGGCTTCTTCGGAGACAATCACGCCGCCGCCGGCGGTGAAGGCTTCCTTGAAGAACTTGCCGAGGCCTTTAGAGTACTCATCAGCCTGACTGACGAGGATGACGGCGTTCTTGGCGCCTTTTTTGAGGGCAAATTCGGCGGCCGCCTTGCCCTGGAAGGAGTCGAGGAAGCAGGTTCGGAAGACGTATTCGTGAACCTTGCCGGTCTTCGGATCGACGGTGACGTCAGGATTGGTGGCCGTCGGGGTGATGACGGGCACCTTCTTGTCGTCGGCGAAGGAGACGACGCTCAAGGTGTTGCCCGAGGTGACGGGACCGATGACAGCAGAGACCTTGTCCTGGGTGACCAGCCTGGTGACGACGCTCAGCGATTCGGCCTTGTCCGACTTGTTGTCATACTTGATGACCTTGATCTTCTTGCCGTTGATGCCGCCTTTGGCGTTCACTTCATCGAAGTAGAGCATGGCGGAGTTCAGAGACGACGTCCCGTATGTAGCAACGTCCCCCGATAGTTCGAAGTTCGCCCCGATCAGAATCTCATCGCCCGCTTGTCCCGGCGCCTTGGCCTCCTTGGACTGCCCCGAGCAACCCGCCAGCAAGGCCAGGCTGAGCACGACGCCCAAGCCTTTCAGCCATCTGCTTTTACCCATATTTCTCCTCCTTCACTTGCCAATCTTTAAGCGATTGACGATCTTAGCACTAATTATAGGGTTCGATATTCTGTCCGTCAATAAAAAACAATGTCCGATCCAGAAGAACAATTTGACCTTTTTATGTCAAAAAAGCCGTAAACGGGAGAAATTGATGGATAAACGCATTAGAAACAAGTTTCACAATCGTCATGGCTTTTCTTGGGGCTGACCTTTTGCGGTCTGTCTCCCCCTGCTGTTTACCAAAAATGCCGCCAACGTGACGGAAAGTTCCAACTGTCATCATTGGCGGCATTCGATCGCTTATTCCTGTTGCTCCTTGCAGAGAAAGATTATACTTTGGACAGGTCGAGAAGGCTCCCCACCGGCGTTACAGGCAGCTCCGGCTGGAAGAGGGCGGCCTCGCTTTCCACGGTCACCGTGGGCGCGCTCATCGGCGCGGGGTCCGGCTCGGGACCGTCAAAGTCGCTCCCGTCCTTCCGGCTGGGGAGTTCGATCACCTGGGAAGCGGCGGGGGATGACGCTTGCTTGACCCCCTCGCTGCGGTACTCTTCCAGCAGTTCTCCGATCCCCTTGAACAAGGCCTTCTCGCCGTAGACATAGCGCATCATGCTGGGCACCTCTGCCTTGATCGTCGTGATGGTGATGTCTTTCCCTTTTTCCTCCAGGGAGCGCAACTGCGCAAAGACGGTGTGCCGGATCTCCTCATCGGTCGTCCCCCAACGGATGCGCGGGGTTTTGGCCTTTTCTTCGGACTTTTCTTTTTTGCGGCTGCGGGGTCGCCGGGCGGCGCCGCCGCTGTTCTCTGCAGAACCCGGCGCGGCCAGGTCAGGGGCGCGCTCGGACAGGTCGGTCAGGATTCCCTGGCCGGGGATTTGGGGGATGTCTGGCATGGTCGGCATCGATTCGAGTCGTTCGCGTATGGTCTGCAGTTCTGTTCGAACCGGTTCGAGCGCCTTTTGCATCATCGTCTCCGCCAGCGTGAAGGCGGCTTCCAGCGCCTGGCGGTAGCGACGGTACTCCTCGTCCAGCCTCTGCAATGCCTTTTCCCGTGTCGCTACTTCATTGGAAAAACCTGTCATCTCAACTCATCCTCCATCAACACAAAGCGGCTTTTCCGATCGGCTTACCGATTTCCGTCGCCTTGAGTTTGTTCGTATTTTGGAAATAGTATATGCCTCTTTGAAATATTCAATACATAATGCAAACAGAAAGAATGTCAAAAGACCCCGGGACAGGCGTCCCAAGGTCGAATATCCCACTTATTTCCTGTTTTTATGGGCTGCTCCCCGCCTCCGCTTGCGCGATGTAGACTTTACGCGGAGGAATATAAAGACTGCCTACAGGGTGATTTACCTTACCGAATGCTGATCTGCATAGTGCGCAACCAGAGGTCGACCTGGGCCAGGTAGGCATAGAGCTGGGGAAGCCCCATCAATTGACCGAACCAGGGCAGGTCGGTCGTCACCGCGTCAGCCGCCGCCAGGGCGCGCACCTTTTCGACGTCGATGATCGGCAAAAGGGGCGAAGCGGGGTCATGGAGGATCTCTGTCAACCACTGGCGGACGGCTGCTGTATAGGCGGGGTGGTGCGTTTTCGGGTAGGGGCTCTTTTTGCGCCAGAGCACATCTTCAGGGAGGATGCCCCGCAAGGCCCGGCGCAGGAGGCCCTTCTCCCGCCCTTCGCAGGTTTTCATCGCCCAAGGGATATTCCAGACATACTCGACGATGCGATGGTCGCAGAAGGGGACGCGTACCTCCAGGCCATGGGCCATGCTCATGCGGTCTTTGCGATCCAGCAGGGTGGCCATGAACCAGTGGATGTTGAGGTAAAACATCTCGCGCCGTCGGGCCTCCTCGGCGTCTTCTCCCGGCAGACGTGGCACCTCGGCCAGCGTCTCCTCGTAGCGCCGCGCCACATAAGCCTCCGGCTGGATGTATTGGCGCATCTCCGGCGCCAGCAGGTCCGCCCGCTCGGCAAGGCGGCGGGACCAGGGGAAGGTGCCGACGTTCAGCAGTTCCGGGCGGTGGAACCAAGGGTAGCCGCCAAAAACCTCATCGGCGCACTCACCGGACAGGGCTACAGTGGCGCCTTTTTTGATCTCCCGGCAAAAGAGGTAGAGTGACGATTCCACATCGGCCATGCCGGGCAGGTCCCGCGCCCACAAGGCTGGCCGGAGGGCGTCGACCAATTCGGGCGTGTCGATGATCACGTCGTGGTGAACAGTGCCGAGATGAGCGGAAACGCGCTTGATCCAGGGGGCGTCGGCGTTGGGCTGGAAGGCGCTCGGCTTGAAGTAGATGTCATTGTCTCGGTAGTCGATGGAGTAGGTGTTCAAGGGGCCCAGTCCGTCTCGCGCATACACATGGGCAGCCACAGCCGTCAAGGTGCTCGAATCGAGCCCGCCCGACAAAAGGGTGCAGACGGGCACATCGGAGACCAGTTGCCGTTCAATGGCGTCTAAGAGCAGTTCGCGAAGCCGCTCTGTCGTCTGTTCCAGATTGTCCTCATGGGGCCGGCTCTTTAGTGTCCAGTAAGGCTTTTTCCGCATCGACGCGGCATCGATGGTGAGGGTGTATCCGGGGCGCACCTCCTGGATGCCCTTGAAGACGCCGTGACCGGGCGTGCGGGCCGGCGCAATAGCGAAGACCTCGGCCAACCCCTCGGCGTCCAACTCCGGCCGGATGTCGGGATGAGCCAACAGGGCTTTGAGTTCCGAAGCAAACAGGAGGGCGCTGCCTCGGCGGACATAAAAGAGGGGCTTGACACCCATGCGATCCCTCGCCAGGAAGAGGCGTCGCTCCGTCTCGTCCCAGACGCCGAAGGCGAATATGCCGTTTAACTTCTGGACACAATCCTCGCCCCACTCGATAAAGGCGAGGAGCAGCGCTTCCGTGTCCGAGCGGGTGCGGAAGCGGTGGCCGCGCACCTCCAACTCTTGCCGCAGCTCCGGCGTGTTGTACAGCTCTCCGTTGTAAGTCAGCACATAACGCCGCCCGCCTACCTCCCGGATCATAGGCTGGACGCCGCCGATGCGGTCGACGACGCTCAGCCGCCGGTGGCCGATGAGCGCCTGCGGCGAGATCCATGTCCCCGAGGCGTCGGGACCGCGATGGGTCAGCGTCTCCACCATCGCGTCCAGGATTGTTCCCTGTTGGGAGAGGTCAGCCTCCCAGTCGACCCATCCGACGATACCACACATGGCTGTCACCCTGCTTTCTGATATTGATTTTCATTTTCATCCTGCTTGGTGCAGTATATGTTACGATCGGACCAGCGGTTCCCCGCCGTAGCTTTGACATATTATGTGGAAAAGCGGATTTTGCGCCTGTCTCAAATAAGAAAACCCCGGCATCGCTGCCGAGGTCTTCATCGTCCTTTTATTCGGCCTTGTTTTATACGGCCTTGATTGTCAGGGGTGGATGTTGCCCTGATAGACGCCCAAGAGAATTGTAGGCATCCTTCCTACTAAGGGGTCGATAAATAGAAATAAGTGGTCGCCCAATACCCGTGCAAAGGGTATAAAAAGCCGTTGACCGGGATGACCGAGCAACGGCTAAAAACATGCTTTTCCATGCAGTGTATGTGTCTCGTAAAGGCCGGATGTATTGGCGTAGCGAGCGCTTTGGGCGGAGCGGCGTCGTGAACGCCGCTTGCGAAGCGGAGCAGCGCGCCATCGACATGCAGAAAAACCCCAGAGTTTTGGCGCGCCAGCGCAGCAACCAAGCCGAACAGACGCGGAGCCCTTAGCGAGCGGAGCCAATACACCCCGCTTTACCGCAACGTAATTTTAATTGCTACGCAGAAGCCCCGCCCTGGCTATACAACCGCTCCTTCACCTTCCCCCACCGCCGCCGCAACCCCTCTTTCCAATCCTCCATCAGGGTGTAGACGACAGGGATGATGATGAGGGTGAACAGGGTCGATGAAAGCAGACCGCCGATGAGCACCACGGCCATGCTGGAGCGCGTTTCGCTCCCCTCGGTGAGCGCCAGAGCCGACGGCAGCATGCCGAAGACCATGGTCACCGTCGTCATGATGATCGGACGGAGCCGCGTCTGACCGGCCTCGATCAGCGCCTCTTTCAGGGAACGCCCCCGTTCGCGCAGGGTGTGGGTGTAGTCGATGAGCAAGGTGCCGTTTTTGGCGACGAGACCGTCCATCATGATGATGCCGATGAGCGAGAAGATGTTGAGCGAGTTTTTCGTCACCGCCAGGGCGATCAAAGCGCCGGCGATGCCCAAGGGCAGCGACAGCATGCGGATGAAAGGCGTCATGTAAGACTCGTAGAGCATGACCAGGACCATGTAGACGAGGACGATGGACAGGGCCAAGGCAGCGACCAGTTCGCGGAAGGAGTCCTGCATGCTCTGGGCCGAACCCGTAAATCTGTAGGACACGCCCTGGGGCAGCCCCTTGGCCTTGATCTTGCTGTCGACCTCTTTGAGAAAGTCGTCGAGGACGCGACCCTGCAACCCGGCGGAGATGGTGATCGTCCGCTGCCGATCAGCCCGGCGGATCTCCGTCGGTCCGACGCCGATACCGATCCGGGCCACCTGCTGCAGTTGGACGGGGAGGCCGGCATTGTTGGTCAAGGTCAGGGTACGCAAGGCGTCCAAGTCTGACTTGTTCAGCCGGTTGATTCGGACGGTGACGTCGTATTCCTTATCGCCGACGCGATACTTGGTGGAAACGTTGCCATTCAGGGACGCCCGCAGCGTTTCGGAGATGTCCTTCACCGAAACGCCCATATAGGCCGCCTTCAATCGATCGATGGAGATCTGGATCTCCGGCTGGCCGACCCGCCAGTTCGAGTCAGTGTCGCGAGAACCTGCTGTGGCGGCGACGATCGCTTTGATGTCATCGACGGCGGTGAGCAGCGTTTTCGGATCCGATCCGGAGACCTCGATCTGCACGGGATAGCCGGAGCCGGAGGCCATGGAATCGCTCTCGGTCACGGTGATCCGCCCATCCGGAAAATTGACGGCCCACTGGCGGATCTGTTCGGACACGTCCCAGACAGACCGTTTCCGCTCTCTCTTGTTGACAAGGGAGACGCCGATGCGACCGATGTTCGAACCGGCCGATCCCATGCCGATGCCGCCTGTCGAGCCAAGAGAGGTCTGGAAGTAGCGGATCTCGGGGATGGTCTGCAAATAGGATTCAATGGTTTTTAACGCCTGGTCCGTCTTCTGGATCGGCGTGCCGATGGGCAGTTCTACATTCACCGTGATGTCGCCCTGGTCGGTGCGCGGTGCAAATTCGAAGCCGATCAGTTTGAGGGGGACGAGCGCCGCCGAGGCGAAGAAAAAGAGGACGCCGGCGGCGATGACTTGTTTGCGGTGACGGAAGGACCATTCGAGGATGCGCAAGTAACGGTCACGGAAGCGGGCGGCATAACGGTCCACCGGTGCAAAGATACAGGCCGCCTGATACCAGGAGACACCGGCCAACGGATGGAGTTTTGCCCCGCCGCCGCGGGGCTTCATCAACCGCGAGGCGAGCAGCGGCGTCAGCGTGAAGGAGACGAAGAGGGACATCAATGTGGCGAAGACGACGGTCAGGCCAAACTGGCGGAAGAACTGGCCGACCATGCCACTCATAAAGGCGATGGGCGCAAAGACGACCACGTCAGAAAGGGTGATCGCGATGGCCGCCATACCGATCTCGGAGCGGCCGTCGAGGGCTGCCTGCTTCGGGCTTTTGCCCATGGCCAGGTGACGGTGGATGTTTTCCAAGACGACGATGGAGTCGTCGACGAGGATACCGATGCACATGGCCATGCCCATGAGGGACATGACGTTGAAGGTGAAGCCGGCGAAGTACATCCCCGCCAGTGTGGAGATGAGCGACACAGGGATGGCGATGAGGACGGAGACCATGGAACGCCAGTCGCGCAAGAAGAAGAGCAAGGCCACGCTGGTTGTGAGGATGCCTTCTAGGATATTGGCACGGGTGCCGTTGACAGAGAGGCGTATGTACTGGGAAAAGTCGCGGGCGATGATCAACTGGGTGTCGCCGGGAAGCTCTTTTTTCAGGGAATCGATCTCTTTCTTGACGCGATCGCCCACATCGACGAGGCTGGCGTCAGACTGTTTGAAGACCATCAGCGCGAGGGCCGGTTGGCCGTTTAAGCGGGTGTACTCGCGGAGCTCCTTGTAGGTGTCAGACACATCGGCGATCTCCCGCAGGGCGATGGACTTGCCGTTCGCCATGGGAATCTCCAGGTTGCGGATCTCCTCGACAGAACGAAACTGGCCGAGCACGCGGACCATGTACTCTGCTTCCGGGCGGTCCAGGCGGCCGGAGGGCTCATTCAGGTTTTCCGAGTCCAAGCGGCGGATGACCTGGTTGATGGAAAGACCGTACCGCTCCAACTTGGTCCGGTCGATGTTGATCTGGATCTCCCGCTCCTGGCCGCCGGAGATGGTCACCTCGGCGACACCGGGGATCTTCTGCAACCGCTCCTTGATCAGGTCCTTGGCCATCTCGTTGGCCTCATAAAGCGGTCGCGAGGAGCTGAAGGCGATGGCGGCCACCGGCAGGGCGTTCATGTCCCGTTTGATGACCACCGGGTCTTTGACATCCTCGGGGAGGCGCCCCTTGATCGAATCGACCTTTTTCTGCACATCGATGGCGGCCTGGTTGGCGTCCGCCGTCAGTTCAAACTCGATGAGAATGGTAGCCCGCCCTTCCACGGAGACGGAAGTGAGCTTTTTTAAGCCCGCCAGGGAGGAGAGCCCTTCTTCGAGGGGTTTGACTACCTGGGTCTCGATCTCCTCGGCGCCGGCGCCGGGATAGGCCGCCGACACAGTGACAAAAGGCGTATTCAGGGCGGGGTACAGCTCGACGCCGATGCTACGGTAGCTGTAGAGGCCGATGACAACGAAAAAGAGAGCGACCATCGTCATCATGGCCGGTCGCTTGAGCGCCAGTTCTGTGATACGCAACGGGTATACCTCCTGCGAAATGCCGAATAGGGTTGTCCGGTTCGGTCGCGATGGCTCCATTGTATCACGGCGATTCCCCCCGATCACCGATAAAAAGACGAAAAAGCTCGCCAAAGTTCAAAGATTTTTCCAGCTCAGAGGGCAAACAAGGGTTTTGACGCGGCAAGTCGAATAAAGGACAAAACGCAGAAAAGAAAGGAACAGGCCGATGAACAGACTTGCCGAACCGCCGCGCCGGCTGTTGATGGGAAACGAGGCGATTGCCTGGGGCGCCATCGAGGCCGGCGTCCGTGTGGTCGCCGCCTATCCCGGCACACCGTCGACGGAAGTGACAGAAAAGATCCTGGAACATGCTGCTGATTATGGGATATATGCCGAGTGGTCCGTCAATGAGAAAGTGGCCCTTGAGACGGCCATTGCCGCCTCCTGGGCGGGCGCCCGCGCTATGGCTTGCATGAAACAGGTCGGCCTCAACGTCGCCTCCGATCCCTTGATGACCCTGGCCTATCTGGGTGTGAAGGGCGGCCTCGTCCTGATCGTCGCCGACGATCCGGGACCACACAGCTCCCAGACGGAACAGGATACGCGCCTTTTCGCCCGCTTCGCCAAACTCCCTGTCCTCGATCCGGCCACACCGGAAGAAGCCCGCGAGATGGTCAAAGCGGCCTTTCGATTGTCCGAGGACCTGCAGGTCCCCGTCATTGTCCGACCCACCACCCGAACGGCCCATGTCTGCCAGGACATGTCTTTTTCCCCACCGCCCCTACCCGCCCTCCCTCTCCCCCCGGTCCGCTTTGAGCGCGATCCAGGCTGGGTGATCCTACCCTCCCTGTCGGCCAAACGCCATCGCCGCCTCAACGCCATCCAGGATGAGATGCGCCGCTGGTTCCTGCAGCATCGCCTGAACGGCATCGCTCCGCTCTGTGGCGAAGACGGAACGGCCGGTTGCACCGGAAACTGCTCCGAAGACACTGGAAATGTCAAAAACGCCGGATATGCCGGTCATTCGGGGAAAGCCGTCGAGGACCTCGCCATCGTGGCCGGCGGTGTGGCCTATAGCTATGTTCAAGAAGGGCTGGCCATTCTCGGCGTCTCCATCCCCGTCTATAAGGTGGGCGCTCCCGTTCCCTTGCCGTCCGCGCCTATCCTCGACTTCCTCGGCAATAAAAAATCTGTGCTGATCGTAGAGGAGCAAGAACCGGTGATTGAAGAGCAGTTGACGGTCGAGGCCTATCGAACCGGCCTATGCCTGTCGATCATCGGAAAAAACTCGGGCCACCTTCCCCGGGAAGGCGAATTCAGCACCGATCTGCTGTTGCCGCTGCTGCGCCGCTTTGTCACCGGTTCGATCCATTGCGACCGGACGCCGGCAGCTTCTGCCTCGCCGGCGCCGCTTACCCCAGTGGGGCAGCCGGGGTCCGCTCCCGCAATTTCTACCGGTTCGGCCGTCGCACCGGCCCCGGTGTCTGCCCATTCCCTGCCGGCGCCGCCGCTGCGCACCCCGATCCTCTGTGCCGGTTGCCCTCACCGCAACAGCTTCTACGCCTTCATCCAAGCCGCCCGTAGCCGCGACGCCCTCTTCACCGGCGATATCGGCTGTTACACCCTGGGCGCCATGCCGCCGCTGGGTGCTGCCGACACCATCATCTGCATGGGCGCCTCGGTGGCCATGGCCGCCGGCTTTTCCCACATCGAGCCGGATCGACCTCACATCGCCTTTTTGGGCGACTCTACCTTCTTCCACTCCGGTATCCCGCCCTTGATCAACGCCGTCTACCAGCAGGCTCGCATGACCCTGGTCGTCCTGGACAACCGGACGACGGCCATGACGGGTCACCAACCGCACCCCGGCCTGGGCCGCAAGGGAACGGGCGAGATCGCGCCGACCATCGATATCGCCGCTGTCGCCCGCGGCTGCGGCGTCGAGTGGGTGCGCACCGTCGACCCTTATGACATTGCGGCCACCATCGCCGCCGCCCGGGAGGCCCTCGACTATCCCGGCGTCTCCGTCATCATCGCCCGCCGCGATTGTGTCAACCTCGCGCGCCGTTCCACTCCCTACCGGATCGACGCGGAAGCCTGCCGCCGCTGCGGCATTTGCCTGCACAAGTTCGGCTGCCCCGCCCTTTACGAAGTGAAGCCTGCCGACAAAGCGTCCGCTGCGCTTTCGGAAAAAAATCTATCTGTCGAAGGGGCTGGCGCTCCCACAACCGACACGGGTCAAGGCGGTAAACCGGCCGTCGCCATCGCACGCGAAAAGTGTTTCGGCTGCGGCGCCTGCGCCCAGATCTGTCCCTGGAAAGCCATTTCGCCGGAGGTGGCGTCATGAAGACCTTTAACCTGATCATCACCGGCGTCGGCGGCCAAGGCGGCGTCCTGGCGTCGCGCCTCTTTGCCGAAGCGGCGCTGGCCGCCGGATACAAGGTTCGCACATCGGAAACGATCGGCATGGCCCAACGGGAAGGCTCTGTCATCAGCCATGTCCGCGTCGGAGAACGCCTGTGGAGCGCCCTGATCCCCGACGGCGCCGCCGATGTCCTCATCAGCCTAGAACTGGCGGAGGGTCTAAAGGGCTGGACAAAAGTCGCCCCGCACGGTCGAGCCATCATCAACCGCCGCCCAATCATCCCGCCGGCGGCCTCTCTGGGTTTGACCCGCTACGACGAAGGGGCCATTATCGAGTTTTTACAACAACAGGGACAGCGCGTCCACTTGATCGACGCCACCGCAGCCGCATTGGAGACAGGCAACGCCAAGACGACCAACATGGTCATGCTCGGCGCCCTGTCGACGCTGCCCGGCCTTCCCGTCACCGCAGACATGCTCTGGCAGGCGGCGGAGGCTCTCTTGCCTGCCCGCCTCCGCGAGATCAACCGCCAGGCCTTCCTGACCGGCCGAAGCCTGGGGTCTTGTGCCGGAACATCGCCTTTGGTATCCTAAAGGATGAGATGTAAGGTTCCTTTCTGACGGACGGGATCATTGCACCGCCTGAACATTCATAGAAAGGTCATGGAGCCGAGCCGAGACGCCTGAGAGGCACCTGAGCGTAATTGGGCAATTGAACAATTACGCAACCGAGCACCTGAGCAATGGAGACCCACCTGAGCCAATCAGTAGAGCATGAGAGGAGAAGAGAAACATGACCCCATCTGCCGTCGCCTGTGAACGGACGGAGATGCGCCGTCCTATCGATTTTGACGCTATCGCCCAAAGCCAGTTTCCCCTGCTGGTGCAGACCATCCGTCGCGCCTACCAGATGAGCCCCTTTTATCGGGAGCGTTTTCAAGCGGCGGGGATCGCGCCTGACCATATCCGCTCCATGGACGACCTGGCTCGCCTGCCCTTCACCACCAAGCAAGACCTGCGGCAAGCCTACCCGCTGGGCCTGATGGCTGTCAATGAAGAAGAGGTTGTCCGCATCCATTCCTCATCGGGAACGACAGGCAAACCGGTCATCGTGCCCTATACCCGGAAGGATGTCGACGACTGGGCCGTCATGATGGCCCGCTGCCTGAAAACGGTCGGCGTCAGCCGCCGCGACCGCGTGCAGGTGACGCCCGGTTACGGCCTATGGACGGCCGGCATCGGTTTTCAAGCCGGTGTGGAGAAACTGGGCGCCATGACGATTCCCACCGGCCCCGGCAACACAGATAAGCAGTTGGAGATGATGACCGACCTGAAGGCGTCGGTGCTCATCGGCACCTCCTCCTACGGTTTGCTGCTGGCCGAAGAAGCGGAACGCCGCGGAATCCTCGAGGCGATCCAACTGCGAATCGGCATCTTCGGCTCCGAACGGTGGGGCGACAAGATGCGCAGGCGCATCGAGGAGATCTTCGGGATCGAGACTTTTGACATTTACGGTCTGACGGAGATCTACGGACCGGGCATCGCCATCGACTGCCCTTGCCACGAGGGCCTTCACTTCTGGTCCGATTACCTCATCTTCGAGGTCATCGATCCGGAGACAGGCCATGTCCTCCCGCCGGGCCAGGAAGGCGAACTGGTGATCACCACCATCGCCAAGGAAGGCATGCCCCTCATCCGCTACCGCACCCGGGACATCACCACCATCGAGACCTACGCCTGTTCCTGCGGCAGCCCTTTCCCGATGATCCGGCGCGTGCTGGGGCGGACCGACGACATGATCAAGATCAAAGGGGTCAATATCTACCCCGGCCAGATCGACCATGTCCTCAAGCACACCCCCGGCGTGTCCAGCGAATACCAGATCGTCCTGGAGCGGGTGGACAACAAGGACCATATCCGCATCCGCGTCGAGTTGTCCAACGGACACGAGCCGGAAGATGTCGCCCGGGCCTGCCGCAAAAACATCAAGTCGGTCATCGGCATCGTCGCCGATGTGGAAGTCCTCCCCCATGGCGGGCTGCCGCGCAGCGAAAAGAAGACACGGCGGGTCTTCGATCACCGCTACGATTATCTGGAAAATCCACCCAAAGCATAAAGGGCATTTTTCCAAAGGCCTCCCGGTCTGACCGGAGGCCTTTTGCTTTTCGCGGTGCATACTAGAGGTATGCGAAAAGAGTTGATTTCTTCCACACAAGTTTTTGCGCTCGCCACCATCTTTTTGCTGGGATCGTGGATCATCTTGACGCCCTCGTCCCGCATCACCAAGCAAGACGCCTGGATCGGCTCGCTGTTGCTCGGACTCCCCGCCTGCGGCTACGCCCTCTTGCTCTCTGCCGTCAAAGACCTCTATCCCGGTGAAAACCTGATCGGCCTCTCCAGAAAGGCCTTTGGCCAACGAATCGGCTCCATTCTCGCGGTCTTTTGGCTCTGGTTTCCTTTGCATTTGGCCGCGCTGGTGTTGAACAACCTGACCAGCCTGCTCATGTACCAGATTTACCCTACCGCATCAGCCATCACCCTCTCCTTGCCGCTGATCATCGTTATCGCCTATAGCGCTGCCTTAGGTCCGGAGGTCATCGCTCGCTTTGCCCTGATCCTCTTGCCGCTGATCATCGCCGGCTTGTTGGCCATTTACGGGTTGGCCATCCCCCTCTTCGATGCGCATCACCTGTTCCCCCTCTTGGAAGCGTCGACAGGGGACTTCCTCCGCCAGGGATTGGCCGGCTTCTCTTTTCCCTTCGCCGAGATGATCCTCCTCTTCCCTTTCCTCGCCCATGCCCCCAAAGACAGGAGCCTCTTGCGACCACTCCTCTCCGCTGTTATCCTTTCGACGCTGCTCTTTGCGCTCCGCGACATGATCGCTATCGCCGTCTTTGGGCAAGCGGAAGTCGATACGCTCCTTTTTCCGCTCTTTAGTGTCGTGCTCCACGAAGAACTGGGGATTTTTCTCGATCGCCTGGATGTGGCCTTCATTCCCGTCTTTTTTTTCTCATCGCTGATCAAAGGCATGATCTGTTTCTATAGCTTCATTGAACATCTGACCGATTGGCTTGGCGCAAAGGAGCGCTCGCTTTTGATCCCACCGGCGGCGCTGTTGACGGTAGGCCTCTCCTTGTTTGTCTACGAACACCTCCTCGACGTTTTTGACTTTGCCAATAAGGCCTACGCCCTTTACCTGCTTCCCTGGGCCCTTGGGTTTCCCCTCGGGGCGCTTATCCTTCGCTACCGGAAGAAAGTGAAGCCAAGCCAATCGTAAAGCCTTTCACCCATGGGCATGTACCATTGACCGATCCAGCGCGTCGGGTGAAGCAGCGGCTCTCCCATCTGGCTGCCGATCAGGGTGTAGTAGACACCCGTCACCAACATAAATAGATAAGCCGCTTTCATCTTCCAAGGCGCCTTTTCGAGGGACGTTCCCTGCACAAGAAGCAGCAGGCCGGCAATACCAAGGAGGAGGATGATCACTCTTCATCCCCCTGTTTCGCTTTTTGATTCTCCGAGATGACGCCCTTATCGATGGTCCCTACGTTGGAAAGGCGGACGCTCACATTGACATCCAGCGCGATCTCTCGCAACCGTTGGGACCATTGCTCTTTTTCTTTGCTCCAGATCTCAGGGTAGAACGCCTTCAGCTCTCGGCTAAGCTCGAATAAATCTGTTTCGGACTGCTGCGCTTGCTTCCAAGCGGCGAGCACATAGCGGCGCGCTTTCTCCGACGTCATCGCCTCTAACTGTTTCACTCGGTCTTTGACCAGCGGCGTCTCGCAATGATACTCCATCAATTTGCCGCTGGCGGTAATCTCGATTTGAAAGGCAGGGATCCCGCCCTGGTCGACCACGTCTATCCTCCGCCGGATCGACGAAAGGATGACAGTCGCCTGTCTACCGACTTCTTCATCCATGCAATCTACTAGAACAGGCGCTACGGCCTTCTCTTTGGCGCGAACCAACAGGAAGCCTCGCGTCTCCTCTTCATTCAACTGACCGCGCATGCGAAAATCGCGAACCATGGCGCCGCCACTCACGGCGGGGACGGCATAAGAGGCCAGCCTTTCCTTCTGTGTTCCTGTGGACTCGACAGGTGTAGGCTTATCCTTGCGCAAGTACGGGAATAGAACGCCCCTCTGCGGTTCATAGGAGGCTTGAATAAACTCGCTCATTCGCAAGCGCATCGTCCCACCCCATTCGCGGTAGTTTTCGATCATGCGCCATGTCTCCTGGGCAATGTTCATCTCAAATTCCGGTGACAAGACCATGTAATCGCGGGCACTGCCTTCCACAATCGCCATATTGGCCCCCTTGCGTACCTCTATATTGCGGACCAAAAAGTCAACGATTTCCTTCATGCCCTCTTTGGCCGTCTCCTCACCGATGATATAGGTCCTTGCTTGATGCCAGCTGATCGGACCGTCCACACGTCGTCGCAGCTTCAGCGAGGCGTCCATCATGCTCTCCCCTTCGGCGCTGACGAGCCAGTAGGGATTCATCTTCTCGCTTTCCACACCAATCCGAGCCGGGGCCTTGAAGAATTGCGCCGTCAAGCGGAACCGCCCTTCCTCTACCTTATCAATGCCAACGGCGATGATGAAGGCCACCCGGTCCAACTCCTGTTTCCCCCCGCAGCCTGCGAAGAGGGGCGCCAAGAGGACTGCGAGCAACAAGACAGGGCCCATGCCCAGCCCCCTGCATGGTTTACTGATCACCATCGCGCCTCCCCTCCACGCTGCCTTTCGGAGAGCGCACCATCTGACGTAAAGGCCTAAATGGTCGCCTTTTGTCGGCGGGAAGGCTGTCGATTTCTGGAGCCATCCAGGCCATCCTCCTTCTCCCGGCGCTTTTGCCGATTCTTCTTATGTTATGGGAAGGCGCCAAATAGTCTTCCCGCTTTGTCATTGTCCAAAAGGGAAAGCGCAACAACTTTGAACGCAACGCGAGCGGTTCTAGCGGGGAGAGGGGGCTTAAATAGGGGACCCCAAAGGAGCGAATTGCACAGAGGTGCAAGAGCAGGATCGATAATCCGCAGAGCAGCCCGAGGACGCCAAAGGTGCCGCCCAGCAAAAGCAGCAGAAAGCGAATCATGCGAAAAGCCTGGGCTTGATTGAAGGCAGGGATGGCAAAGGAGGTGATGCCGGTGATGGCCACGACAATGACCATGGCCTGCGAGACGAGCCCGGCTCGAACAGCCCCCTCACCGATGACTAAGGCGCCGACGATGCTGACGGCTTGTCCCACTGACCGAGGCAAGCGAAGCCCCGCCTCCCGCAGCAATTCGAAGATGCTCTCCATGATGAGCGCCTCCATCAAGGCCGGAAAAGGGATCCCGGCTCGCGAGGAGGCAATGGAAAACAACAGGAGACTGGGAAGCATTTCAGGGTGAAAGGTTGTCAAGGCCACATAGATGGAGGGAAGGGTGAGCGAAAAAAAGGCGCCGATGTAGCGAAGAATCCGGGTAAAGCTGCTAAAGTAGTATCGTTCATACTGGTCTTCTGGGGAATGAAAAAACTCGATAAAGGTGGTTGGCGCGATCAAGATCGACGGAGAGCCGTCGACGAGAATGGCAAACCGTCCGTTCGCCAACGCTGAAGCGGCTACATCAGGCCGTTCGGTATGGGCTATCTGCGGCAATATCGAGATGGGATGATCCTCGATCCATTCTTCGATCGTGTTGCTGGAAGCCACTTCGTCAATATCAATGTGGGCCAGCCGCTCTTTTACTTCAGCCAGCACCCGCTGGTCAATAACCCCTTCGATGTAGAGGAGGGCGATTTTCGTCAGGGAAAGCCGCCCCACTTCCGCAACCTCCACCTTGAGCGAGCGGCTGTTTATGCGCCTGCGGACCAGGGCGATGTTCTCGTACAGGTCTTCCACAAATCCGTAGTGCGGGCCGCGCACCACTTGTTCCGCTTGTGGCTCTTCCGGGGAACGGCCTGACTTTTTGGGGATGCGCAAAGCGTATGTGACTGCGGCTCCCTCGACGAACAACAGCGCCGCGCCAAAGAGCAACTCCTTCATCGCCTTATTCCAGTGGGTGATGGCGAATACGGAGCCGCCTGCCAACAGCTCCTCTGCAAAGCGTTTCCGGCGATCCAAAGGGGCTGTCGGCATGATGTCAGCTGAAAGGCGATCCCTTTGCAGGGACAGGATGATCCGATCCAGTCGATGCATATCTGTGACCGACACGAGAAAGGCCAGGGCGACCGGTATGGATTGTCCATCCATGTCTACATGGAGGCGACGGATCCGCAGGTCGTCGCTTCGTTCGAAATCAGCGCGGAGCTTTTGGATATTTTTTTCGATGTCTGTAAGGACCCTTTCGCTCCTTAAGGGCTGCCGCTTTTTTTGCTGCACCTTGCTCCACCTTACCCATGATTCCACTCCGTCGCTCCTTCGACAGATCTATTATCCCTTCTCCTTTGCATACTTACACAAGCACCATTCGCACAAAAAATAACCGCCTCCGTAAGGGATGCGGTTATTCGCAGCTTGATAAGTTTGACCTCAGCTTTAAAAGGGCTTTAGCGACACAATTCCGGCGGTTTGCCGGTTTATAGGATCTCCCTTTCCTCCTCAGGCTGTATCCCGTTCCAGAAATAATCGAGCAGGTCGAGGACATCCTCTTTTCCATGACCTGTTTCTGCCGAGAAGACGATGATGGGGATCTCCTTGGGAATAGCCAGATCCTGACGGATCTGCTTCACATGCTTGGCATAGCGGCCCCGGTTGATCTTGTCCGCCTTGGTGGCGATGACGGCGGCGCCGATCTTGAAGTGGTTCAACCATTCGCGCATGGCGATATCGTCCTTTGTCGGCGGATGGCGGATGTCGACCAGTTGGATGACACCGCGGAGTTGAAGCCGTTTTTTCAGATAGTGCTCCATCATAGGCCCCCAGCTGGCCCGCTGTGTTTTGGAGACGCTGGCATAGCCATAGCCGGGCAGATCGACGATATAAGCAGCCTGGTTGATCCGGTAAAAGTTGAGTGTCTGTGTCTTACCCGGTGTCGACGATGTCCGGGCCAGGTGGCGGCGGTTGCAGAGCTTGTTGATCAGGGATGATTTGCCTACATTGGAACGGCCGACAAGGGCCACTTCGGGGAGATTGTCTTCAGGGTACTGCTCCCCTTTGACGGCGCTGATCACAAACTCAGCCTCTTTGATTTTCAACGGCGATTCCCTATGACCGGCGTTCGCCACGTTGCCCTCAAAAGAAGTCTTATCACTCATCGCTTAACCTCAGTTCGACGCCACATTCTTCTATTTCGCACTGGTCTTTCATGCCCATTGTCCCACCTTGGTTTGTTGACGAGACAAGGGGAAGAAAGGTACCCGAAGGTGGGTACCTCTCGTCACGGCCCAGAAGACCAATCGAGCATCCCTATCAGGTCTGCAATCCCGGCGGCGTCTCTTCGAGCATCCCTTGGTAGACCGGCACGGACGTTTCGATGGCGGCGGGGATCGTCTCCGGCGGCTCGGGCGCTTGCACCGGCACCGGTTCGAGCAAAGCCTCCCGAATGACCTGATCCATGTGCTCGACCAAGACGAAGCGCAGTTTCTTCTTGACGTTGGCCGGGACCTCTTCCAGATCTTTTTTGTTCTCCGCCGGCAATATGACGGTGGTGCAGCCGGCCCGGTTAGCGGCGAGCATCTTCTCCTTGATGCCGCCGACGGGGAGCACGCGGCCGCGGAGGGTGATCTCGCCGGTCATCGCTACCTCTCGGCGGACCGGCCGCCGGCTGAGGGCAGACGTGAGGGCCGTGGCGATGGTGATTCCGGCGGAAGGGCCGTCTTTCGGGATGGCCCCCTCCGGCACATGGATGTGAATGTCCGTGTTCTGGTGGAAGTTGTCGGCAATGCCCAATTCCCTAGCGCGGGAGCGGACATAGGTGAGACTGGCCTGGGCCGATTCTTTCATCACATCGCCCAGTTTGCCCGTTAAGGCGAGGTTGCCTTTGCCCGGCATGTGGGCCACCTCGATGGCCAGGGTGTCACCGCCTGTTTCCGTCCAAGCCAACCCCGTGGCGACGCCCACCTGCGATTCCGCTTCAGCCAGGCCGTAGCGGAAACGGGGGATGCCGAGGTAGGAAGGCAGGTTGCCGGCCGAGATAGAGAGGCGTCGCTCGGGATTTTTGACGATGGCCCGGGCGCTTTTGCGGCAGAGGCTGGCGATCTCCCGTTCCAGATTGCGCACGCCCGCCTCGCGGGTGTACTCGCGGATCAGGCGGCGCACCGTGTTTTCCGAGATCTGGACCTGTTCTTTCTTCAGGCCATGCTCCTTCAACTGCTTTGGCACGAGGTGATCGAGGGCGATGCGCGTCTTTTCCTCCTCCGTGTAGCCGGGGATGTAGATGACCTCCATGCGGTCAAGAAGCGGCCGAGGGATGTTGTGCATGCCGTTGGCCGTGGTGATGAACAAGACCTTGGACAGATCAAAGGGCACCTCGATGAAGTGGTCCGAAAAAGTGCTGTTCTGTTCCGGATCGAGCACCTCCAGGAGCGCCGATGCCGGGTCGCCGCGGAAGTCCATGCTCATCTTGTCGATCTCATCGAGCAGGAAGACGGGGTTTTTCGACCCTGCCGTGCGCAAACCCTGGATCAGCCTCCCCGGCATGGCGCCCACATAGGTGCGCCGGTGGCCGCGGATCTCGGCCTCATCGCGCACACCGCCTAGGGAAAGGCGGACGAATTTGCGTTCGAGCGCGCGGGCGATGGAACGGGCCAGCGAGGTTTTGCCGACGCCCGGCGGTCCGACGAAGCAGATGATGGGACCCTTCATCTTTTGGGCCAGCTTGCGGATGGCCAGGTACTCGATGATCCGCTCCTTCACCTTGTCGAGGCCGAAATGATCCTCGTTGAGGATGGCCTCGGCCTTGTCGATATCGAGGCGGTCTTTCGTCTGTTTGGCCCAGGGCAGGGCGAGCAGCCAGTCCAGGTAGTTGCGGACGACCGTCGCCTCGGCCACCATGGGCGGCATCTTTTCAAGGCGCTCCACCTCTCGAAGGGCTTTTTCCTCGACCTCTTTGGGCAGTTTGGCCTTGGCGATCTTGTTGCGCAGATCTTCCCCTTCGGCCTGACGGTCTTCCTTCTCGCCCAGCTCCTTTTGAATGGCCTTGATCTGCTCCCGCAGGTAGTATTCCTTCTGAGTCTTCTCCATCTGCTTGCGGACGCGGACGTTGATCTTGCGCTCCAGTTCCAGGATCTCCATCTCTCTGGCCAGGATCTCCGTCAAGATCTCCAGACGTTCGGTCACGTCGAGGGCTTCCAGGATGCGTTGTTTGTCTTGCGTCTTCAAAGTCAGATGGGATGAGATGGTGTCGGTCAACCGTCCCGGATCCTCGACAGCCACAACAGAGACAAAAGTCTCTGGCGGAATCTTTTTAGAGATCTTCACATATTGCTCAAACTGGTTGATGAGGGAACGCATCAGGGCTTCCACGGCGTTCGACTTGACGTCAGGCTCGATATGCTCTCGGACACGTACGCGGATCAACGGTTCCATGTCAATGTATTCGAGGATCTCCGCACGGGCCAGGCCTTCCACGAGCACACGGATCGTCCCGCCGGGGAGCTTGAGCAACTGCTTGATCTCGGCGATGACGCCGATCTGATAGATGTCCTCAGCGCCGGGTTGATCGGTCTGGGCTTCCTTCTGGGTGGCCAGGAAGATGATCCGATCCTGGGCCATCGCTTCTTCAATCGCGTTGACGGAACGCTCCCGGCCGACATCTAGGTGCATGACCATGTAAGGAAAGACGATGATCCCCCGCAAAGGCAACAGGGGCAATTCCTGTATCGTCTGCCGTATCTTTTCTTCTTCGGCCATCTGGGCAAACACCTCCTACTCTTCTGAAGGGGCCAGAAGATTATCCTCATTTTACTATAATCGGGGAACAAAGCCCAGCGTTTTTCCTCCATGAACCGCTTGCAACCAGGTGATCCCATCCAAGCTGCTCAGGGAGGCGGCGCCGCACCGACGGCAGCCGCCGATAACAGGTCTGCGGCAGGCGCAACAGACGTCTCCACCACCGATGAATCTGTCAAAAGCGCTTCCGCAAAGACTTGTTCCATCGTATGCAATGGGATCACGGAAATTCCTGGAATCGAAGAAAAACGTTCCAGCCAGTTCTCTGCCGGGATCAGCACGCGGGTTGCCCCGGCCAGTCGCGCCGCTTCCACCTTGGTGACGATGCCACCCACCGGCTTCACCCGACCTCGGACCGATAACTCCCCTGTCATGGCCAGTCGGTTGTCGATGGCGACGCCCTTGACGGCCGAGTAAATCGCCGTCGCGATGGCGATGCCTGCCGAGGGGCCGTCGATAGGGGTTCCGCCGGGGAAGTTGACATGAATATCCCAGTCTCTCGGTTCGATCCCCTTTTGGGCGCGCAGGACCGTCAGCACGTTGTCCACCGAGGTTTTGACGAGGCTACGGCGCTTCATCGTCCGTCCGCCCAGCCCGCCCATCTCCTCTTCGTCGACAATGCCCGTCAGCGTCAGTGTTCCTGCACCGGGGGAGACCGGCAAGGCGGTCACTTCGATCTCCATCAGGGCGCCCAGCGACGGACCCATCACCGCCAAACCGTTAACAACGCCGACCTGGGGTTCGGGGGGGATCTTCTTCTCTGGTCGGGGCGTGTACTGGCCGGAATGGACAACCCATTCCACATCCTCCACAGACAGGACATTGACGCCGCGGGCGAGCGCCAGTCCGGCTGAAATCTGGACGATGTTGACGGCCTCGCGCCCGTTGGTCGCATAGCGACGGATCACCTCGACGGCCTTTTCGGGAATGGCCATGTCCATCTTCTTGGCCGCCCGGCAGGCCACAGCCCCGATCTCCTCCTGGGTCAAGGGGCGAAAAAAGACCTCAAGGCAGCGACTGCGGATGGCGGAAGGGATCTCCTGAGGAAGCCGGGTCGTTGCGCCGATGAGCCGGAAGTCGGCAGGAAGGCCTTTTTGGAAGATATCGTGGATATGGCTGGGGATGTTTTGGTCCTCGCTGGAGTAGTAGGCGCTTTCCAGGAGCACCTTACGGTCTTCGAGGACCTTGAGGAGCTTGTTGATCTGGATGGGGTGGAGTTCCCCCACCTCGTCGATGAAGAGCACCCCGCCATGGGCCTTCGTCACCGCTCCCGGTTTCGGCTGGGGAATGCCGGCCATGCCTAGGGCGCCGGCACCCTGGTAGATGGGGTCGTGGACTGAGCCGATCAGCGGGTCGGCGATGCCTCGCTCATCGAAACGGGCCGTGGCGCCATCGATCTCGATAAACTTGGCCTGGACGGAGAAAGGGGACAGAGGATTTTTCTTGGCCTCCTCCAAAACCAACCGCGCTGCCGCCGTCTTGCCTACCCCTGGGGGACCGTAGATGATCACGTGCTGTGGGTTGGGACCGCAGAGCGCCGCTTTGAGCGCCCGGATGCCGTCGTCTTGGCCGATGATCTCTTCGAAGGTCGTAGGCCGTGTCTTTTCCGCCAGCGGCTCTGTGAGGGCGATCCGGCGCATCATCTGGAGCTTCTCTACCTCCTTGCGCGATTCGCGCTCCACCGCCAGTTTGGAACTCTGCTGATTCTTGAGCAGGTGCCAGAAGTACATGCCGATGATGATGATGAAAAAGATCTGGAGGAGGCCCAGCAATCCGCCCAATCCCGACCAAATGTTCACTGCCGTCACTCCATTTCTGTTTTTGCCAATCCCCCATAGTATCCGACGGCGAAAGCTTTTTATGAGACGGAGGCATGGAAAACCACAAACCCCGGAGGATCGAGATCCTCCGGGGTCTGTGTCATCGGCGCGTACCGGGTTTGGTTCGGGTCGTCGGGCGCTTGCCCGGGAGCGACGATTCAGGTGATCGCCCTATCGGCGTCTTGTCAGCCGGCTCACCCTGCGCCCCTAAGCCGACTCTTCCTTCTTTTTTTTTCTGTCACTCGTGACCAGCACCGGTTCCTTCTGCTTCAGGATGACTTCCTTGGTCACGGCGCACTTGGTAACGTCATTGCGGGACGGGATGTCATACATCACGTCGAGCATGACTTCCTCCAAGATGGCCCGCAGGCCGCGTGCGCCTGTGTTGCGCTTGATCGCCTCCTGGGCGATGGCTCTCAAGGCGTCATCGGTGAACTCCAACTGGACCTGATCCAGTTCAAAGAACTTTTGGTACTGTTTGACGAGGGCATTCTTCGGCTCTGTCAGGATACGCACCAAGGCGTCTTCGTCGAGGGCGTCTAAGGTGACGATGACGGGAAGACGGCCGACAAACTCGGGAATCAGGCCGAACTTGAGCAGATCGACAGGCAGGATCTCCCGGAGCGTTTCTCCGATCTTCTTCTCCTGCTTGCCTTTGATGTCTGCGTTGAAGCCCATCGTCTTTTTGCCGATGCGATTCATGATCAGTTTTTCGATGCCGTCGAAGGCGCCGCCACAGATGAAGAGGATGTTCGTCGTATCCAGTTGGATGAATTCCTGATGGGGGTGTTTGCGACCGCCCTGCGGCGGAACGGAGGCCACTGTGCCTTCCAGGATCTTCAGCAACGCCTGCTGTACGCCTTCACCGGAGACGTCCCGTGTGATCGAGGGGTTCTCGGACTTGCGGGCAATCTTGTCGATCTCGTCGATGTAGACGATGCCTTTTTCCGCCTTCTCCACATCATAGTCAGCGGCCTGGATCAGCTTGAGCAGGATGTTTTCCACATCCTCGCCCACATAGCCGGCCTCTGTCAGGGAGGTGGCGTCGGCGATGGCGAAGGGCACGTTCAAGATGCGGGCCAGCGTCTGAGCCAGCAGCGTCTTGCCGCTGCCGGTAGGTCCCAGCATGATGATGTTCGATTTCTGCAGTTCTATGTCGTCAATCTTGGAACCCAGGTTGATCCGCTTATAGTGGTTGTAGACAGCGACGGAAAGGGCCTTCTTGGCCTGTTCCTGACCGATGACATACTGGTCCAGGATCTCGCGGATCTCCTTCGGTTTCGGCACATCGCCCAGATCGAAGGTATTTTCGTCCTGAAGTTCCTCTTCGATGATTTCATTGCACAGTTCGATGCATTCGTCGCAAATGTAGACTCCGGGACCGGCGACCAGCTTTTTGACCTGATCTTGCAGCTTACCGCAGAAGGAACACTTCAGTTGACTTTTATCGTCACCGAAACCTTTGTACATATCCTCACCTCTCTGCTTCATGCCTTGGCCGGCGACTTAAATTCCATCACCCCGTCAATGATGCCGTAGGCTTTTGCTTCCTCTGCCGACATAAAGTAGTCACGATCGGTATCCCGTTCGATCCGTTCCAGAGGCTGACCGGTGCGGTCCGCCAGGATCTTGTTGAGTCGATCTCTGGTCTTGAGGATGTGGCGGGCATGGATCTCGATCTCTGTGGCCTGGCCTTTGACGCCGCCAAGGGGCTGGTGGATCATGATCTCCGCGTTCGGTGAAGCGTAGCGTTTTCCTTTTGCGCCGGCGGCCAACAGGAAGGCGCCCATGGAGGCGGCCATCCCGACGCAGATCGTGGATACGTCGCAGCGGATCAGTTGCATCGTGTCGTAAATGGCAAAGCCGGATGTGATCGCGCCTCCCGGACTGTTGATGTAGAGGTGGATGTCTTTGTCCGGATCCTCGGCCTCTAGAAAGAGCAACTGGGCGATGATGAGATTGGCAACATTATCGTCAATGGCACTGCCCAGGATAATGATCCGATCCTTCAACAGCCTGGAATAAATGTCATAGGCCCGTTCACCGCGATTGGTTTGCTCGACGACCATGGGAACCAGATAACTCATCCGAGAAACCTCCTCAGGTATACAGTTCAATCTATGTCCGGGAAAGCTGTGCAGTTCGCTCTTTCCCGGATCAACCAGCGATTTCTTTGGCGCTGTCGACCAGGAACTTGGCAGCCTTTTTCAGAAGGATGCCCTCTGTCAGGGCGTCGATCTGACCGCGCGATTCGAGAATCTTCCGGATCTGGTCAGCCGGTTTCCGGTAGTTGGCAGCCATCTCCTCAATCTCTTTGTTCAATTCTTCATCGGATACGGACATTCCTTCGGCCTTGGCCACTGCTTCCAAAACAAGTTCCTCTTTGACCACTTTTTCCGCTTCCGGAATAAACTGCGCCTTCAGATCCTTCTGCGTTTGCTTGGTCATGGCGAGAAACTGTTCCATGGAGATACCCTGGTAGCGCAGACGATGCCCGTACTCTTCCAGCATCTGATCGACACGGCTGTCGATCATGACCATGGGGATATCCACCTGGGAAGCCCCGACGACCTTTTCGACGACGGCATTCCGTTTGGCCTGCTCGCGGGCTTTTTCAGCCGCGCTCATCAGGTTTTTGCGGATATCTTCTTTCAATTCGTCGAGAGTCTCGAAGTCACTGACATCCTTGGCAAACTCGTCATCGATGGGGGCGTACTCCTTGCGTTTGAGCTCTTTGACGGTGACCTTGAACAGGACGGGCTGACCGGCCAGTTCTTCCACATGGTACTGCTCGGGGAAGGTCAGGTGGAGATCGACCGTTTCACCTACCGAAACACCGACAAGTCCTTCTTCGAAACCGGGGATGAAGGTGTTGCTGCCCAACTCCAGGGGGTGATCGGTGCCCTTGCCGCCCGGGAAAGACAGGCCATCTTTGAAGCCTTCAAAGTCGATGACCGCCGTATCCCCCATCTGGGCTTCCCCTTCCGTCAGGGTGATCAAGCGGGCATGGCGCTTTTGCATGGTCTCCAGTTGACGTTGAACATCCTCTTCACGCACTTCGACCGGCTGGACCTCCACCTCGATACCTTTGTATTCGCCGAGAACGACCTCCGGCTTGACTGTGACAAGGGCCTTGAAGATCAAGGGCTTGCCAGCCTCAATCTGGATGACGTCGATTTTCGGCTGTTCTACAGGCTCCACATTGTGTTCCGCGATGGCCTGCTTGTATGCGTCGGGCACGATGAACTCGACGGCATCTTCGAAAAGAATCTCTTTGCCGTAACGGGCCTCCAGGATCTTGCGGGGAGTCTTGCCTTTGCGGAAGCCGGGGACGGCAACCTGACGGACGACTTTTTTATAGGCCTTTTCCAGCCCCTGTTCGAATGTTGCCTCGTCGATCTCGATTTGCAACGATACCTGGTTGTTTTCGAGCCGTTCTACTGAAGCCTTCACGTATGTACCCCTCTCATCGATCGTATCGTAAATTTGACTGTCATCTGCCGGATCGACCTCTACTAGTCTATCCGAAAATTTAAAAAGCATAAGGATGTTATTCTACGGCAATCTCGCATTTCCTGCTCTCTTGAACAGAATAGAACGCCAGCTTTCATATTTTTCCCAGATATTAGGGTTTCATTCTCCCCCTTTGCTTGATCAAAAATAAAACCTCGGCGACGGATCACCGAGGTAAGCGGTCATGCTGCCGGTTTGCAAACGACGGTGGTGCGGGAGAAGGGACTCGAACCCCCATGGTTGCCCGCTGGAACCTAAATCCAGTGCGTCTACCAATTCCGCCACTCCCGCATTTTCAGCTCCTGCATCTTATAACTTTAATTCCTGCTCCGATGGTTGTCAAGAGAAAATGAAAATGGCGCGCCTGGAGGGATTCGAACCCCCGACGCCCTGCTTAGAAGGCAGGTGCTCTATCCAACTGAGCTACAGGCGCTTCACGGAAGACAGCGTGTCCGCTAAAGCGATAGTACCGCCGGACAAGGAGTGGAAAAGATGGTCGGGGCGACAGGATTTGAACCTGCGGCCCCCTGCTCCCAAAGCAGGTGCGCTACCAAACTGCGCTACGCCCCGTTACGAATCGATCGACCTTGTTCTGCGGACATCGAGTGGTATTATAACATACGAAGATTTCGATGACAAGACGACAAGTCCTACGTCGCCTGCCAATATTTATAACGTATTGTAGGTTTTCTACGCCGGGGCGGTTCAAGGAACCGCCCCGGCGATCGCCTTGGGCATCATCGCTGTTAGCACCAGCGTGTTCTTGCAAAATCATTCACCAATCGAGTCAGGTTTTTTACGTGTTTTTCGATGATGGTTTTCCGATTCGCGCAGGAACCAAGCTTTTTGCCCCCAGCGCATCTCCTGCCATAGCCGTCGCAATGTGCTTTTGCTACAGAAAATGAGCCGCCTTTGTGCAGTCGATATGGCTTTGCCTGGGACATCGCTGCTCCTCCTTTCTGTTGTGTTATTGTATCTTACGCACAGCTATTACATTTATTTACAATTTTTACGGCTCCTCGATCGTCCTGCAATGAATCTCTTGCTTTTTCATAAAAGTAAAAACAGACAGTTCCAACGAGAAACCGTCTGCACCGCAAAATTCTTATTCATACAACTCTGGAGTATCGCCTTGGATTTATAGATTCGGCCGCCTAATCGGCTCCGGTTCGGGAAAGAGCAATACGCGCAACAGAAAGAACATCTTTTCCATCGCTGATGCCCGGTGACTGATCTTGTTCTTGAGCTCCGCAGGCAGTTCGGCAAAGGTCTTTTCATAGGCCGGCAGGTAAAAGAGAGGATCATAACCGAACCCGCCGTCGCCGCGTCCCTCCGTAGCGATGACACCGTCACAGACGCCTTCGGCAAAAAACTTCTGCCCGTCAGGCATGGCCAATGCCAGGACGCAGACGAAGCGAGCCTTCCGTTGTTCGAAGGGAACCTCTTGCAGAAGCTTCAGCAGTTTTTCATTGTTGCGCCGGTCGTCCTTGGGTTCTCCGGCAAAGCGGGCCGAGTAGACGCCGGGCGCACCGTTCAGCGCGTCCACCACCAGACCCGAGTCGTCCGCCATGGCAGGAACGCCACAGGCACGGGCAACCTGTTCGGCCTTCATCAAGGCGTTATCGCGGAAGGTATCACCTGTCTCCTTGAGTTCGGTGATCTGGGGGAAGTCGCGCAGCGACAGCCACCGGATCGGCAGCGCCGGTGTCTGCGCCCGCGTCATGGCCTCAAATTCACGGACCTTCCCCATGTTTTGGGTCGCCAAGATGATGTTATACATACCGCTTCCCCCTCGCAGGCCCGATAGCGAAATGGTATTAATTTGTAAAAATAATTGATCAAAATGATCGTACTTCTTCCATCTGCCGCTTGTCAAGGCATCGTGAACAGATATCCCAAAAGAGCCGGCAAGGCGCCGGCTCTTTTGGGCATAAGGGCTTGTTGGGCAGTGCGACGTTTCACCCGTTCTACAGTCGCCTACCGATAATGATTCGAATCGACTACGCCTGGGCAGACTCCGCTAACGCCTGATTCTGCGCCTCTATCAATTCACAGATGCCTTTTTCCGCCAATCGGAGCATGGCGTCCAATTCATCGCGGCCAAAGGGCGTCCCCTCGGCTGTGCCTTGCAACTCGACGAAGCGCCCCCCAGCGGTCATGACCACGTTCATGTCCACCTCGGCCTTTGCGTCTTCCTCGTAGGCCAGGTCCAGCAGGAGTTCTCCTGCTACCTTGCCGACGCTGACAGCGGCCAGCGCCTCGATGATGGGGTCTTTTTGAATCTGCTTATTCTTCAGCAGTCTGCGGCAGGCATCCTTGAGGGCGACGAAGGCGCCAGTGATCGAGGCGGTTCGCGTGCCGCCATCAGCCTGGATAACATCACAGTCGATCCAGATGGTGCGCTCACCGAGCCGCTGCAGGTCGACGACAGAGCGGAGCGCCCGCCCGATCAGCCGCTGGATCTCCATGGTTCGGCCAGTCGCTTTGCCGCGGGTGACCTCCCGCTGGGTGCGGGTTCCTGTCGCCCGCGGGAGCATGCCGTACTCGGCTGTCACCCAGCCTTTGCCGGAGCCTTTTTGAAAGGGCGGCACCTTCTCCTCCACCGTCGCTGTGCAGATCACCTTCGTGTTGCCGACGGTGATCAACACGGAACCTTCAGGGTGGATCAGGTACTGCCGCTGGATCTGAACCGGACGCAGTTGATCGGCCTGGCGTCCATCAACACGTTCCATTGAAAAACTCCTCTCCGGGCGACGAGCGGATTGCCACCACCGGTCGCGCCGGGAGGTGGTTAAGCCCGCTGGTACTGAGCCCGCCCTTGTTCGTAGAGGTTATTGCCTTCGGCATCGATGCAGACGATGACAGGGAAATCTTCGACGACCAGTTCGCGTACGGCTTCAGTGCCGAGGTCGTCATAGGCGATGACCTTCGCTTCCTTGATGGAGCGGGCCATCAGCGCGCCGGCGCCGCCAATGGCGACAAAGTAGACACAGCCGTGCTTTTTCATGGCGTCAACGACAGCCGGTCCCCGCAACCCTTTGCCGATCATGCCGGTCAGGCCCTGCTCGATCAACCGGGGCGAGTAGGTGTCCATCCGATAGGACGAGGTGGGGCCGGCGGAGCCGATCACCTGACCCGGCTTGGCCGGACAGGGACCGACGAAGTAAATGACGGCGTCCTTTACATTAAACGGCAGATCTTCCCCACGGTCAAGGGTTTCTACCAGGCGTTTGTGGGCGGCGTCGCGGCCGGTGTAGATGGTGCCGCTGATCAGAACCGTATCGCCGGCCTTCAGTTGGCGCAGAACCTCCTGCGTCAACGGTGTTGTCAACCGTACAGCTTTCATGATTCCAACTCTCCTTCCCTTCTATGCCGGTCTACAGTTCCGTTTCGCTGTGACGAGCCACATGGCAGTTGATGTTGACGGCGCAGGGCAGCCCGGCAATGTGGGTCGGGTAGGTTTCTACGTTGACTGCCAGCGCTGTCGTGCGACCGCCGAGACCCTGGGGTCCGATGCCGAGGTTGTTGATCTTCTCGAGCAGTTCTTTTTCCAAGGCGGCGATGTGCGCCTTATCGCTGTGATGGCCGATATGGCGAAGAAGGGCTTTCTTGGCCAGGAAAGAAGCTTTTTCCATGGTGCCGCCGATACCGACGCCGACGACGATGGGCGGGCAGGGGTTGGGACCGGCCTTCTCGACAGCCTCGATGACGAACTTTTTGATCGCCTCGACGCCGTCTGCCGGTTTGAACATCTTCAGTTGGCTCATGTTCTCACTGCCGAACCCTTTCGGAGCGACCATGATGTGCAGCTTGTCCCCGGGAACGATGTCATAATGGATGACGGCCGGCGTGTTATCACCCGTGTTCACGCGGATCAAGGGATCCTTGACGACAGACTTGCGCAGGTAGCCCTTTTCATAGCCGCGGCGCACACCTTCATTGATGGCGTCAGTGAGGCCGCCTTCGACGAAGACTTCTTGGCCGATGGTGACAAAGACGACAGTCATGCCCGTGTCCTGACAGATGGGCACCATTTCATTTTCGGCGATGGCGTTGTTCTCCATGATGTGACCGATGATGGTCTTGCCCAGAGGCGATTCTTCCGCCGCGTGGGCCTTCTCCAGCGCTTCTTTCACATCGGCGCCAATCTGGGTGTTGGCTTTGATGCACAGCCCTTCCACAGCCGAAGCGATCTGTTCAAATGTGATAGTACGCAATCCAGGCATCCTCCTTTGATTGATCTTTTTATGATTTGCTGTTGTATAAATGAAACTGTCCCGAGATGGGACAGTTTCAATGCTGACCCGAAGCAATTTTTAACTGACCGGTAGCCGAAATCCTGTTCGAAGTTCGAAAATCGAGCCCAACCCATATGATTCAACAGGCAGTGCGAAAAACCTGCCTCATTGCGAGATTTTACGTGAAAAATTTCACACAGCGCAACCGATGGCCCCGTTCAGTTGAGGATAGGCGGGAAGAATGACCTGTACAGGGAGAGCATCCTCCAGCATGGCGCGGATCGCCTGGTTGCGGGCAACGCCGCCGGTAAAGACGACGACCGGGCTGTACAGTTCCCGCAGCATCGGCTCGACACGCTTGACGATGGTGCGGTTCACCCCCGCCGCCAGGTGCTCAATGGGGTGGCCTTCAATGATCTGACCGATCAGTTCCGACTCGCCGAAAACGGCGCAGGTGGAGGACAGCTCCACCGGCTCATCCCGGCACTCGCCGAGCGCCGCCACATCCATCGCCAGCACCGCCGCCATGTTCTCCAGGTAACGTCCAGATGAGGCGGCGCACTTGTCATTGGTGCGAAAGTCGACCATGCGCCCTCCCGCCACCTTGATCACCTTGCTGTCCTGACCGCCCAAGTCGAGGAGCGTAAAATCAGAGAGCCCCGTCTGAAAGATCGCCCCCCGCGTATGCGCCCGCAACTCAGGAATCACCTGCCCCCCGGCAAGCTTGACCAGATTCCGCCCGTACCCTGTCGACGTGATGGCCGCACCCGTAGGCCAACCGAGCCGCTCATAGTCGACGACCAGCTCGCCGTCAACCTTGCGGCCATATTCACGGTAAAAGGCAAGGGTGTCGTAACAGCGGTAATCAACAAGCCGTCCATCCTCCATAAAAACGGCCTTTACATAGCGGCTGCCGAGGTCGAGTCCAATCTTCACGAAGTCTTCGCCCCCTGATGTGTAAGTAGTACCGCCAATCGGTGGTCTAACCGGTGCAACCGTAAACCCCGCAGGCGTATGCAGCACGCGCCCTAAGCCTAAGTAGCAACTAGGCCGCTCCAGGGCGATTCCAGCGGGCGCTACCTCGCGAGCATGTCCAGAAAAGCGTCAATCCTCATCCGGCTCCGCGCATCCAACGGCCCCGGACGGTCCCCCTCCAGGGTCAACACCGGCACTGCCGTGCGCTGGCGAAGGATGATATCCTCGATCTGCCGATAGCAGAAGCTCTGCGTGTAATGGATGATCCCGTCAACGCGCCGCCGCGCTACCTCCCGGTTGATATCGTCGATCCGGTCGAAAATCGAATAAGGATAGGTGTAGCGACGATACTGCTCGATGATATCGTCCTCATCAAAGGGCATGGCGAATTGCCGCTGAACCTCGTTGAAGACCACCCGCGCGCCCATGCTTTCTACATAGGAGTACAAATCGGAGACGATCGGGGGAACCCCCACGTAGGCCAGTCGAACCGCCTGCCGATCGCCGGCCAACCCTTGTGTCGAATTCCGCGCGGCCTCCGCGATAATCCCGTCCAAATACGCTTCGTAGGCGTCAGGATCGCCGTTGAAATCAGAACAGCCGACAAGGGCGAGATGATTCGTCTGACCGTCGACGACACCTGCTTCCCAGGTGAGCCGGTCGATTTCATGGGCTTTTTTCCGTACCTGATCGAGCCGCTTTTTCCAACGGCCCACTGCTTCCCAATCAGCGCCCAACAGCTGCATCAATTTCTCCATCTGCAGACGCAAGAGATCGGCGTCGCGGTCGTAGGGAAAGGCAAAAGGGATCACCGCCACACCGGCCACCTGCCATGTCTCCATCAAGGCATGGGTATTGGAGCAATCTCCCTGGGTGACGGCGATGACCTGCCGCAGGCTCTCCTGTTCGAGCAGCGTCGTATAAAGGCCTTTGATCCAGCCGCAGATGTTGCGCGGGTAGCCGGCTTGTTCCGCCCGGTCGACCAACCGGCCCGGCGCGTCGCAGGTGATAAAGAGGTTATTCAAGTCCACCGGGATTTTTCCGGCGGCATAGACGATCTCTACGGGGATCGTTGTCGTCAATCCTATTTTGTCCGCCATCGGCGCCACCTACCTGTTTGTTCCGCCTTGTTGAGCGAAAACATCGTTGACAAAGAGAGACCCGGCGCACAGGCCGGGAGCGAAGGAAAGACCAGGTCAGACGTAACGTACTTCAGGTAAAAAGCCACTTCATGCGAAGACCACTTTCTGGTTCCATTCCCTCTCCAAGATGCCGTCGAGGCATACCTGCCGGGTGTCGTTATCCAGCGGAACGCCGAGGAGAGCGCCGCCCACCCGGGCAAAAGACACCGGATCACCGCTGACGTAAAAACGGTGGCGAGGCTTTGGACCCCGGGGATCCCGGAAGGGGATGATTCCCCTTTCCATCAGCGCCTTTCCCTGTGCCACGGTCTGGCAAGCCGGATCGATCAAGGTGATCTTCTCCCCGATCACTTCCCGGATGACCGGTTCCAAAAAGGGGTAATGGGTGCAGCCCAGCACGATGGTATCGACACCGGCTTCGATCAACGGCGCCAGGTACTGTTTAGACGCCGCCCGCGCCTCATCGCCGCTATAACGCCCCGACTCGACGAGAGGGACGAATCTGGGACAAGCCTGACCGAAGACCTGCATGGCGCTGTTTAATTCCCCCACCCGCCGGCTGTGCGCCCCTTTGCGGATGGTCGCTTCCGTCGCCAACACCCCGATCCGCCCGTTCCGGCTAAGCCGAACAGCTTCTTCCGCGCCGGGGTCGACGACACCGACAACAGGCACCTTGTGGCGCTCCCGGATGATATCAAGCGCCAAAGAAGAGCTCGTATTGCAGGCGACAAGGATCAACTTCGCCCCTTCGGCAACCAGAAAGTCGGTGATCTCCAGGGCAAATCGGATCAATTCCGAAGCAGGGCGAGGACCGTAGGGGACATGGGCCGTGTCCGCAAAATAGAGGATCTCTTCCCCCGGCATTTGGCGAAACACTTCACGTGCCACAGTCAAACCGCCGACACCCGAGTCAAATATGCCAATCGGTTGGCAACGTTGCAACTTTCTCACTCCCAGCCGAACATGGCGACAGAGCCCTGCATCTTCCCGCAATCAGCAGACCTTTAAACCATAACATAGAATATTCCCGCTGAAAAGAAAGGTTCTCCCTCGCTCAGGTTTTTCAAAAAAGCACACCATGTCCACCGCTCCCGCAGCGCTGGATGTACTGCCAACACCATCTTTGGTGCGCAGTCCTCTTCCCGTATTGTAAAACGTTTTCACCCCCCTGCCCAGCCTTTGCGCCATTGTCTGAGAACTTTCTCCAGACATAGGTCCCCTTGGTTGCAGCTTCTCATTTGATGAAAATAGGAAAAACGCCCGGCGCTGCGAGAGGCCGAACGTTTTTTCCGAGTATCTTTTAATGATTTTTCTTCTCTGCCTCATCGGCGCCGCCCTTTTGCGTCTCGCCGGAAGCCTTCTGCGCTGTTTCCCCCTCCTTGGCGATCATCGAGTTTTTCCTTGCCATCGCCTGGGAAACGTCCATATGGCCGGCCAGCGTCTCAATCTTTTTCCCTTCTACGAGGAGCTGCACCTTCTGGATTGCCTGAAACTGGGTCAGCGTGTTGACGATGGAGTACACCGTCAAGGCTTCACTGGCCGACCCTCCCTGATGGTTCTTTTGCAGTTCCTTGCTCAGGTTGACCGTGCAGAGCCCATCCTTGATATTGATATCGATCAGCCGCGTCCCCGTGGGGATTGTGGGCAGGGCGCCCGAATGGATGCTAGGGCCCTTGATCAGTTCGTTCACCGCCGCCTTGGCGATGCTCCCCGTTTTAGGAATCGACCGTCTTTCTACGACCAGATTCTGTCCCTTGGCGTCGGCGAAATAGAGCATGATTGCCTGTTCCGGCCCGGGAGGAGGATCCACCGTGGCTTGCCCGTCAACCGGCAGCGCCTGTCCCTGCGTTACAGGCTGTTCGTTTTTTCCCAACTGTTCCTGTTTCGCGGCGCCCGTCTCCTTGGCTTTAAAATCGTCCTTCATAGAGATGAAGCGATCGACGGCCGAGCATCCGCCCAGACCGAAGGCGATAACGAGGGCCGTCACCACAAGGATTATGCCGGCCGACCAGCTGCGCTCCCTGTCCATCTGTTGATCCTCCTCATTCATTCATTTTCTGATCCATAGATATGGACAAGGTCAGATGGATATTCCATTTTTTTCAAATCAACGCAGCCGTCGCTTCGCTTCTTAGTGATGCATTCCCGAGAGGGCAGCCATGCCCAGCGCCCCCACAATCGCGCCGGTGATAGCCCAGCGAGGCGAGCGCTTGCTCGCTTCCGGCCACAATTCGTCCCAGACCAGATAGGCCATGGCGCCCCCGGCCAAGGCGAGCAACTGGGCGAGCGACTTCGTCGACAGCGCCAAGAGGCCGAATCCGAGCAGGGTGCCCAAGGGGGTAAAAAAAGCCATGACCATGGTGAGCCCAATGATTTTCCAGGGCGCCATGCCGCTCATGCGCAGCGGCGCCGCCGTAGCGACCCCTTCGGGGATGTTATGCAAACCGATGGCCAACGTCACGACCCAGCCGAGGTGGTGCTCTGCCGCCGTTCCGGCGGC
Organism: Heliomicrobium modesticaldum Ice1; assembly: GCF_000019165.1. Classification (GTDB taxonomy): domain Bacteria; phylum Bacillota; class Desulfitobacteriia; order Heliobacteriales; family Heliobacteriaceae; genus Heliomicrobium; species Heliomicrobium modesticaldum. The sequence continues at coordinate 337,166 of NC_010337.2, forward strand.
GATGGCGATACCCTCGGGAAAGTCGTGCAAGGAGATGCCTAGGGCGATGAGATAGCCCATCTTGCGCAAGGGTCCCGCTTGTCTCCCCCGCTTCGATGCAAGGGCAAACTGGGTCAAAACTACGTCACAAAGCGCGATGAGCAGCGCACCCAGGCAAAAGCCGGTGAGAACCGACCAGGGGCCTCCCCAATTCCAGGCTGTTGGAAGCAGATCCAGCACAACGACGCTGACCATGACCCCAGCGGCAAAGCCGAGGAGCGCGCTCAGGGTCCGCGCTCCCAGCGAGCCCAGCATCAACAGGCACAAGGCGCCGGCCGTGGTGGCCAAGCCCGCGATCAGGCTGATCGCCAACATGGGCCAGATCATTGTTGGGAAAAGGTCTTCCATACCCTTTTCGTCCTTCCCTCTGCCTCGCCCTCTTCATCAACGACGATCGCAACCGATTTTCATTTTTGATTATAATCAACGCCCATAGCGGAAAGAACAGCACGGCACCACAAAAAAAAAGCCTCCCAGAGGGATGCGCATAAAGGGAGTTTTCTGTTTACCGCATGGCGACAGGTGTTGAAGGCATTTTGCGGTGAAAAAAAGCACCATAATCGAGATTCCGGCGGGGCAAACTGAAGGCGGAGGTCGTCTGCCATTTTTCACCTGAGCAACAGCCGCACGAAGATCATCCTGATCCTGTCCGGATTGTCGACCGGTCTCATCAACGGTCTCATCGGCATCGGCGGCGGGACGATCGTCATCCCTACCATGGTCTTTCTGCTCGGCGTCGCCCAGCACCAGGCCCATGGGACTTCGCTCGCCGTCATTCTGCCAACCTCCGTGGCCAGCGCCTTCGTCTACTGGTGGAAGGGCCATCTTTCCTGGTCGCTCTTCTGGCCCATCGTGCTGACAGGGGTGGCCGGCGCCTATCTGGGCGCGCGGCTGATGAACCGCCTTTCCCCCGAACGCCTGCGCCAGTTGCTCGGCATCGTCATGATCGCGGCTGGGGTGCGGCTGCTATGGAGATGATCAGCCTGTCGGTCATCGGCTTTTTCAGCGGCATCCTCAGCGGTCTTGCCGTCGGCGGCGGCACACTGCTCGTCCCTGCCCTGATCCTGGTGCTCGATGTGCCACAGCACCAAGCCCAGGCGCTGGCGTTGACCACTTTTCTTCCCGTCTCCGCTGTCGCGCTGGCAACCCATTTCAAGAACGGCAATGTGCGGCCAAAACTGGCTTTCCTGCTCGCCTTGGGCGCGATCAGCGGCGCCATCGGCGGCGCGCTGCTGGCCGCCCACCTGCCCGGTCCCCTCCTGCGGAAGATCTTCGGCCTCTTCCTGGTGGCGATGGGCGGGTATGAGATTGTATCGAAACCTAAAAAGTCCTAATAGCGGCAAAAGACCTGTTTTTTATCTCTTTTTGGACATGCCAAGGAGCTTCGCTTCTTGATGGCTCACCCTCAACGCAAGCAGATCCAATAGATTTCCCCGGTCTTCCTGTGTCTCGCGAATATCATCGATAGACGCTTGCGTTTGGACGGCGATGACTTTCAAACTGTCTATATCTCGCCGCATCACATTCATATCCTGCCGCAGCGCGTCGATATCCCGACGTAACGCATCGATATCCTGACGCATAACGCCCATTTCCTGTTTCATGAAGTCAACATCCTGCCGCAGTTCCTCGACGGCAGCATTGATATTCCCCACGATCCGAACCAGATCGGCCACCATTTGTGTCAGTTGGGCCTGTCCATCCTGCAAAGACTTAAATTCCTGTAAAATCCGCTCATCCGCCATGAGTACCCTCCCCTTTCACGCAAGAACAGGCTTAAAACATTTTCCCCAGGTCAAAGAGCCAAAACCCCTCGGGATGCCACTCGCCCGTCAGCCCACCGAGGTGAGTCGGCGGTTTTTCATAGGGCCAGACCAGATAGGCCGCCCCTTCAGCACGGACCCCTGCCAGGTACTCAGCACTACACTCCTCCGGAGGGATAAACCAGCCGAAGCGACGGCTGTAAAAAAGGCTGCGCGGAGTTTCCTCAGCGATAAGGAGCAACGCCTCTGCCGGAGTGATCTGTTCCAGCGCCCGGCCTACCTTCAGCACCTTATCGTCCAACTGATACCAGCGTTCATACGTCCAAGGCTGGTAGCGCAGCCATCGTTCCGGCAACAGGCGCTGGAAGGAGGCAGAAACCAGGAAAGCTCCTCCGACCAGGACGAGCAGCGCCAAGCTGGCGGCGGTGGCGCGGCGGAGCAAACCCCTTCGACTGACCGTCAACCACTCCGTCGATAGACCGACAAAAAGCGCTGCCAAGGGAACGGCGGGAAGGAAATAATACTGGAGATTATTCAGCACATGGCTGCCAGCCAGCAGGAAAAAGGCTGCCACCCCAGCCAACCAGGCAACGATCCAGCGTCGTTCCTTGGAAAAAAGACCGCGCAAGCAGCCCAACAAGGCGGGCAACACGAAAACAGGCGTACAGACAAAGAAAAAAATCCCGCGTCCTACATCGCCGTACCAGTCCACCGGGATCCCCTCCTGCCAGAACCGTTCCATAAAGGAAAGGGCGATTCCAGAGACGAAGGGATGCTCGGCGATCCCGTGGATGGACTGGAGATAAATCAGCAGCGCCGCAAGGGGCGCGATCAGGTAAGCCAGTCCCACCACAAAGCTACCAGCCTGTCCCGAACGATAGGCGGACCACCACCAAAGGGAGAGGGGCAGATAGGCGATCGCCGCCGGCGGCTTGACGAGCACGGCCAAGGTCAGCCAGAGGCACCCTCGCCAGGCATGAGCGCGCGAACCCTCCCTGGACCAAGCGAGGAAATCGGCGAGAGCGGCCAGCGACAAGGCGAGCATGGGCACATCCGGCTGAAAGGAACGGGAGAAGTAGACATAGAAGGGTTGGACGGCCATGGTCAAGGCGGCGACCAGCCCCGGCCAGAGCCCCCAGAAATGGGCACCGATCCGATAGACAGACACTAGCGACCAGAGGGAAAAGAGGATGATCACCGTTCGAGCCACCCAAGACGCTTCCCCGAATATGTAATACAACCCCGCCGCGATCGCGGGAACCAGCGAAAACTCCAGTTCGGCATAGTTGGGCGGCGCGCCGTAATAGGGCAGCTGGGGACGCAGGAGATTGAACTCCCGCTCATAAAAGTAGCGGGCCACGGCAGCCGTATCGCCCTGGCGCCAGCCATGGAAATCGACAAAGGGCGAATCGAGCCCCTTGAGCCGTAGCAGCAGACCGATCAGGCAGACGGCGACCAGCGCCCATGGCGCGAAACCCCGCCAGGCGCTGCGGCGATTCCCCATCAACTCTGTGCGACCATGACGACGCCGAAACAAATCACCAGCACCCCGCCGATTCGAATCATGTTCACCGGCTCACCCAGGAAAGCCCAGGAAGCAAAGAGGACGATCACGTACCCCAGACTGACCAAGGGATAGGCCAGGCTGAGTTGCACCTTCGACACCGAGACGATCCAGAGCAATGAACTGACGCCGAAAACCAAAAGCCCCCCCAGAAGGAGGGGGTTTTTCAGCATCTGCACGATCACCTGCGGCGCCACTTCGAGGATCGGTCCCGTCCGGATATCGAGCCGATTGGCGCCCATCTTGAGCAGCACCTGTCCGACCGCTCCAAGGGCGACTGCCAGCAGGATCAGATAGATCCCCTCACCCAAGCCGTTCTTCATGCAAAACCTCCCACCTCGACACCTTCCGGGCCAGGAAGAAATACTGCAGCACCGTTTCCAGCACCGGCATCTTGCTCTGCCCGGCTTTGCGGTCATAACGGAGCACCAGAGGCACCTCGGCAAAGCGCAGATTCAACATCCTCATCTTCAATAATATCTCGGCCATGCATTGAAAGCCACTGGCCTCGATAAAATTTTCTCCGAACCGTTCAAAGGCGTGCCGTAACACGCCGATGCGATAGGCCCGGTAACCGGACGAATAGTCCCGAACGCCGTCGATACCGAAGATCCAGCCGAGCAGCGTCGACGCCCCCCAGGAGAGGATGCGGCGCAACGGTGACAGGCCCACCTGCTCGCCTCCCTCCTGGTATCTGGACGCGATCACCACATCGGCGCCCCTGTTGATCTTATCCAACATCTCAGGGATGAGGCCGGGGTCATGGGTGTCGTCAGCGTCCATGGTGACGACCACATCATCGGCGGCGCCGTGGCTGCAAACATAGCGGAGGCCTGTGTTCATCGCGCAGCCCAGTCCGCAGTTCCGCCTATGCCGGACGACTGTCACAGCCAACCGATCTGCAAACCCTTCTGCCACCTCTGCCGTCTCATCAGCGGACCCGTCGTCGACCACAACAATCTGCAGTTTAGGATAGCGCGCCTGCAGAGGCATAAACTTCTCCAACAGCCTGGGCAGCGCAGCTGCTTCATTGTAAGCGGGCAAGAGCACAAACAGGGCCAACGCCCTCCTTCGAATCAAATCGGAGACTTTTCTATGACTCTTTCGAATCGATCCACAACCGCAGCAACTTCGTAATTCCTCAACTGCATCGGAACCTACAATCCCTCGGGGAGATAGCCATACATTTCCTTGAACACCCCGGAAACAATGCGCCTCTCTTCCTCATGAAACTTACGGGTGATCGAAAACTCGACCACCGTCGTCTGTTTCCCGTTGGGCAAGGCATGGATCTCGCAGCGCTGAATGCGGCCGATGCCGATCGTTTCCTCGCGGTTCGTCACGATCAACACAGGCATGCCGACAGGATACATGCGCCCGCCTTCCCGAGTAAAACCGAGGATGATGTTGCCGTGGGTGCGTCTCCAGAGCAGTTGCTCGCCAGGGCTTTGAGACGGTTCCTTCGGGAGTTCCTCCACCGGCAGCCGCAGGACCCAGGTGAACTCAAAGGTATAACCCAAAGGGGCATCCCTCCTCCTTATTCGACCTCATTCACCACCACATGTAGTATGTACATATTTCTGAAAAATTTCCAGGATAAGAACAGGTCGTTTCCACACAATAACAAGCGATCGAGGTTGATCATCGTCAATTATCGGAAAAAACCCTTCAAAAGATCAGTGACCGACACGAAAACGGCATTATCTGGATCGTCGCCTGGGAGGAAGACAGCTTTGGGCCGGATCACCTGTCTCAGCCAGTTAGCGTTTGAGCCCCTTCCCCACCAGATCGACGCCGCCTGGAGAGCCCTCTATCCCATGGGCGGTCGGGCGATCCTGGCCGACGAAGTGGGTTTAGGCAAAACGATCGAAGCAGGCATCTTTTTAAAAGAACTGCAACTGCGCGGCCAGTTGAATAAAACGCTCATCCTCACCCCCAAAAACCTCACCGGTCAATGGGCCAGCGAGATGCGCAACAAATTCGGCTTCCCCTGCTGGGTCAACAAGCGGGAGTACGGCTGGCACTGGCATCCCTTCGTCGTCGCCTCTATCGATCTGGCGAAACGGTCGCCCCACGCCGACATCATCCGCCAGATCCCTTATGACGCCGTCATTATCGACGAGGCCCACCGGTTGAAAAACCCGCGTTCCAGCAACTATCAGTTTGCCCGCACCATCAACAGCAAAAACCTGCTGCTGCTGACGGCAACACCGGTACAGAACGACCTGAAGGAACTCTTTCACCTGGTCGACCTGCTCCGACCCGGCTATTTCGGCAACTTTGCCGACTTCCAGTCGGCCTTCCTCCGGGGCAAACGGGAACCGAAAGACCCCCGGGAACTGCAAGAGATCCTCTCGGGCGTCCTCATCCGCCACCACCGGGAGACGTGCGCTGTCAAACTGCCCAAGCGGCATGTTCACCTGCTCCCCATCGACCTGACCGAGCCGGAGCGGGAGCTCTACAACGCCGTCATCCAGTACCTGCGCGGCGAATTCCGACGACGGAAAAAGAACCGCAAGAGCACCCTCAGCCTGCTCATCCTGCTCCGCGAGATCTGTTCCAGCTCATTCGCCGCCCTCGGCACTATCGAGCAGATGGGATTGGAGGAACTGGTCCCCCTGGCCCGCAGGATCCGCCAGAACGCCAAAGGCCACGTGGTCACCGAATTCCTCAAGCAGAACCGAGAAAAGGTGGTCATCTTCACCGAGTACTTTCAGACGATGGACTATCTATCCCTGCACCTGCAAGCGGCGGGCATCCCCGTTCTCGTCTACCACGGCGGCTTGGGCCGCTGGACCAGGGCGATGACCCAGCACCAGTTTCAAAAAAGTGACGTGCCCGTGTTGATCTCGACAGAGTCAGGCGGCGAGGGGATCAACCTGCAATTTTGCAGTCAGGTGATCAACTACGACCTGCCTTGGAACCCAATGCGGGTGGAACAGCGCATCGGCCGCGTCCACCGACTCGGACAGAGCCGAGACGTCCATGTCTACAACCTGAGCACGCGAGGCACCATCGAGGAGCAGATGCTGCGCCTGCTCTCCGAAAAAATCGAAATGTTCGCCCAGACGATCGGCCCTATCGAGCGGATCCTTTACAGCCAAAAGGTCGAAGGGAACCTGGAGAAACAGGCCCTCGAATACCTCCTCGACCTCCAAGAGGAGATCTCCCGGGAACAAAAAGAGACGGCCCCGGCCGCCCCTGTCCCGCCGGAGTTTCAAGCAGTGCCGGCGCCCTTATTCTTTTTCTAAACAATAGGGATTTCGCAACACTGCACAATCTCGCCTGGAAACAAAATTGTCCAGTTGAACGTAGACGCTGGGTGTATTGGCGGAGTGAGCGGTTTGGGCGGAGCAGCGTCGAGAGCGCAGGTTGTAACGCGAAAAAGCGCGCCTGCAGAAAAGCCCAGAGCTTTGGCGCGCCCGCGCAGCAACCAAGCGAACAGCCGCAGAGCCCTTAGCGAACGGAGCCAATACACCCCGGTTTACCGCACAAATATACTTAAGACGAATGCCAGTTGCGAAACCCCTCGCCGAGAACCTCATGGACCTCATTGACGATCATGAAAGCTCTCGGATCCAGTTCGTAGACGAGCGTCTTCAGCCGCACCAATTCGGAGCGGCTGACAACGCAGTAGAGGACGTTTTTCTCGGCATCCGTGTAGACGCCGCGGGCGCTGAATACGGTGGCGCCCCGTTCCAACTCCTCAAGGACGCGCTGAGCGATCTCCGTCGATTTTTCCGAAATGATCATGGCCGCACGGGCGGAATAAGCGCCCTCCTGGACGAAATCGATGATCCGGCTGGCCACGAAGACAGCCACCAGGGTATACATGGCGACGGAGCGACCGAAGATAAATCCCACCGAGGTGATCACCACCACGTCGACCAGGAAGAGAACCCGACCCATGGGCCAGCCCCAGCGGTGGTTGACCAAGCGGGCGATGATGTCGCCACCACCTGTCGATCCGCCGAACAAAAAAATGACCCCCAGCCCGAGGCCGATGGCCGACCCCCCGTACAGAGACGCCAGCAACAGGTCTCCAGGCATGGGAGATTGGAAGGCGCGAGTCAGGTCGACGCCGATGGATGCGACAGCAGTGCCAAGAACCGTCTTGAGGGCAAACTCGGTGCCGAGCACCCGCCAGCCGATGACAAAGAGAGGGACGTTCATGAGCAGGTAGGTCGTGCCGACAGGCCAGCCGAAGAGGTAGTGCAGCGTCAAAGCCACACCGGTCAGACCGCCCTCGGCCAAATGGTTGGCGATGATGAAGTAGTTCAGGCCAAAGGCGAAGATCAGCCCCCCGAGGGCGATGCCCAAGACATCCTTCAGCCAAGTGCCGATATCCTTCTTCAATGCTTCTCCGTCCTTCCATCCCTTGTTTAGATTTCCCGGGATGGCGGCGTCTCAATCAGCGCAGCACGTCCTGGATAAAAATCGTCGTGTCCTTAATCATATCATACTCCTTCGGCTCAACGAAGCGGTGCCGCTCCATGAGCACCCGTACGACAGGGCGCATGGGGATGGACTTGTTCTGGTCCACGACGACACCGATCTCGCCGGTGGAAAGGCGCACTGAGATGCCCGTCGGGTAGGTCGCCACATTTTTCAAGAAGAGCTGGACGAGGCTTAAATCGAAGTAGCGGCCCGACAACCCCATCAGCACCTCACAAGCCTGGTGGGGGGGCAGCGGCCTGGCGCCCATGGCGCCGTTGATCAGTTTGTCGTAAAGATCGACGATCGCCACGATCTTACCGTACAGATGGATATCGGGATCCTGGATCCCTCGGGGAAAGCCTGTGCCGTCGACGCGCTCATGGTGCTGGTAGGCCACATGGGCAGCGACGATGCTCAATTCGCCCGTACGGCGGATGATATTGAAGCCCTCTTCGGCGTGCTTTTCATAGATCTCCCGCTCCTCTTTGCCGAGCCGATCCTCTCCCTTGTCCAGGATCTCTTTGGGCACCGTCGTCAGGCCCACATCGTGGAGCAACGCCCCGACGGCCAAGTCCTGGAGACGGTGTCGATCGAGACTGCGGGCTATGCCGAGCATCGTCGCCATCACACAGACAGAAACGCTATGGGGGAGCAGCCAGTTGTCCTTCGTCCGCATATCCATCAGGTTCACAAGGACACCATGGCTGTTGAAGCAGTCCTCGATGACCGAATTGACCGAGTTCTTGATCTTTGCGCCGTCGATCTTGCGGCCGGAGCGGACGTAATCAGTCGCATCCTTCAGGCTCTGCAGCGCCTCCCGTCGGGTTTCTTCACTGACGGCATCTTCCACCTTCACATCCTGAAAACGGTCATCTTCGATATAGATCGCCGAGATGCCTAGATTTTTCAGTTTCGAGATGTAGCCAGCCGTCAACAAAACCCCTTTGCCGAGCAGCACCTGTCCATCGGACGTAAAAATCGGCCGGGCCAATTTATCGCCGATTGTGACAAATTCAATACCCATCTGGCGCACTTTTCTGTTCCTCCCCACCGTGGTCTACAGGCCCAGAAACTGTAATCTCTGAACAAGAAAGGGTCACAAAAAGAATTAATCGCAACGGGAATCCCTTTAGAAAAGAAAAGCGGTTTTCGTTCAGCACGAAAACCACCTTTGCCCCAGAAAAGAATAACACAAAGCCGCTTAAGAAGCGGCCAACGCCGCCGCGACCGGAGCTTCCGCCGCTTCAGGGTCGCATTTCTCAATGATATAGGCCATTTCGCCGCTTTTGAGCAGGCAAGCGTTGGCCTCATCAGTATCCAGGTGAAATTCAAGAGCCATCGCATCGCCGGCGCGAACGAGCACATTTTGGAAAAGAACACTCCGCTCGCCGCCGAAAGCGACGGTGATGCGGTCCTTGTCCTTCAGGTTGAGCGCCTCTGCTTCCGTCGTGTGGATGTGCAGGTGCCGCGAGGCAAGGATCAGGCCTTCCTTGAGGATCACCGATCCCTTCGGACCGATCAGAACGCAACCGGGGGAACCGGCCAGATCGCCCGAATCGCGTACAGGCGGTTGGAGCCCGAGCACAAAGGCGTCGCTCCGGGAAACCTCCACCTGGGTCTGCTTGCGCGTCGGTCCCAAGACGCGCACATTCGCGATGACCCCTTTCGGTCCGGCGACGATAAGCACCTCTTTGCAGGCATACTGACCTGGCTGTTTCAGCGGCTTCATCTCCGTCAGCGAATACCCGGCCCCGAAAAGAGCCTCCAGATCCGCCTGGGAAAGGTGGATATGCCGATTTGAAACACCGACCGGTACTTGCACGGGTACATTGTATTTCATCGACGATCAAGTTCTCCTTCCCCATACTCCGACGAGTATAGACCTGCAAATACTACGTATTTATTATACTCAAGACGGCCGAATGCCTGCAAGCAAAGGGAAACTCATCACAATCATCATAATCGCGGCAAAAATCTGACTTTCCGGGCAAAAAGAAAAACCCTCCGCAGAGGGCCTTCTTTACCAGCCGTTATTCGCAGCTGCAGCCGCAGCCGCAGGCATCGTCATCCTTGCCGACGACTTTGTTCAGTTCTTCGATCAGTTTATCCACATCGATGCCGTGGGCCCTGGCGCCTTGCCCGATGTTTTCAAAGCGAGCCGCCGAGCAGCCCAGGCAACTCATGCCGAAGCTCATGAAAACAGGCACCGTATTGGGAAACTTGGCCACACACTCACCAATACCCATCGTTTCAGTGATCTTCATCTGGCAACACCTCCTTACGGGAGCTGTCCGTACCCCCTGAGGGGTATTATACATCAGATTCCACCTTCATGCAAAGCCCCGAGGCAAAAATCCCTTTTTTATCGCCTCTTATCGCGCCTCAGAAGAAGTATTCCCACCTTTCTCCCCAGGTCTGCCCCCTCGGAGACAAGGAAATTTCCGGTTATATTGTCGTCGTCTGAATCGCCTCGAGCGACTGCTCCTCTGTCTCGTCGATGGCAAAGACCTGATCCAACTTGGTCATCACAAAAATCTCATAGATCATAGGAACCAGGCAGGCAATCCGCAAGCGCCCCCCGTGCTTGAGCGTCGTCTTCAAAATCGAAACAAGAAAGCCAAGACCGGTCGAGTCGATAAAGTCGACGCCGCTGAAGACAAAGACGAACTTCCGTTTCCCCTGTTCGATGCGCTGAACAACATGAGCCCGAAAGGCGGCTGCCCCCGAAGCGTCGAAACAGCCGGACAAGGTCAATATCTCCACATCTCCCACGTTCCGGGAATCGTAGCGCAGCATCCCATCCCTCTCCTTTCCAGCAACGAGCGCTTCGCCGCAACGATGTCAGTGAAGGCAAAAACCACAGAATGTGAAAAAAAGCCCCACCGTTCAGGCGGGGCATTCATCGCTTCGTCGGTTAGGCTAAGCCCAGGGAACCGAGGATCAGCTCAAGGGAACCCTCTTCCGGGATCAAGAATAAGAACCCGGCGATCTGCTGCCCTTCGCCGATAAACTCGGTGGCCAGCAACAGCGCATGGTCGCCCACCTCGGCGATGGACGTGAGCACCACGCTGATGATGGCCGCCGCCATGTCGATGGCCAAGGCGGGCACGGACTGCTCGAAGGTGAGCCGCGTAAACATGGACAGCGCGCTGAGGTAGGTGCCGGCCAGGATGTTCCCCACCTCTTTGAGGGCCGATGCCTCCATCTCGCCGATCGCCTGGGTGGTACCAGCAGGAAAACCCATCAACATATCCACAAGCGCCTTCGCAGAATCGATGGGGAGCACAAAGAGCAGGTTAGCCGGTGCCTTGCCTTCCACCCGCAGGTAGACGCCTGCCACCAAGGTTTCCGGTCCGCCCATGTGATCGGCCACGTGATCAAAAGGCACAACCCCCAGCGAGGGGACTTTCATGTCGATCGCTTTTTGGACCATCTGGGAGAGGGCTGTCGCCGAGTTGCCGGCGCCCACGTTCCCTACTTCCCGCAGGGCATCCATTTGCAAAGGGGTCAAACTCAAAAAATCCACGGCTCCTCACTCCTTTGCCGCGCCCACCAACGCGAGGGCATCCTCTTCAGAGTCGACGATGGCGATCACCTTGTTGAGTCGGACAATTTCGAAGACCTGCCGGATGACGTCTCTGAGCCCGAAAACAGCCAGTTGCAGGTTGTCCGACTGCAGCTGTTTATAGTAGGCCACCAAAGCCCCCAAACCGGAACTGCTGATAAAAACCACATCGGTAAAATTCAACACGATGGCTTCACATTGTTCCGTAACCGCTTCCGTCAAAGCCTTTTTAAACCGTTCGAGGCCGAGACCATCGATCTCGCCTTTCAGATCAACAATATTGCACGAGCCGAGCTTGCGCGTCCTGTACTCTAACACCCGCGCCATCCCCTTTTCTCAAAAAACAAAATCTATTTATCTTTTTTCATTCTGCTTTTTTTTAGCATACCATCAGATGGGCATTCTGGCAAGGTTGAGACCTGTAAGGAACGGCGCCAGCAGCACCGCTGACTCATAGCAAAGGGAAAGCCCCTCAGAATCGCTCCAAGGGCCGGGCGGGTAGTCCGATAAGCGCAACCCCATCGAGGCAAAATGCACCCCCCGTGAAGACAGGAGGAGCTGGCGAACCAGGGCATCTTCGCCGGCGTTTAGTATCCGCTGACGGAGTTTCTCTGCCCGGTGAGAGACGGGACAGCAAAAATAAGTCCGGCAGACAAGGGGGCGAAAGGTGTGGCGGAGACAGCGCTGTTTGGCATGGTCAAAAAGGCCGCACCAGCCGGCCTCGGTTCGACGAAGGGTGACATCCATCACCCTTCCCTGGATGTGAATCTCTCCAAAAACATCGATAGCCTGCAGCAGGTCTTCTGCCGTCAGCGCCCCCGCCGCCCGGACGCGGTCAGCCACGGCGGGCAACGACAGGGCCAGGCGAATCGCATCGCCGATCGTCAAGGGGATCCGCTCGCGGCAGCAGTTCGGACAGCCCTCACAGTTGGCCCATCCGACAAAATCACGGCCCCGGCGAAGACCCGTCCAGGCCGAATTGGAAAAAAAAGCCTCGACCGCCTCCAGGTAATCAGCCACCGTCGCGTCAGGGTGACAGGCAACTACATCATATCCGGATCCGTTAGAAAAATGGCGCAGTTCCAGAACAACTCTCGCCATCTAGAGGGACTCCTCGAAATGGCCCGAGTGGTGCAGCGCTTGCAACACCCTGGCGATCTCACGGCAGAGGGGCGCCAGTTCGAGGCGCTCTGTATTCAGCGGCACGGGCCAACGGTAAAAGGCGTAAGCGCGGTGCACATTGACCACCTGATCGGGAGCCACAGAGATCTCGAAATTCACTTCCGGAAAGTTCTGGTGGTCGACGATCGCCATGATGATGTTCTGGACGGTCCGGGTCAAAAACCCTGCCGATTCAAAATCCTTGGCCGGAAAATAGTACTTGATCTCCAATTCGAGAGCGTCGGTCATGGCGCCGTCGCGGGAGAGGAAGCCGGGCAATGTCCGAAAGCCGCTTGGCGGCGCAGCCTCGTGGCCGTAGACGGAACGGGCCGTCATGACGGCATCCCAGACAAAGGCGATCTCGGCCCGAATCTCCGAACCGGCCCTCGCCCCTGTGACCTGGCAATAGCAGCGAAATTCTCGGAGACAAGTGCTCATCTCAATAAAGTTCTGCACATCAAAGGCTTCCAGCCCCGAATCCTCCAGTGCGGCCAACAGGTCATCCCAAACGTCTTCGTATGTCAGCATGCTAGACTCCTTGGTTGATTTTTCCGCCTCCGCTCAGGCCGAAATGTCGTCATCGGCCCGGTAGCAGATTGACGCCCGCGGCGATTCCCAGATGCGAACCGTGCCGACCCGGACATGAGGGTGATTTTCTTTCAGCCAGCCGGCCAGTTCATGAAAGAAGTAACAGGATAGGTTTTCCGCCGTCGGGTTGCGCTGCAGAAAATAATCGTGTTCATTGATCATCCGGTGATCCAATTGGTCGCAAATCGCCTTGACCGCCTTTTTGACTTCCTTAAAATCGATGAGCATTCCCAGATCGTCCAGTTGACGACCCACCAGGGTCACTTCCACCTGCCAGGTGTGACCGTGGACCCGAGCGCAATCGCCAGGGTAATCCCGGAGATAGTGGGCGGCGTCAAAGTGGGTCTGCACGATCAGTTCATACATGGACCGATCCACTCCTCAATGCGTTTTTGAACCTCCTCCGGCAGGGGACCCCCGTCAGGCAGGATGCAGCCCAGGCGGGCCGATGGCTTGCCGCCGCCATGGAAATCACTTCCACCGGTGACATAGAGGCCCGTTTCTTCTGCCAGACGGACGAACTTTCGGATATCATGGACGGAATGCTCCGGATAATAGGCTTCAATCCCCATCAGACCGGCAGCCTTCAGGCGCTGCAACAGCGGCAACAATTCGGAATAAGATTGTTCGGCCAAAAAAATCGGGTGGGCCAGCACAGGAATGCCCCCGGCCCGGCGCAGCAGGGCGATCCCCTCTTCGGGGAGAAGCCGCTCCTTTGGCACATAAGCCGGCTTTCCGCTACCCAGGTACCGGGCAAAGGCTTCATCAACAGAGGCGACGACGCCCTTTTTCACCAACACCCGGCCGAAATGGGGACGACCGATGACAGTGCTCCCCGCCTCCTGTGTCACTTCTTCCATAGTAATCGGAATTCCCATCGACCGCAACCGTTCGATGATTTTCGGATTGCGTTCCTCCCGGTAATGGATCAGACGCCGCAAGCCCTCCTGAAGGACGGGATTTCCCGGATCGATACGGTACCCAAGGAGGTGCATCTCCCGGTGTTCATGGTCGACACTCAATTCCACGCCGTTTAGGATCTGAACGCCCAATTCCTCTCCCGCTTTCCGGGCCTCGGCGACACCATCGACGGTGTCATGATCAGTCAAGGCCATCAGGCCCACCCCTTCGCGCTTGGCCAGCGCGACCAGTTCTCGCGGTGTCAATGAACCGTCTGACGCGGTGGAGTGGCTGTGCAAGTCCATCTTTTTCATCCGGTTCTCCTTCCTGCGATCTGGCGAATCGGCATCTTACGGATTGGCAGATCCCGAAATAGGGCCTACTCTGCGGATCGACCGTTTTAGCGGTTTGGCCGCTCCTCGTCGTTCTGCCTCTTCCTACATAAATGACTGCACTATCATCCTTGACACCTAATCATTTGGCTAGTCCCGTGAAAAAACCTGCCGGGATCGGCGAAAAAAACAGAGCCCCTGCGGGCTCTGCTTTTGCCTGTCCGATTTCGGCAACCTTTGCCGAATCAAGTTACTTGAAGTACCGGTCCAGCATCCCTTTGAGCATCTGGGCGTGCCGGGCCTCATCTTTGGAGGACTCATCGAAAAAATCATGGGCGGCGTCGATATCGTTTTGCTTGGCCTCAGTGGCGGCCATCTTTTTGCCCTTATTGGCGCCGATCTCGCCGGCCAGCATCTTCTCCAGGTTCTCCTTCGTCGATTCGGAGATCATCCCGTTCAATTCGGCAAAATGGGCGGCATGCTCCGCTTCCTCCCAGGCGATGCGCTTCAGCACTTCCGCCACTTCAGGGTAGCCTTGCCGCTGGGCTTGGCGGGCCATGGCCAGGTAGAGGCCCGTCTCTTGCGTCTCACCGCGGAAATTGGCATTCACAGCATCTTCCACGACAGTTCCTTTGGTGACACCCAGTTTCACTTCATTGACAAATTCCATTCCGGCAACCTCCTGATAATAATAATAATTGTTACTACTTAATTTATCTTTAGTATAGCCGTGGTTTTTCCCATTGTCAACCATGATCCAGCATTTTTTGCTTCCTTCCCCCCGATAGTATGGGCCGGCGGTTATCGGCCTATTCGGTGAATCAAGAAAAACCGCCCTCCCGATTTCCGAGAGAGCGGTAGCGAAAAATCGCTCCCAAGGGTCTTCCCCTCAAGATTTTTCCTTTGGATCTCGATTATAGAGTCTCGAACTCGTCCTTGCCGACGCCGCAGAGAGGGCAGACCCAGTTGTCTGCAAGCTCTTCAAAGGGGGTTCCGGGAGCAACGCCGTTGTCCGGATCTCCTTTGGCGGGATCATACACATACCCGCAAACCAGACAGCCGTACTTTTTCATGACCGGTTCACTCCTTTCTCGTATCTCATCATAACAAATCAATGCAATCATTGCCAAGCCTGTCCAAAAAAGACCTTATTCATCCGCCAGAGCCGCCAAAAAGGCCTCCATGGTCCCCGTGGCCCCGGAAAAATCACGGCCGCTCTCCATGGCCGCCTTCAACCGATTGGCCCACTTCAGGTCGCCCATGAGGACCGCCCCCACCAGCCGGCCGTCGCTGAAGAAAAACTTTTTGTATTCCTTGGCGCTGGCTTCCTCATCGCCCAGTGTGACTCCCGAGGAAACCGCACCGAGCGAAAAGATTTTGATCCCGAAGACGTGGAGCATGTTCGAAGGCGCCGCCGGACGGTAGGGCGTCCAATCGGTCTGCGGGAGGACCGCGTTGCGCCCCGCCCTCTTTCCCTGCTCGGCAGCGACCGACCAGAGCCCCGGCAGGTTGCCCTTAAACTCCGCCACATCGCCAGCCGCAAAAATGGCGGGAACAGAGGTCTGCATCCATTCATCGACACAGATGCCCCGCCCCGCAGCGATCCCCGCCGATCGCGCCAGTTCCAGATTGGCCCGAATCCCCGTGGAGAAGATGATCCGTTCCCCCTCGACCGTTCGCCCGTCGGCGAGGCGCAGGCGAAGCACCCCTTCCCCTTTCTCAATGGCCATGCTGTCCGCTTCGGTAAGAATGGTGATGCCCTCGTCTGCGGCCAGCCGCTCCAAAAGCCGCGATCCGCCCGCATCCAGTTGGCGGCTGAGGAGACGTGGACCATGCTCCACGACCGTGACGGCGATCCCTTGCTCGTGCAGCGTCCAGGCCGCCTCCAGCCCTAGGATCCCGCCGCCGACGACGATCACCCGGCGGCCGGGACGCAGGTCGGTGTTGATCGCCGCCACATCGTCCACTTGCCGCACCGTATAGACACCGGGGAGCTCCGTTCCCGGCAGCGGCGGCAAAAAAGCAGCGGCGCCCACGGCGATCACCAGGCGTCCGTAAGGGATGGTCTCTCCGCTTTCCAAGGTGACGATGCGCCGCTCCGCATCAATGGAACGGGCGCGCCGCCCCGTCAGCACGACGATATTGCGCTCATCGTACCAAGCAGGCGGGTGGATCAAGAGACTCTCCTTGTCGAAGGATTGCCCAAGCAGGAAGGAGAGCCGCAACCGGTAGTAGGGGTAGTGGCTTTCCTCTGCACAGATGGTGATAGGCCGTTCCGGATCGGCCTGTCGGGCGGCTTCAGCCGCCGACAGGGCGGCGATCCCGCCGCCCAAGATGAGGATCTGTTCTCTATGGCTCAACAGAGGCACCTCCCTCGATCATGGGAATAATGTATGATTCGCACCGCCGCAACCTTTGTCCTTCCGCCATTCCTGGATTGCCCTTGCGGTTCGTGGTATGATGAAAAAAGCCCTATCGAGGAGGTCCTGCCATGTCCAGTCCACTGCAGCAGGCAATCGGCGATCGCATCCGGGCTGAGGGCCCGATTCCCTTCCGGGACTATATGGAGCTGGCCCTGTATCATCCCCGGCACGGCTATTACACCGCCGGCGATCCCCCCATGGGTCGAAGGGGCGACTTTATCACCGCTCCGGAAATCAGTCCTTTGTTCGGCCGCGTCATCGGAAGGCAACTGACAGAGATGTGGGAGCACCTGAAGCGGCCAGACCGCTTTGACATCATCGAATTCGGACCGGGGCGGGGACTGCTCGCGAAAGCCGTGCTGGAAGCCTTGACCGCAGGTCCCCTGGCCGATCGGCTCGTCTATCACCTCGTCGAGATCAGCCCTACCCTGCGCGCTCACCAGCGAGAAAGCCTCGCCGGACTGCCGCTAACGGTATACCCAGATCCGGCCGAAGCCATACCGGGCTCCTACGGCTGGTCGGCAGCGAAGGCTCTCCCGTGCGGCCTCACCGGCGTGGTCCTGTCCAACGAGTTCCTCGACGCCCTGCCGGTGCACCGCCTGATCCACAAAGACGGCCGTCCCTGGGAACTCTATGTGGCGAAAGGGACGGCCCATGCTGGCCCCTTTTGTTGGCATTACGGTCCTCTATCGGACCCCTGTCTGGAAGACTGGATCGCCCGTCATATCACCGGAAAGGGCGTCACCCTTGAAGAGGGTCAGCTCTTCGAGGTCAACCTGGCCGCCGCCGATTGGATGAAGGCCGTCGATCGCCTGCTGACGCGCGGCTTTGTCCTCACCGTCGATTACGGTCACCCCGTCGAAAAGCTCTACAGCCCGGAGCGATACGAGGGTACCCTCGTCTGTTACCGCCGTCACCGGGCCGACGCCGATCCGCTGGAAGACGTCGGCGAAAAAGATATGACGGCCCACCTGGACTTTACGTCCCTGCAGTCAGTCGCCTCCGAACTGGGCTGGCAGAACCTGGGGCTTATAAGCCAGATGTGGTTTCTCGCCCACTGGCTTCGGCCGGAAGACCTGCTGACAGGTCCCGCCATGACCGTGGAGGATTTCCGACGCCATCAGGCCTTGAAAAAGGTGCTGTTGCCGGGGGGCATGGGCGAGATATTCAAGGTCCTCATCCAATCGAAAGGCCTCCCGCCTCTCCCCTTAACCGGACTCGGCGCGACAAACCGATAGAGAACAGCGCTCTTTGTTGCAAAGCAGCTTCGCTCCATCGAAAGACCGCTTCGGCCCCTCATAGAATCCACCGAAAAAGGCAAAAATACCAGACGCACCTGATTTTAGGCCGTCCGGTATTTTTTTTTTGGAGGGATTGTGGCGTGATCAAACTGCGGCGACTCTTGCCGTCCCGCACCAGCCTGCCACCGCGCATCATCGTTCTGCTCCTGTCGACGTTACCCCTTCTGGCGGGCCTGTACGCCCTGTTGCCGAGCCCGCCGGAGGTTGTCACCGTCACCGTCGACAAAGGACCAGTGCAAAAAGACCTCTGGATCAGCGGCGAGGTGCAAGCCAAACGGCAAAACACCCTCTTCTCCAGCATCCCCGGTCCCATCGAGTGGATCGTCGCCGAGGGAGAACAGGTCAATGAAGGCGACACGGTGGCCCGCATCGCCGGTCAGCCGCTCACCACTCCGATCGCCGGGCAGTTGATGGAGAAAAAAGTCGCCACCGGCAGTTGGGTTCCGCCGGGAACGCCGCTGGCCGAGGTGGCCGATCCGACCGATCTGGTCATCCAAGCGATGGTCGATGAAACGGATGTGCTCAAACTGGCGCCCGATCAGGCTGTCCGATGGACGCTGGCCGGTTATCCTGGACAGGTATTTTCCGGCAAGGTCCTCACCGTATCCCGCGTCATCAGCCGTGACCATGAGGGAAACAAAGGGTTCCGCGTCCTCTTGAGCGCTCCTCCCGGTCTTACCCTCTATGCCGGCATGACCGCCGAAGGGCGGGTGATCCTGGAAGAACAGGCCGAGGCTGTACGCGTCAGCGTAGACGCCCTCTGGGAGGAAGAAGGCAAATCCCAGGTCTACCTGCTGCGCAAGGGGCGGGCGATCACCGTTACGGTAGAGACGGGGCTTCGCGATGACCATTATGTGCAGATCCTCTCGGGAATCCAACCTGGCGACCGGGTGATCATCCCCGGCGACGTCAAACTCACCTCAGGCCAGAGCGTTCGTCCAAAAGGGTCGGACCGACCGGGCTCAGCGGATGGGCCGGGGTCGGAGAAAGCGCCCAAGGGGGAGGGCGGAACGAAGACATGAAGACACTGCCAAAATCCCCAAAGTCTCTTTTGCCAAACAACTTGCAAGGTAAATTGATAGAAATGAATGCCGTCGGAAAATCCTTCCCCTTCGGCGCCAGTCCTTTGCAGGTGCTCTCCGGCATCGACCTGACTGTTGCCTCAGGGGAGTTTCTGGCTGTCATGGGCCCTTCGGGGAGCGGCAAGTCGACGCTGATGAACCTCATCGGCTGCATGGACCGTCCCAGCGAAGGGCAATACCGGCTGGCCGGACAGGAGACGGCCCGCCTCACCGAAAAAGAACTCTGCCGCCTGCGCAACGCCATGGTGGGCTTTGTCTTCCAGTCATTCCACCTGCTCCCGCGCCTGACGGCCTGGCGGAACGTGGAGACACCCCTCTTCTACGCCGGCGTCGCTCCGGAAGAACGACGCCGCCGGGCGAAGGAGCTGTTGGAACGGGTCGGCCTCGGCCACCGGCTGCATCACCGGCCCACAGAGCTCTCTGGCGGTGAACGGCAGCGTGTCGGCATCGCCCGGGCGCTGGCCAACGATCCTGCCCTGATCCTGGCCGATGAGCCAACAGGCAACCTGGACCAACAGACCGGGCAGGAGATCCTCGAACTGTTCGCAGCCCTGCGCCGGGAAGGCAAGACGATCGTCATGGTCACCCACGACCCCGATGTGGCGAAGTGGGCCGACCGGGTCGTCCGAATTAAGGATGGGAAGCTCTGTGCAACTGCGTGAATATATCCGCCTCGCCGTAGAAGGCATCGCCGCCCACCGGCTCCGTTCGGGGTTGACCGTGCTTGGCGTCGTCATCGGCGTCTTCGCCGTCGTCACCCTCATGTCCTTGGGAGATACGGTGCGACGGCAGGTATCAGGTCAGATCGCCGAACTGGGCGCCGGCCTGTTGATGGTCATGTCGGGGAGGGAAGATGCCGGCCACGGTCCCGGCTTCATCACCATGAATCTCACCCTGAGCGACGCGGACCGGCTGCGGCAGATCGACGGCGTGGACAAGGTCAACCCCAACCTGACCGTCCCGGCCCGGGCCGAAAGGGCAAAGGCCGGCCTCAGCGTGACTTGTTACGGCGACAACGCCGATTTTCTCCTCGTTCACGGCTATGAACTGGCCAGCGGGCGCATGTTTCAGGCCAGCGAGGTCATCGCCCGCAGCCATGTGGTCCTGCTCGGCGCAAAAGCGAAGGAAAGCCTCTTCGGGGACGCCGAGGCGGAGGGCCACATGATCCGTCTGAACGGTGCCACCTTCCGAGTCATCGGCACTTTGAAGGAAAAAGGAAGGGCTCTCATCCATGACCGCGACCGCATCGTCGTTGCGCCGGTGACGGCCGTCCAGGACTTCTCGGGCTTGAAAAACATCGGCGTCATTTTTGTGCGCGCCGAAGACCCCTCGCGGGTCCCCCTGGTGCGCGAGCGGATCCTCTCGGTGCTGGCCAAGTCGCACCGGCAGAAGGATGTGCAGGTCTTCTCCCAAAACGACGCCCTTCAGGTGAGCGACAAGGTCCTGGGCACACTGACGGCCTTCCTGGCCTGCATCGCCGCCATCTCCCTCGCCGTCGGCGGCATCGGCATCCTCAATATCATGCTCGTCTCTGTGCGAGAAAGGACCCGGGAGATCGGCATCCGGCGCGCCTTGGGGGCGACGCCCGGACAGATCATGACGCAGTTTCTCCTCGAGGCGCTCTTCCTGGGCGCTGCCGGCGGCGCCGCCGGCTCTGTCTTTTCGGTCCTGGCCGTCTACGGCCTGACCTGCTGGGCCGGCTGGGACACAGGCGGCCTGACGCACATCCTCTCCAAAGAGGCGCTGTTGCTCGGCATCCTGGGCGCCTCCGGCATCGGCCTCCTCTTCGGTCTCTACCCGGCGCTGCAAGCCGCCCGGCTCGATCCTATCGACGCCCTCCGCTACGAGTGAGAATCTGTACAGAAACAGGTGATGCTGCCTGGAATCAGTCTGCCCCGCCTGCAACGGCCTCGCCCGCGTCTCCATCCCCTGCCGCCGCTGCAGCGCCCTGATGGAGGACCGGGGGCGGTTGGAGGATTACGCCCAGCCCTACAGCCCCTATGATATCGATGATCAACTCGATGAGGCATTCCAAACATTGAACAAAGACAGCCGCGCCGACGGCAGCCATGGGCTCCTAGAGGGGACCGACCGTCCCGCGCCGGGCGTGGTGTGCACCCATCTCTTCGTCTGCCCCCAGTGCGGCAGCGACCGACAGCTGCCCATCCCCCGCCGTTTCATATGAAAAAGACGCGCCGGCATACCATATCAATGACGTTCATGCCAAATGGACCAGTCTGCCGACAAAGTCAGAAGCAGCCTGGTCCATTTTACATCGATGATTCTCTATTCCTTATCGTTTACTTCCAATTGGTCCTTGTCGGTTTCGCTGTCTCGCCTTTATCCTTAGGCCAACCCCTGGTATTCAGCCGTTCATTGATGAATTCGCTGTAGGGCGTTGCTTCAGGGATGTCGTGGAAGTTGCCGGCCTTGGCGGCGGCCATGGTCGACTTCTGGGCCAGATCGATGGACTTGGCCAGGGTGTTCATCGTCAGCGGCGTGTTGTGGAAGCCCATCGAGTTCTCGGCAGCGACGAAGTCCCAGTACCACTGGGCCGACCGGAGCAGCTTGCGGGCTTCCGCCAAGTCGGCGTCGCTGGCGCCGGCCTGCATCGCTTTGTTGATGGACTTACCGGCCACTTCGGTCAATGTGCCGGCTTTGTTCAGCATCTCGAAGGTGAGATCCTGCTTTTGGAGCACATAGTCGCGCAGCTTGTCCACCGGCTCGCGGTGGCAGACGAGACAGGACTGTTCCATCGTCTTCAAGGGCGATGTCCACCAGTGGCTGGTGATCTTCTGGCCGCCCTGTTTCACATAGGGCATATGGCAGTCGGCGCAAGTGACGCCGTTGATCTGGTGGATGGAGCCTTGGAAGGTCTCAAACTCGGGGTGTTGTGCCTTCAAGAGCGGCGCGCCCGTCGCCGGCTGAGTCCAGTCGGCCTTGAAGTTGTTCTCCTTCGCCGCCACCTCGTCATAGTAGGCCTCAATGGCGGTGGGGGTGAAGCCCTTGTCCCAGGGGAAGGTCACTTCTCCCTTCTTAGCCGGGTTGAAGTAGTATTCCACGTGGCACTGGGCGCAAACATAGTCGCGCAGCTGCTGCTGGGTGGCCTTGGTCACGTCTTCGCCGCGCCGTTTCATCGCGTCGATGAAGGCGGGCTGGACGACGCGCAGCTTCATCGTCTGGGGATCATGGCAGTTGGAGCAGGTCATGCCATGGGTGGCGTTCTTCAGGTGCTCCTCCACCGGCGTCGTGTAATAGGCTTCGCCCATCTTGGCGATCATACCGGGCACTTCCGCCGATTTGCAGGTCAGACAGGAGCCGATCTGTTTTTTTCCGTTCGGCAGGCTGGTAACCCGCTTGACCGTGGCCAGGTCCTTCATCGTATAAACATGGCCTCGATCTTCGTTGTATTCGAGAGAGAAAGCGTAACCGCCAAAGAGGCTTTTCAGGTAGGGGTACTTCTCCAGGTGGCTATCTTTTTCGAGGTTGCCGCCGTACTTGGTGCCGACGCTGCTCATCTCGGCGTTTTTCATGAAGGAGTCGTAGTGGTGGGGATAGAGCTTGGCAAACTTGTCCAGATCCATCTCATCGGGCGCCAAACCAGTGTCGCCCAGCGCCGCCGTCGTAGAAGCGGGCTTTCCGCCACACCCGGCCACTGCGACTGCAGCAAAGGCGACCAGCAGGACCAACCAGATGGCAAGGATCCACTTCTTTCTGATCATCGGCTCCTCTCCTTTCGGTTCAATAAGAACAATCAGTGCTGCGACAGGCTATGTACTCGGCCTCTCTCTCCCATGGGGTGTGGAACGGTGGCAATCGATACAGTTTTGGCCGTCCGGTTCTGCCTTCGCCAAATTGGTCTGGGCTACCAGGTCGTCATGACAGCGCAGGCAGTTGCGCTGAATGATAGGCTTACTGGCCTCATAGAGCTTTAGGTGGTCCGGTGGCGTTAGCACCGTGTTAACGAAAGCATGCTGCGAACCGGCATACACCTTGGACCAGGTTTTGGCGGCAAAGTTCCGCTGGTCCGTATGGCAGTCGTTGCAACCAGCCACCTCCCGGTGGGAGGAGTGTTGCCAGGAGGCCATGTAGTTGTCCATGACATGACAGGTCCCGCAAAAAGCGGAGTTGCCGGTAATCTTGTGCATGGCCGCCGTTGCTGTGCCAGCCGCCAACAGAAATATGCCGCCGGCGAGGATGATGATCTTTGTCTTCTTCGCCCTATCCACCCCGTCGTTCCCCCCCTTCTCCGGACAAATCTCCTTCCTTCGAACCCTTGCTGCGGCTCATCCCCCTTCCGCTTTTTCCTTCAGTGTACAAAATCATCGCCGTAGATTTTGTGATTTTTATCACCATTTTGGAGAAAGTTTCTGCATTCACGAAATTTGTGGCACTTTTTCTCGAACCATCAGTCCTTTCCCTGCTTGGCGAAAAAAATCACTCCGGCTTCACTGTCCGGAGCGACCCTCACAGGCGTCATGCTACTTTTTCAAAAACCGGGCAATGCCGTCGAGAACCAGGTTCTGCACCGTCGGCGACTTCATCAGGTTCATCACCGTGCCCATGATCCCTCTCGACGCTGGCGCGGCAGCAGCCGTTCCCCCACCGCCTTTTCCCAGAAACATGGAGGCCAGGTTCATCATGGCGCCCAGGTCGAGGCCGCCGACGCCGGTGCCGGCCGGCGCGGGGGCCGAAGAGGCCGCAGCCGCCGCCGCATCCTGCTCTTCCAGGCGGCGCATCCGGTTATAGACCCAGGTCCCCCGCTTCGGCTTGATGCCAAAGTAGCCCATCGTCCGCACCAGAGAATCGAGGGCGCTGTCGGCCTCTCTGGCCATCGATTCCATCCGGTGGACATTGGACTTGAGGCGGGCCACCTCTTTTTCGATCCGCTCCAGATCAAGGCCCTTTGCCATCAGCGTGCGCAGCAGCGCCAGGGATTCACCGCTGCCTCCCTCTCCGCCGTCGCCCGACCGGTCCGCGTCACCGGGAACACCCGTCTTATCTCCCGCCGCCACATTGTCACCTATGGCCGGCAAAGCCAGCAGGTTAGACAGGATGGAACTGACATCGGGCGAAGATTCTCCATCAGCGCTCCTTTCAGTGTCGTTTTCGCTGACATCCTCAAGGGCCGCCTTTTTTCCGGCATGCTTCTTTCCACTTCTGCCCTTTCCTCTCCCGCCCTCTCTGTATCTTCCATCTCCATTTCTGCCCTCTCCGCTGCCATCGCCCCTGTCAGGGCGGTCCTGCTCCCAGGGAAGGATAAGGGAGGTTCTTTTCTTCGTTCTCCTTTTACGTCTCCTCCCTGTCACTGCCGGAGCTTGCAAACGTTCCTCCGCTTCCAATAAACTCACAATATCGCCGGGCATGTTGCCCCGGCGCCGGCTGTTGGAGCGGCGCCGGGCGCCGGTTCTTCGCCTCATAGCCCCACCTCCGGATCCTATAGCGTCCAAGGATATCCACTATAGTGTACTGGAGGCGGAAAAAATTGGTGCAAAGGATCTTCTTAACAACATTGTCCGCCGAGAAGCCCGTCCAAGGCCTCGACCACGTCGGCGTCCAGATGTCTCCGATAGGCCATCTCCTTCAGCATCCCCTGGATAGCCGCTGTCTCCAACCCTTTGCGGTAAGGACGGTCGGCCGCCAACGCCTCGTAGACATCGGCTACGGCGATGATGCGCGCTTCCATCGGCAGCATCTCTCCGGTGATCCCCAGGAAATAGCCGGATCCATCAAGCCGCTCGTGATGGGCCGACGCCCAGAGGGCGATCGTCTCCAAGGCCGGGATCTGGTTCAATATACAGGCCGTATAGTAAGGATGGTTCCGCACCAGATCAAACTCCTTCGCCGTCAAGGGGCCCGCCTTCTCCAGGATCGCCTTGGGGATGGCAATCTTGCCGAGATCGTGCAGCAATCCGGCCAGATAGATTTGATGCTTCCGCGCTTCCGGCAAAGCCATAGCGCCGGCGATCCGCCGAGACCAGTCAGCCACATTGCGGCTGTGATCGGCTGTAAAGGGCGTCTTCACGTCGATAAAACGCGCGAAGGCCTTGCCGAGCAGGTGCATCGTCCCGCCGGCCAGGGTGATTGTCTCTTCGGGACGGAAGCGATCGACGACCCGTCCCTGGGAGAAGGCAAAGAGATCGAGGCAGAAGGCGCGGTCCCGCAGCAGCGCCTTCAGGGCGGCCACAATGGCCGGATCAAAAACGCCGGTGTCGCGCTGGAAGTAATCCTCGACTCGGGTCCGCCAGTTCCAAAAATCGCGGTGCTCTCCGCCGACCCGTTCTGCAGCCACAGCGACGGCCAGGATGCGCGCCACCAACGGGATAGCCTGCCCGCGCAACGCCAAGGGACCGCTGCCGTCCCATCGCTCCCATCGCCGATGCAAGGCTTGGTCGGCATCGATGAGACTCGTAACGGAATCGAGTTTCCCTTCCTCTTCAAAAACCTGGCAGAGGGGGCAGAGTTGATTTTGGGAAGACACACCGATATCATGAAGCAGGGCGGCGTAGTAAAGGGCGTCCCGCTCACTCCCGCCGATGCAAAGCGCCTGGGCCACATGGTCGGCCAAGAAAGAGATCGACTGGGCATGCCGCAAGGGCTTGCCTTCCGCCAGGTCGATGGCCAGTGAAAAACCGCCGATCAAGTCAGGCAGCGCGACATGGACAGGTGCCGGCTGTTCTAACGTCTGATGAAACGAAATGTGGGCAAACTCCCTGTTGACGGACATGCTAGCCCTCCTCTATGCAACGCAGCGCCTCCCCGGTTTCCCTGAAGACGGTTTTATGTAGTCCTTTTCATTTTAATTGAAAACAATTTTCAATGTCAATGCCACTCCGATTTTAGAGCCACTCCCCTGATCTTAAAAGCCCCCGCCTGCGCGGGGGCTTTCTTTGCCACAACATATGAATGAGAAGCTGATAGATCTTAGAGCATCTTGCGAATCTGCTCCAGTGCCGCCTTGTCTTTGTCGGACACCTTCTGGGTCTTCATCAGTTGATCGAGCAGTGCCTTGATCTGCTTGCCCTGTTCCGGCGACAGGTAGCGTGTGAACTGTGACACCAGTTGCACCGCCTGATTGCGTTCGGCGTCATTCAGACCCTTCTTTTGTTTCACCTTGTCGATGAACCCCTTGACCTGTTTTTCCTGCTCGGCGCCGATGGGCAGATTGATATTGCCTTGATTCATCAACTGGCCCAGAACCTCTTTTAGGTTGCTCAAATCCATAACCCGCTGCCTCCCCAAAAACAAAATCTCATCTGCGATCATGATATTCGGGGACAAGGCGACGGGTTCCAGCCCCTCCAGGTTGAAGCTTCAATCAGCGACGCTTCGGCCAATAGCGGTGGCCGAGGTAAAAGAGCATCATGATCACCGGGATGTGCAGGCCCCACCAGGCCCAGCGCAAAAACTCGAAGGCCGTTCCGTCGAGGGGATTGCCCACCGTCCTCCCTCCTCCTCAAGGACCGTCTATCCCAAACCCTATGCGCCGACCTTTTCGGTTAGAACCGGCGCAACCTCATGTTCTGCCGCCGGAACTGGCATGCTATAGGGAAAAGGGGAATTGCCCGTAAGGAGTGGATCGGCATGGTTGCGCGCCCTCGTGTTCCCTATTTTTCTTTTCTCTCGATCACCTTGTTTTTGGCCATTACCCTGTCAGTGATAGGACTTTTCCCGATAGGTTTTTTTCCAATAGGCCTTTTCCAACTCGAACTTCTCGCCCCTATATCGCTGCCGGCCGCCTATGCCGAAAAACCGCCGCTTCCAGCCTCGGCGCCGCCCCTCGATTATCGGATCCAGTGCCGTTACTTCCCCGAAAGGACAACCATCGTCGGTCGGGTAGATTTGACCTGGCCTTTTCCCGGCGCACAACCGCTGGAACAGTTGGCGCTCCACCTCTACCCCAACGCCTTCCGTCCCGGCTCCACCTTCCGGAAGGAATCGTCAGGCAAGCACCGGGGCTACACAGCCGGCCAGGGCGACGATGGCGAGATGGAAGTGACCCGGATCACCGCTAACTACGACGGGGAAAGCATCGACGTGACCAAAAGCCTCCGCTACATCCAACCTGATGACAACAACCTGAACGATAAAACCCTGGCCGCCGTCGACCTCCCCCGTCCCCTCCGCCCAGGCCAAAGGCTGGAATTGGCCATCGAGTTTCGCACCCGACTGCCCCGCGTCTACGCCCGCTCCGGCACGGCGGGGCCCTTCGTCATGGCCGGTCAGTGGTACCCCAAGCTGGCCGCCTTTGAGCGCTACGGGCAGCGAGGCCGGACCCGGGAAGGGTTCAACCTGCACCAGTTCCACGCCAACAGCGAGTTTTACGCCAACTTCGCCAACTACGACGTGCAGATCACCCTGCCGAAAGGGTACACCGTAGGCGCTACCGGTCAGGAGACGGCGCCGCCAGTGGTGCAGGATGGCCTCCAGACCGTCCGCTTCGGCCAGGCCTGGGTCCACGACTTCGCCTGGTCTGCCGATCCGCGTTTTCGCCTCTTCACCCGCACCGTCACGCCCCAAGGCGGCCGGCCGGTGGAGATTCGCCTCTATTGCCAAAAGGATCATGTCCATACGGCCGATCGACAACTGGACGCCGTCGCCGCCGCCCTGGAGGGTTTGGCCGCCTACGGCCCCTACCCCTATGCCGTTTTGACGGTGATCGACCCACCCGCTGACGCTCCCGGCGCCGGCGGGATGGAGTATCCCACCCTGATCACCGGCGGCACGCCGAGCTTCCCCGGCGAACGTTCCGCTGAACCGGACCGCCTGCTGATCCACGAAGCGGCCCACCAGTATTGGTACGGCTTGGTAGCAAGCAACGAGTTTGAGGAGGCCTGGCTCGACGAGGGATTGACCACCTACACCGAAGGCAAGATCCTGGAACGTTACAAGGCGGACACGCGCATCCCGGTTCGCTTTTTCGGCTTCCCCCTATTGTACTCACCTTTGCGGGACGGCTGTCCGGGGCTCTTTCGCGCCGCCCTCGGCCCCTGGGTTCCCGATCCGATCCGGCTGGACTCCTGGAAATTCGCCTCCGAACAGTCCTACGCCGTCTCCGTCTACAACCGCGCCGCCCTCGCCCTTTATTCGCTGGAGCGGCTGATCGGCGAAGAGAAGATGCAGGCGATCCTGTCGACCTACTGCAGCCGCTGGTCCTTCCGCCACCCCGGGACGGAGGACTTCCTGCGCATCGTCGCCGAAAAGGCGGGCGATCGGGCAGCCAAACTGTTTCAACAATGGCTGTCTACCCCAGGCGCCCTCGACTACGCCGTCGGTTCCGTCCGAATGGCGAAGGGCCCCGACGGCCCCGTCTGGACGATCCGCATCGACCGCCGGGGCGAACTGGGTGCGCCTGTAGAAGTGGCGGTCATCGGAAAAGACGGTCAGAGGCAGCAGTTTTTCTGGGATGACGGAGAGCGGTACAAGGAGTTTACCCTGCCTGGCACAGCACCGGAGGCGGTGGTAGTCGACCCTGGGGAGAAACTGGCCTTGGACATCAACCGGTTAAACAATTTCTGGGCAAAAGAACAAAACAACGCAGCGGCGTTGCGATGGTCGCTCTTCGTGGCGGCTGTTTGTCAAGGGTTGATGGCGGTGGGGTTATAAGGGGCGTGATTCACGGCTGATTATTTTTCCTCTTTTTCAAAGTCCTTTCTGAAGGATGCCTTGAGTGCCGCCTGCTTTTTGCTCCTGCCCAGTAATATCACCCCAACCGTAAAAACAGCAGGCACCAGCCATCCCAGAACCGGCGTGCCGGCGATACCACCTTTTAAGTACGGCTCATGGGTTACCATCGAACCGGCCGTCCAAGCGATGACACCGGCGCCAAGATATAGGATGATCGGAAACCGTTCCACCAACCGAATAAAGAGGGTGCTGCCCCATACGACAATGGGCACACTGATCAATAGTCCCAGAACAACGAGAAGGAAACTGCCGTGGGCAGCGCCTGCGACAGCGAGCACATTGTCGATGCCCATAACAGCATCAGCGATGACGATCGTTCGGATCGCTGCCATTACATTTTTTTCCGGCTTGATGTCATGCTCTTTTTCTTCGACGATCAGCTTATAGGCGATCCAAAGCAACAGCAAGCCCCCTATGAAGAGCAAGCCGGGGATTTTCAACAGCCCTACGACGGCTACCGTAGCGATCGCGCGTATGATTATCGCCCCTACTGTCCCCCAAATGATAGCCTTTCGTTGATGTTCCCTCGGAAGGTTTCTTGCCGCCAACCCAATCACGATAGCGTTATCCCCCGCAAGGACTAAATCGATGGCGACAATGGCAAGCAATGAGCTGACAAAAGCCGGTGTGATAAATTCCAAACCACACGCCTCCTTTACGCTTATGGTGCTTATCTGTTCGAGAAAGAATGATTTGAATATCATTCCAATCTTTTTTGCTGAGGCGGACCTGCTTTTGGCACGAAAGCAAGACCGAAACCCCGGAATGATCAAGAGTGTGCCCGATGCTAGGCACACTCTTTGTTCCAGACCAGAACCGTGAGCGGGGTCTTTCTCAGAACAAGTTTTCCACAGGCCAGTCCTTTACCTCTTTAAGTGGCTATCATCACCAAACTGCCTTCTAAGATGCTGCTTGAAGGCCTCTTCAAAGAGCTTGTTCATTTCCACGGCGTCATTGTAGGAATCCCAGATGCCAAACACGTAAATGGACGGAAAAAACATCAGCCAATGATAGTCCAACAGATTGCCGATCGCTTCCATTCGACCGGTAAATGTATAGATGACTGCCTGTGGAAAATGGGAGAGGTAAATGATGGTCACCAGCCATAATGAGAGGATGACGCCCTTTACCGTCTTCATGTTATAGATGTGACCAAACCCGACGAACAGGGCGGACCAACCGGCCGCAACCCAGGGATTTTTATGACTTAAATAATTGACTCCCACGATGGAATAGTTGGTAAACTTAAGCTGTCGTTTTTTCTGTTTTCGCTCCAGATCGACAAGCGTATTTAACTCAACGCTCATGCGATACCCGTCAAAGATTGCAAAACAAAAAACGGAGACGTAAACCAGCGCCCAACCTTCATCGATGACGTCCTGTGCGGCCTGAAACCTCCCGGTAAAGGTATACAGAATGGCCATATTCACGTTCGCCTTTAAGTTGACATAGCTTTCCCAGGTCATGAGGATCAGGCCCTTAAAATACTCACCCATCCATAGATGCCCCAGACCGGGCAACGCCGCCGACCACCAGGCAGCCATCCAAGGGTTTTTTTTATGAAAGATCCCTAGGGAGATGCCGGCCATCTGCATTCGCTTGATGCGAAACTGGCTCATGGTTTATCCTCCAGCGCACTTTGCCCTTAGAATAGCCATGTTTTTTTCGTTTATACTAAATAAGGTGATCCTATGCGGTTGATCTACGGGTTGTTCAAAACGACCCTGAAGACAGAGTTAGGGATTTATGCGCTGTTGGAAAAAGGGTTTCACCGAGAAAAAGTGCGCGTCGTTCCCCTCGACGCCACGGTGAGCGCAACCTCTCAGGTGATCGATTCGATGTATAAATCAGACGGACTCAGTTTGTTCGACGGAATGGCCCTGTCTGCCTCGATCGGCATGTTGTTCGGCGTCATTTTCGGCTCTGTCCTGTATGTTGGACCCATCGCCCTCGGGATCATCGGATTTTTTCTGGGAGCAGGTATCGGCTATTGGGTAGACCAAAAGATGAGCAAAGACTTGCATCACAATGTTCCCGGCCCTTCCGGAGAGATTATCGTCTCAGTGGAATGTGATACAGAGGAGGAGCAGGAAACGGCCGAAGCGATTTTCAGAGAGTATCAAGCGGTTGCCTTGGGCGTTTTCCCACCATCAACCACGAGGATTGGTTGATGAAGGCTCTTTGCGGTCTGTCCGATTTGGAGAAGCCATAGGATGTGATCAGGAGGTGATGATCCTGGCGCACCTATGGTTCATCTTCCGATCGGGAATTAGACTGTCTCTATCCCTTTGGCCTGTCGCCCTTCTAACATGGCTGTTTCAGGCACTTTTACTGATCCCCTTGCTGATTCCCCTTTTCTCCTATCTGTCCCATGCCCTGCCGCCGCTGGCGGCCTTATCCGTACCCGGCGAACCGTCTGCTGCCGGCGTCTCCACCGCACTTTCGCTCGTCGCAGGAAGCCACCCCCGCGATTGGGATGCCATGCAGATCTCTCTCTACTATGATCTGCTGTTTCCCTTCTCGTCGACAGCCGCCGGGAAGCTCTGGCAAAACCTGCAATGGATACCCTTCCTGCTTTTTGCCCTTCTCCGTCCCTTCTGGCAAGCCGGCGTCTGGTCTTCCCTTCGTCACCGCCTCGTCTTTCCTCGTCACCGAAAGGGCCTCTTTAGGACCTTTTTTGAAGGCGTCGTCTGCTGGGGCTATGCCAGCCTCCAGATCGCCCTCTGGCTGGCGCCAGTCTGGATTGGCCTCTGGTGGCTTTTCGACAGCCTGTCCAACCGGTTTGACGCCATTTCTTGGTCCCCGGCAGCATCGCTCCTCATCGCGGGCTTATCCATAATGGTCATCGCTGACCTCCTAGGCCTAGTCGGCGATGCGGCGCGCTGGCGACTGGTCATGTCTCCTGCTGGTGAAAAGAGGCGCCTTCTCGGACTGCTTCGATCGACAGCATCCGGGCTCACCCGCCACCTCGCTCCGCTGCTGTTGGCCCGCTTTGCCTTAAACATCATCTTTCTCATCGCCTTGTCGCTGATGCTGTGGTCGCTGCAGCAGTGGCCTGCAGAGGGAATCACCGGAATGACCGGCGCCTTCCTGTTGCAGCAGACGTCTGTCTTTCTCCTCATCTTTTCCCGGCTTGCCTTAATGGGCGCGACTGCCAGATATCTCCAAAAAACGCAGACCTAACAGACCTTCCTTGCAAAGGATTAAGCCAGACCACCAGCGCTGCATAAACATAAACTCGATTTATCAACCGAAAGGTGAGCTTTTGGAAAAGATAGCTTGGGCAATGGCCCGGCTTTCTTCATTTACGTTGACAGATTGAGCATTTGTTTGGCCAGTAAACTGGTTTGAAGGATAGGGGAAAGAATTGGCGAAATAGTAAATAACGTCCGCCATTGTATAGTGCGCTGGAGACTTTGTCCGAATGGCTGGTAATGGAGCCTAGCAAAATAGGGGGAATTAGGATGAGCACATTCACGCGCCTTCAAGCAGAAAACTTTTCCGCCTTTGAGAGTCTCGATTTATCTTTTTCCCCGGGGATAAACGTTTTTATTGGCAAAAACGGCACCGGCAAAACCCATGTCATGAAGACGTTATACGCTGCCGGAGCGATTACAGGCAGGCTTGAAGGCTTTATCGATAAGATGATACGTATTTTTCTACCTTACGAATATAGAATCGGCAGACTAGTGCGGAGAAAAAGAGGGTCGACTACCGCAAAGATCGTTGTATCCTGCAATAAAGAGCAACTCAGTCTTACCTTTACCAATCACTCAAAAAACACGCCGATTGATGCTAATGAGGAGAAGTGGAAGAAGCTCAAGATTAAATGCGCCTATATTCCAGTCAAAGAAATGCTGGCGAATGCGCCGGGATTTCGCTCGCTCTATTCGGAGCGACTCGTCCATTTTGAAGAAATCTATGCCGATATCATTGACCGCGCCTATCTGCCTCCCAAAAGGGGGCCATTGGAGGAGAACCGGGCCAATCTATTACGGAAGCTGGAAAACGTCTTAGAGGGTAAGGTTGTCACAGAAGGCGAAACCTTTTTCTTAAAAAATAATCAGGGAATGTTGGAATTCACCCTGCTCGCCGAAGGGTTGCGAAAGCTGGCGCTGCTTTGGCTACTGATCCAAAACGAAACACTATTAAAGGGGTCGGTTTTGTTTTGGGACGAACCGGAAGCAAATCTTAACCCGCAGATGGTACGGGTCGTTGTGGAGATCTTACTGGAGTTGCAGCGTTTTGGCGTACAAGTGTTTATTGCGACCCATGACTATGTGACACTGAAGGAATTCGAGCTTCAACGAACAAAAGAAGATAAGATATTATTTCACTCTTTTTTCCGCAAAGATGATGGTGAACCGGTCGATATTTCGACCTCTAGTGATTACAGCCTTATCGATGAAAATGCGATCATAGATAAATACCTGGACCTCTATGATCGGGAGGTTCATAAGGCGCTGGGAGGAGAAGAGGTTTGATTTTCAGGGAGAACCAGTTAGAATTTAACTTTACTGGCGCCTTGTCTGTCGAAAAACTAGACCAGCCTGGACAGACACTACCAGAGGGGATGAAGTTTGTAGATTTTGTGGTAGAAACCGAGGATTCAGTTTTGCTTATTGAAGTAAAAGATCCGAGCAATACACATGCATTGCAACAAACCAGGGTTGAGTTTATCAATCGAATGCACAGTGATACACTAGTGGTTAAGGAACTGGTACCGAAGTGCCGGGATAGTTATACGTACTTACATCTGATGGAGAGAGATGGAAAACCCTTTACCTACATCGTCCTCATCTGTCTGGAGAATTTGAATTTTGATCCTAGGCTATTGCCCGTCGTTACAACAAAATTACGTGCGAGATTGAACAAAGAAGGAGAGCAGCCATGGAGAAGAACGTACATATCGAACTGTCAAATAATAGACTGTGAGCGCTGGAATCGTGTTATGCCCTATCCTGTAAAACGTGTGGTCACTTAGAAAGAACATAAAAAATTGAACCGCCTGAAAGGAAAAAGACGCCCCTGATAAGGCACTACCGGTAAGCAGCACCAAGGGCGTCCGCACTAAAAAACATTCCCAAGGAAAGGCCTTCTCCGCCGTTACCGATGATAACCAGCGCACGAAGGCCTGTTGGCGCATAAGGCGTCGTTCCTGGCTTTCTCTTTTGCGCCTGTCAGTTTAGGCTTGATCAGCGATTGATGGCCATGACGGACAGCGCCTCGGCAGACCGGGCCACTTCATCAGAGGCTTCCTCGATCTGCTTGGACGTGGTTGTCAGGCTCTCGATCTCCGTGGCGATCTGTTTCACCTTATCCTGGTTGTAGCCGATGGACTTGATGATCTCGCCGAAGCTACGAACGACCTCAGCCGCCTGTTGGGAAGCAGCGTCCATGGCCTTGCTCGTATCGACCATGGCTTGGGAGACTTCGAGCGTGTGCTGGCGCGAGATCCGGATCATTTCGGCGATCTCCTGGACCGACTGTTCCGAGAATCCGGCCAGCTTCTTCACCTCGTTAGCGACGACGGTGAAGCCGCGGCCCGATTCGCCGGCCCGAGCGGCTTCAATGGCGGCATTCAGGGAGAGCAGGTTCGTCTGGGTGGCGATGCCCTGGATGACGCCGGCGATCGACTCGATCTTCTCAGAGCTCTCGTCGAGGGCCTTGATCTTGTCCTGCATGCCCTGAATCAGGACGTTGAGGTTTTCAATGGCCGTGCCGGTCTGCTGGATCCGTTTCTCGCCGCTCTCGGCCAACTGATTGACCTGGCTGGCGAACTGGGTGGCCTGAATGGCGTTTTGGGCGATGCGTTGGGCCGCCGAGGCCATCTCGGCCGCCGAGGCTGCCGTCTCTTCGGCGGTGGCCGCCAAGGTCTGGCTGGAGTCGTTGACCCGGGTTTGCAGGAGTTGAATTTCGTTGAGGGCATTTTCAAGCTCTGCCTTCTTGTCGATCTCCTGCATGTAATCGGTGATGTAGGCGGACATGACCGTCTGCTGGTCTAGGTTGGTCAGGCGCTGCAGCGCCGTGTTGACTTCCAGCGCCCGTCCCTTGTCGCGCATCTCTTCCAAAATGGGAATGATGGCGTTGAAGAGCGCCTGGTAGGCAGCCGTGTACCAGTAAGCCGGCAATTTGATCCGATTATGTACATGACCGATCTTTTGACGTTCTTCGATATAGCGGTCATCCACTTTGTCGGTGAAGAGGCTCTTCAAGTACCCTTTGAAGGTTACCCGCAACTTATCGACAGACGAATGGGTTTCGATGAACGATTTCAACTCAGGGATTGCAAGGAGCTGCTTATAGAAGTTGTTGGCCACCTCGTCGAGACGCGGCTCGATCAACGGGCGCAGTTCCGCTAGTAATGCCAAGTCCCGCGTGCTGAGGTTAAGCAGCTTTTGCGCCACCTTCGCCTCTTCGCCGGATACGTTGATGGACATGCCGGCTGGTATCGTTACAGGGCCGCTACTTTGGTTCCGGCCGAAAAACATATCGCTTCCCCCCATCTCCTTGTCTGCCTGTCACCGATTATTATACATCTTTCGGTTCGCCCTTGGAAAGGCACAAATCTGGTGCCGGCCAAACTCTCCGAGCCCACAGGCCCAGGCCATATGTTTGTGGGACCACGGGGCGATCAACCGCTCCTTCTGCCGCTTTTTTCCGCGCAGATCTGCCATAACTGGTTCATCAGGTTTTTCATCAGCAGGATTCCTTTCCTTGTTTGGCGAAAATATCAACGAATCATCCAGCCAAGCATCCGACAGTCTCAGGGATTATCAACTCGGAAGGAGGCCTCGCTGTTTGGACAACTTCACGAAGCGCCCCTACGGTTCCCCTTTCTCCCGTTCTCTCCTCTTGTTCATTCTGCTTGCGCTCGTCTCCGCCATCGCCTTGTCCGGCTGCAGCCTATCCCGGGCAACGCCCCCGGCTGAAAGTGCCCCTGATGATCAAGGGAAAGCAGTCACCGCTGCTGCGGAAACGACGGTTCGACTCTTTTTCCCCGATCAGGAGTTGCAACGCTTGGTCAAAGAAGAACGACCCCTGAACGGCGGCGCCGAAGAAAAAGTTCGCCAGACCTTTGAACTCCTGAAAGGCGGTCCCCAGAACGGCCAACTGACCACGCTCATCCCGGCAAAGACCCGCCTGCTCGGCGTGACCATCAAAGACACCCAGTTGGAAGTGAACCTTTCTCAGGAGATCCGCCAGAGCAACGTAGGCTCCACCGGGGAAGCCCTGTTGATCGGCTCCCTCGTCAACAGCTTCTCCTCCCTCGGCTACACCGGGGTTCAACTCATCGTGGAGGGCCAAAAGGTCGAAACCCTGGCCGGTCACCTGGACATCTCCCGCCCCCTGTCCTTTTTTGACGAATTGACCATCCGCCAGGGACCGATCCCGCCGCCCGAGAAGATCGGCGACATTGAAAAGGATGTGCGGCAGGGTCACCAGCAGTGGCGCCTTGACCCGCTGGAAGTGACCCGCGTCGACGGGATCGCCCTCGGATTCGAGCCGGAAAAGGACTGTTTCAGCCTGATCAGCCAATCAGAGGCGGTCGGCAAACCGGTGGCCAAGGTGAGAGTTCGTCACGGCAAGATGGATTTCCTTGTCGAACTGACCCAACCGGCAGGCGCCGGAAAAGAACACATCTGGGTGATCCGGTCTGTCGCCGCGGTGCCGCCAGGAGCATAACGCAATCTGGCAGCTGGAGCATCAAATCGTACGGAAAAATGAGCCGCCTCCGCCCTCGTCCGCCTCATCAGCTGAATGCCCGCCCCTGCCGGCGGAAAAAATATAAAAGGGAGGCGATATGATGGCGGACAAACCGAAAGGCATGCATACCTATCATCTCGATCCGGAATCGCTGGAAAGGCTCTACAAGAAGTACGGACGCCCCGGGGAAATCGCCCCCGGCGTGAAAGCCCCCCGTAAACGCTCCATCGCGCCGGACCGGGAACCGGGGGCCGTTCCGCTGTTGGAAACAGAGTGATGGACCTTGACGGAAGGACAAACGATACCTTTCCCCCCGGGAAGGGTATCGCTTTTTTTCGCCCTTTCTCATGTTTCGATTTTGAACATAAAATCTCTCATTTCTCGAACATAAAATCGCTGATGAGATCGCTCGCTCAAATGAAGACCGCTTTGCGCCGCCTGCTCCCTGTAGACCTCTCTAATTGATAGAATTTTCAAAAAACCAGTTGTCTTTTCCTTCCCTGACGATTTAAAATATTGTTACGAGCCGATTCAGGGGCCGCACGGGAAGGAGCGAGGACGATGATGGATCCCCTGGCGCAGATCCGCGCCATCGCCCCCTTTGATCAGTTACCCGAGGAGGCCTTGCGCAGCGTGGCCGAGAAAATGACTTCCCTTCGCTTTTCCAAAGGGGAGGTTATTTTTTCGCAAAACCAACCGGCCTTCCCCCACCTCTTCCTGGCGCTCGACGGGATGGCAGAGATCATCATTCAAAACGACGCCGGGGTGTCGACGGTGATCGGCTTTCGCCAAGGCGGCGAGTTCTTTGGGGAAACCTGCATCGTCGAGAAGAAATATCCTGCCACCGTCAAGGCGATCGATGACATGACCTGCCTGACGATCCCCTTTGACGAACTACACCGGCTCTGGGAAAAGCACGCCGCCTTCTCGGCCTACTTCTCCCGACTCTTCGCCTCCCGTTTTCGGGCCATGATCGACGAGATTGTGGCCGAACACTCCGGGGAGGCGCCCGGTATGGATGGGCGGCCCTTTCGCAAACGCGCCGTTGACATGATGTCCTCGCCGGTATACACCATCGCCGCCAGCGAGCCGGTGACAAAAGCGGCCCGATTGATGGCCGACAAGCGCGTCGGTTCCCTCGTCGTCACTGAAGGGGAGCACCCCATCGGCATCATCACCGAACGAGATCTTGTCTATAATGTGCTGGCTGCGCCGTTCCCTGATGACGCGACCGGGCCCCTCGCTTTTCCTCCATTGAAATCGGCCATGAACAGCCGGTTTATCACCCTGCCACCCGAATCCTATTATTATCAGGTATTGCTGACCATGATCCGCGAGACGGTCCGTTATGTCGGTGTCGTCGACAAGGGTCGTCTGCTCGGCATCGTCGCCCTGACAGACCTGATCCGCAACCGCGACGCCGGCGCCCTGTCCATCGTCGACGGGATCGAGCACTGTCGCTCTGTCGATGAACTGGCGGCCAGGGCCAAGGTGATCGACCGGCTGCTCACGGCCATGGTGGCTGAACAGGCGCAACCAGCCGAGATCACCGAGGTCATCACCGTCCTCTACGACCGGCTGACGGTGCGCATCATCGAACTGGCCCTCGATGTGCTGGCCAAGCGTCGGCTGACGCCGCCGGCGCCTTTCTGCTGGCTGACCATGGGATCGGGAGGGCGGCGCGAACAGACGCTGCGCACAGATCAGGACCATGCCATCGTTTTTGCCGACGTGCCGGAGGAAGATCGGGAGTCGGCGCGCGCCTTTTATCTCGACCTGGGCGAGCTCGTCACCAAGGGCTTGGAGGCCTGCGGCTTCGCCCGCTGTCCCGGTCAGGTCATGGCCGGCAACCCCCGCTGGTGCCATTCCTTCAGCGAATGGATGCACCGCCTCGGCGTCTGGGTAGAGGAATCGGTGCCCGATCATGTGCGCCAGTTGACCATCTTCCTCGATTTCCGCGGCCTCTACGGCGACCAGACGCTGGCCCGCCGTCTGCGAGACGCCGTCTGTCAGACCTACCGCCGCTTCCCCGTCGGTCTGCACCACCTAGCCAAGGATGACCTGCGCCACCAGGTGAGCCTCGGTTTCTTCAAACCCTTTGTCACGGAAAAGAGCGGCGATCACAAAGATGAAATCGATCTGAAGCGCAGCCTGTTGGTGCATCTGATCGACTGTGTCCGCGTCTTTGCCCTGCGCGAGGGGATTCCGGAGACGAACACGCTCACCCGGATCCACCGCCTGGCAGAACGAGGCGTCTTTCACGCCAATGACGCCGAACAGTTTTGTTTCAGCTATAACACCCTGACGGGCATGCGCTTCCGAGAGAATCTACGCAAGCTGCAAGAGGGGCGCTCCCCCGACAACTACATCCACCCCTACCGGTTGACCAAGCGAGAGCAGGCGGCGTTGAAAGAGGCGATTCAGGGCGTCATTCGATTGCAAAGCCTGACCGGTTCGGCTTTTCGCGTCGAGGGCTTCCTGTAACGGCTCTATGGTCCTTGCTTGGACATCGGCCTTCCGGCCTGCTCTGCCCTAGCCTCCTGGCGAGGCTTCCCATGATTAAGGATTTCGCTTCCGATGGAGGGGTTCTCTGACGGGCGCATCGATTGCGCTTTTTCGATCCGGTGGAGGTGTCATCCTTGATTGAAACTTTTCGCTATCTTTTCGGCCTTGAACGCAGCGGTTTCCCCGGGCGGATGCCCGAACCGGCCCTGTCCGCCCGCTTAGTGGAAAAGTGTCGTCGCAATCGGGGGCGCCATAGCCCCTTTCGACTGCTCCGGGACATCACTTTCGTCGTCTTTGATACTGAGACAACAGGACTGAGTGTTCCTAACGACGATGTGATCGCTCTCGGCGGCGTAGCCCTGCCGCCTGGTGGCGAAGGGGCGGAATGGACCGAAGATACCGGGAAGGTGCGAGTCTTTGACCGTCTCGTCAACCCCCATCGCCCTATCCCTGTTCTGGCGCGAGAGATCACCGGCATCGATGATGATATGGTTTTTTCCCAACCGACCATCTATCCGGTTCTTGACGACTTTCTGGATTTTATCGACGGCGCCGTCCTGGTGGCCCACGGGATCGCCTTCGATGTGGGATTTCTCGACAAGTACCTGCGCCCGCTCCGAACGAAGCTCTATCACCCTGTCATCGACACGATCACCCTATCGCGCGTCTTGGAACCTTTTCGCGCCGAACACAGCCTCGACGCCCTGGTCGCAGACTACGGGATCACGCCCCGCCGCCGCCACAGCGCCCTCGGCGACGCGCAGATGACGGCGGATCTGTTTGCAGCCATGCTGGTCCGTCTGCAAAAACTTCGGCAAGTACACACTCTCGGCGATTTGCAGCGTATTTTGGCGCAGCAGCACCTCTAGGAGCGCGCCATCCCTCTCTTGTCCAGAGGACGCCCTTCACAGCCCCGAAGGGAGTTTGTGTTCCAACGGCAGAGGCGCTAATATAATAAAGCAGCAATGCAGCATAACAATAAAATGCTTACTCCGGCGGAAGGAGGATCTCTCGTTGCACCCATCTCCGCTATTTTCGATCATGCGCCTCCTGCCGATCGCCTTTTTCCTCCTCATCAACTACCTCTCCTACATGGCTCTCGTCCGCTGGATGCCCTTTTTCCGACCGGGACGCTGGCGAGTCGCCTTCGTGATCATCGCCTTCCTCTCAGCGCTGCCGCCCCTGTACAGCGTGGCGACAGGCTTCCAGACCCAGGAGGCCTGGTTGCGCATCGCCTATTACCCCGCTTTCGCTTGGAACATCGGCCAGCTCATCTTCCTCTTGGCTGTTCCCCTCGTCTTCATCTTCAAACGCCTCCAAAGTTCCCCGGAGGCGGAGGCCCAACAGGAGTCCCAATCCCACGTCCATCTGCCGGAGAAGGTGACGCGCCGACAACTGCTGCAAGGCGCCATCACCGCCGTCCCCTTCTTCGCCCTCACGGTCGCCGCCGACGGTGTGCTCATCGGCGACAACCGTGTCGTCACCCGCACCTACCCTGTGACCATCCCCGGTCTTTCTCCACACCTCGACGGGCTCCGCCTCGTCCAGATTTCCGACGTCCATCTGGGTACCTTCTTCCCGCTTGACCGCCTCGATGACGCCTTGGAACTCGTGGAGAAACAAAAACCGGACATCTTGACCATCACCGGCGACTATGTAGACGACGTGACACTCCTGCACGAGGCAATCAGGCGAACGGAACAGGTCTCCGCCACCTTGGGCAGCTATTACTGCCTCGGCAACCACGAGCACTACCGAGACCTTGATAAAGTGAGAGGCGCCTTCCGGAGCAGCTCGATCCGACACTTGGACAACAGTTGCTCCACCGTTGAGAACTCGCTCTGCCTGCTCGGCATCGACTACCCCTTCACAGGCCGCGGCGAAGACAACCGGGCAGCCGTTACGGAACGGATGCTCGACAAGGCCCTGTCCGGCGCGCCGGCAGAGGTGCCGAAAATCCTGCTCACTCACCACCCCGACGGGTTCAATGCAGCCCGAAAAAGGGGGGTCGCCCTCTCCCTAGCCGGCCACACCCATGGCGGACAGGTGGGCATCGGCGACCGCTCCCTCTTCCCCTTCGCCATGGCCTATATGCGCGGCTGGTATGGCGATGACGAGCACAAGCTCTTCGTCCACAGCGGCCTCGGTCACTGGATGCCCTTCCGCTTGGGTTGTCCTTCTGAGATCGTCACCTTTGTGTTGCGGAGCGCCTAAAGGTTTTTCTTTTCCATTTATCCCCTCTTGCTTTGAACGGCCGAATCGCCTATACTGATTAAGCATCTTTTGAGGTGCCCAAAACAGAAGAGCAAAAAAGAGTATGGTGGATAGTCGCGGTTTCTGCTTCGCAGGGATCGAGGAAATTCGAGACACGCCCACGACCGCTTCGGCGGTCGCGGAGTATGGTGCCTGGCGCAAGCCAGGGCAGGGCGACCTGACGACGGCAAAAGCGTCTCTTCGGAGAAGCGAGTCGCCATAAAGTGCCACAGAAACGATGTTCCCCGGCGACGGGGAAGTGCAAGGGTAAACTCCACCAGCGTGCAACCCAAATAGGCGGCGTCCAGCCGCGGGTAGGGGCACCCGCTGCGGCGGGAAGGAAGTCAGGCCCTAGGGAGCAGCTTCCTTAGACAAATGACTATCCAACGGCGTAAGCCGGGGACAGAATCTCGATTACAGCCATACTCTTTTTTCTAAAACGGCCGGAGGTCTACACCTCCGGCCGTTTATTTTTTTGCCTCGATAACGACTTTTCCCGCGACGGCGCGGCAACACTAGCATCGCTGTAGAGGGAGGAATCGAGGAGGGAGCGTCCGTGCCGAGAATCGTCTCCATCGCATCCGCCGTGCCGGACCACGTCTTTTACCAAGAAGATATCTGCCATGCCGTGCAGCAGATGTTCTCCGCCTCTTTCCGCGACCTAGAACGACTGCTGCCGATCTTTCAAAACGCGCAGATCGACAAGCGCCACTTCTGCGTTCCCATGGACTGGTTTCAGCAAAACCACAGCTTCGCCGAGAAAAACAGCCTCTACATCGAAAACGCCGTCGACCTGGGTGTTCGCGCCGTCACGCAATGCCTCAACAACGCCGGTCTCGCGCCAGAAGATGTGGATTGCTTTCTCTTTGTTTCCTCTACGGGGATCGCCACCCCGACGATCGATGTGCGCATCGCCAACAAGCTTGCGATGAAACCATCCTTGCGCCGCCTCCCCTTGTGGGGGTTAGGCTGCGCAGGCGGCTGCGCAGGCGTGGCCCGGGCCGCCGAGCTGGCCATCGCCCGTCCGGGCCGCCCCGTACTGCTCCTCACCCTGGAATTGTGCGGCCTTACCTTCCTCTGGGGCGATCGCTCGAAAGGGAACCTGATCGCCACCTCCCTCTTCGGCGACGGGGCTGCTGCCGCTGTGATCGTAGAGGACGGACAGACCGCCGCCAGCGATGGCGCTTCTCCAAGTCCTGCCCTTTCTCCCCAGATCATCGCTTCCCAGACAACCTGTTGGCCCGACACCCTCGACATCATGGGCTGGGACGTGCAAGACGAGGGCTTGAAGGTGATCTTCTCGCGAGACATCCCTGCCTTTGTATTGCGCCACATCCCGCCGGCGGTGGACGCCTTTCTCCGGGAACAGGGGCTGGAGCGTTCGGCCATCGACCGCCTGATCGCCCACCCCGGCGGCGCTAAAGTGATCAGCGCCTATGAAGAATGCCTCGGCCTCTCATCGGAACAGACGCGCCTGAGCCGCCAGGTGCTGCGCGAGTATGGCAACATGTCGTCGGCGACAATCCTCTTTGTTCTGGAAAGGGCGATGGAAGAACGGTCCGCCGAAAATTGCGGCGGCGACAGTTGTGGAAATCACGGCGGCGGCGGTATTTGCAGAGGCGAATACGCATTGATGACTGCACTGGGGCCGGGCTTTTGTTCGGAACTGGCGCTCTTGCGTTGGTGAACGCTGCTCTTTTGCAGATCCTGCCCTTCGCTGACCAGAGGAAAGCCTGAAGGAGGCATGACGTTGCTCGTCTTCTTCGCCTTGTTCTCGTTCGTGCTGGCCCAGCGGGTGGTCGAACTGGCCATCGCCCGGCGAAACGCCCGCCGCATGACCGCCAAAGGAGCCGTCGAGGTGGGGCATGCGCACTATCGATACCTGGTGGCCTTACATGTCTGCTTCTTTGCCGCCTTAATGACGGAAGTGCTCGTGCTGGGCCGAAAGCCGCCTCAGTGGTGGATGGCGCCGGCGGCGGCCTTCCTCATCGCCCAGGGGCTTCGCTACTGGTGCATGACCAGCCTGGGTCATTTCTGGAACACGCGCATCTTTGTCCTCCCCGGCGCCAATGCCATCCGACGTGGTCCCTACCGATTTTTCCGTCATCCCAACTACCTGGCCGTCGTTACGGAACTGCTCTGCATCCCCCTCCTGTTCGGCGCATGGATAACGGCGGCTGTGATTTCCATCGTCAATCTCTACCTGCTGTCGGTGCGCATTCAGGCGGAAGAGGCCGCCTTGGCCGAAGCGACCGATTATGGCGAAGTCTTTCGCTCTTCCCCATAGGGGGGCTTCATGGGACTCCCCATTTCTTATCGGAAGACGGCTGAGCCGGTGATCTCATGAACAGCAGCCTGTTTACCGCTCACCAGAGCGAAAGGGCGTGAGGGAGATATGATGTTTTTGCATCCGCGCAGAAAGGGCAGGCCGGTTCAACCCCAGCATCCGCGCTGTTTCCACCAAGTCGCCGCCCGTCTCCTGAAGGGCAGACTCGATGATTTTCTTTTCCACGTTTTCCAAGGAGAAAGGGCCGGCGATCGTCAGGGTAACGCCGTCGCTCTGAAGACAGCGTTCATGGGGCGTCCTTCTTCCAGACCCGGCCTTTGTTCCATCCCCTTCGGCAATCTTCTCCCGCTCCGCGGCAGATGATGGTTGGTCCTCCCCCGCTCCCGTCTCGACCCGCCTGCGGCGGCGGGAGGTATACAACAACAGCTCCTTGCCCTGGTTGAGCACCACTGTCTCGCCCGGTCTCTCCTGCGCTGGCAAATTGGCCTTATCTGACCTCCGCTGTGCGGTGCCGCTGTCTTGCTTAGACAGCAGGGGAGTGCCATCCCGCGTCACTGATGAGACAGCGATGTCCCCTTGCTCGTGTGGCACCGCGCCGACCTGAGTAACCACTTCGCCGGACCGCCGGTTCTGATCGCCTCTCCTTGTGGAGGCAGCCGCGCCGTTCGCCGAAGATGTGTTCAATCCCGTTTCTTTTTGACCGATGCACGGTGGATCGACAGCAGTCAATTCGGCAGCGGTGATCCACTCCCCACGGGTGATGATGACCGCCCGCTCGATCCGGTTGGCCAATTCCCGCACGTTGCCCGGCCAGGCATAGCCGGTCAGGATGTGGACGGCGTCGGCTGTAAATCCCCGGATCCGACCGCGCGGTTCATAACGGCACAAAAAATGCCGGGCCAAGTCGGCGATGTCCTCTTTGCGCACCGATAAAGGCGGCAGATGGATCGGGATCACATTGAGCCGGTAGTAGAGATCCTCCCGCATCCGTCCCTCCCGTACGGCATCGGCCAAGCTCCGGCTGGAGGCGACGATCACACGCACATCGACAGCCAACTGTCTTGTCCCGCCGATCCGGGTGAAAGCACCGTCTTCCAGCACACGGCACA
The DNA here is from genome assembly GCF_000019165.1 of Heliomicrobium modesticaldum Ice1. GTDB lineage: Bacteria > Bacillota > Desulfitobacteriia > Heliobacteriales > Heliobacteriaceae > Heliomicrobium > Heliomicrobium modesticaldum. The sequence continues at coordinate 381,869 of NC_010337.2, forward strand.
GCCTCACCTGCAGATCAAGGGGTAACAGTTCAATATCCCGGATCAAGAGAGTCCCCCGGTGGGCCAGTTCCAACCGTCCCGACCGAACCTTCGCTTCATTACCCGCCTTCGCAGGACCGGGCGGTTCCCAGCCAAACAGCTCGCTTTCGAGCAGGTTGGGCGGGATGGCTGCGCAGGGGAAGACGACAAAGGGGTATTCGCGACGGCGGCTTTGGTGATGGATCGCCCGGGCGACAACCTCCTTTCCCGTTCCCGCCTCGCCCACCACGGTGACAGGTGCCCGGGCGTCAGCCACCTGAGCGATGAGTTCCCGGATGGCGCGCATGGCCGGGCTGACGCCGATCAACTCCACGTTCTCCCGCCTCCCGGCTGCTTCCAGGCGCAGGAAACGCACCTCCTGCCGCAAAGACTCTATTTCGAGCGCCTTTTCCAAGGCTAAGCGGAGTTCGTCGAGGCTAAATGGCTTTTGCAGGTAATCGCGCGCCCCCAAGCGCTGCGCTTCCAAGGCCGTCTCGGCCGATGCCTGACCAGTAAGGACGAGGAAGGGCACATTAGAACGGACGCCGAGCAGGCGGTGCAAGACCGGCATGCCTTCCGACCCCGGTCCGTCCAGGTCGACGATCACCAGGTTCACCGCTTCCCTTTCCAACTGCTGCACCGCCTCATTCCCGTTCTGCACCGAGATGACCCTGTAGCCGACTCGGCTCAGTCCCCGCGCCAAGACCCACCGCAGGTGCTCCTCGGGACTGAGCAGCAACAAGACGCCTTGCATCGGCACCTTCCCCTCCCGCCGCCTTTTCGGCTAATTTACAGTCCTTGGCTGTTTCGACTGAAACGACTGGCCGTCTACCTGTCTTGATCATTCCCTTGCGCCGGCGTACAAGGGCCGGACGCTATCCATCTCATTCTTTTTCGATTCGATGGCGCTCCCTCGGTGAGAACTCTCCAGCTCCTCATCTCCAGTGCCGTTTTGGGCGGGGGCAGCAGGCGCAGGACGAAGCAAGAACCCTTTGTCTCGCAGAAAACGTTCCGGCTCCGCTGCTGTAAAGACCGGGGGCATCCGCAACACCACCTGTACCTCTCCGGTAGCGCCGGGGGTGATGACGACCCTGCCTCCTTGCGCCTCGATGGCCAGGCGAGCCAGATGTCCCTCCGGAGATGCCGTCAATTCCCTCGCCCCTCGCAGGTGACATTCGAGGGTGCACCCGATTTCTCCACCGTTGCCTTTTACCATGTTCTCATCGTTCCTTTTATAGGCGCCATCTGCTTCGACTGCAGGGACTGTTTTTTCAGGCGCCACGTTGATCCGAACATGGAGCTGTCCTGTTACATCGGGACGGCAAAGTCCCACCAAAAGCCGGCATATCGCCTCAGCCAGGCGTTCCCCCTCTGCCCAGACCTTGAGCGGCACCTGCTGTCGGAAGACTTCTTGGCTCACAGCATAACCCGGAAGGCGTTTGCGGAACCGTTCCAGCACCCCGTCGACCAGGACGGAAAGGTCCAGCCAATCTGGAGGGGTCCCGTCGACCTGCAACAGCCCGATGGCCTCCCGGAGGTACTGCTGCTGGCGCTGCGCCTCGACGGCGATGATCCGCGTGTGGAGAATGATGTCGGTGCGGTAACCAAACTCCTCTTCTAACACCTGGACGGCGCAACGGATGACGCCGAGGGAGTGGTTGAGGGGGGGAACCAGTTCGTCGAGCAGTCGGGCAGGTGCGGAGCATTGGCCGGGGCATGGCCGTACATCGAACATAAGACCGCCCTTGTCATGGAGAGTAACCGGGCGTTCAGGCCCAGCCTCCTCGTCATCTCCCTTGCCTCCCGCTCCTTCCTCCTGCTCATCATCCCACCTGCGCTCCCCGTCCCGATTGTTCTTCTCATCCCGGATGTCCCAGCGCAGTGCCTCAAGGTCTCCCTCGTCGTGACCATCCTCCTCACCGTCAAAACCGCTCTTTTTTCGAGTCGCCCAGAAGCCGATCACCAAAAAGAGGGCCAAAAGGGCAGCCACCCATTCGCGACCATCCAGCAATCTGCTGAGAAAACCCCCACGGGGAAAAAGAAACACCCCAACCAGGGCCGCAATCGTCATGGCAGCGGCCGTCAGGGTGATCATCAAAAGCGATTTGCGCCGAGGGTTCACAACAACACCTCGCTCTCGCTCATTCGTTCGGCTCCGAGGCGAGGCCCGGTTGGCGGGATAGAAGCCGAGGAAATTGCCGATGACCACCGAAAAACCGAAGGCCAGCGCCATCGCCTCCGAAAGATCTCGATCTGCCGGCGGCCCTGGACGACAAAAAAGTTCCGCACACTACTGTATTCAAGGGTCGTCCCGGTTATGTTCGTCCTGTACTCCGGTTGGACCATCGGACGGACCGCTTTCATTACAGCGATCAGCTCCCCCCAGGCCGATTGCAACAGTCGCAGGTCAGGGGGCTCGCGCTCCCATGTGACAAATCATTAAATGATGTTTCTGAAAATCTTCTAAAGATGCTGCCTAAGTAAGCGAAAAAAGAAATTAGCACAAAAATGCATTGAGATTTTACTTTATATGCAAAAAATACTTAAAACTGCATTTAACAACCTTAACGTAAAACCCTTTAACCTTGGTATATAATCACTTGTGAAAGGATTGATTACATTTTAAGGGAGTGCATAAAGAATGAACCAAACGGTGCATCATTGGCTTCTGTTGCGCTCCTCGAGTGAACCAGGCATGTATTCGATACTCGACTTCGGACCATCGGAAAGTGACATTCGACGGACGCGCCGGGATTATCTCGAGTTGAACATCTACCCGAAAAATGCCTTGGTCTTGATCCAGGCAAAAAGCTCGACGGAGGCCTTGAGAAAAGCGCGCGCCACAGAACGACTGAAAGCAATACCTCTTTCCCACTATTATCAATGGTCAAAGGAAAGCCCTGCACTGTCAACAGAGCGTTGCTAGAATGCGGTTGCCGACCACTCCATTGGATCATTATCGGGGAAGCGCGCCAGCCTGCCCGAAAAAATTTCTATTCCCCCCATTGCCAGGACAGCCCTTCTCATGCTAGAATAACGCCAATCCAATTGAATCAGGTTCTTAATGGAAAAACGATGAAAAGGTAAAGTACCCTTATGGCTTCAGCCCAGAGAGCCGGGGACAGGTGAAAGCCCGGTCTGCAAGCGATAAGGCGAAGTTCACCTTGGAGTTGCCCGCTGAAGACTCTCCCTCCGAACGCATCGGCAGCGCGAGAGTTGGTAGGTGAGGCCGGATCTTCCACCGTTATGGGGAAGGGGGTATCGGTGAGGCGCTATGCCTTGGCCCGTACCTTAATGAAGGAGGGCTTGTTGGGCGCAGTCCCGAAGAGCCAATGAGGGTGGTACCGCGGGTGATGATCCCGTCCCTTGTCGCCAGACAAGGGACGGGATTTTTTATTTTGTCCTGTTACTGTTTTAACGGGGTCTGTTTCAACTTATTTCGTTGCAACCTGTCACTGATTTTAATAAAAATTAACAGCGCAAAGGAGGTGGAAAACAAGATGCTCGGACTGCACGATCCCTGGATTGCAGGCGCCTACCTGCTCTGTATCGCCTCGACGCTGCTCTGTGTCGGCTACGCCTACTGGGGCCAGCACCAAGGAGAATAAGGCGCGATCGCTGCTCCTGAACGAGAGCGTTCAGCGAATGCGCCAAAAAAGGGCCGATCATTCTCGGAAGATTCAGAAAACATCGATCGCACTAATCTTTTGATTTGACCGATCATCGGATTTCACACAAGCACAAACGGGAGGGATGGCAAAGTGGAACACGGTCTCCTTTACATCATGTTGGCCTTTTATCTCGGCGCCACGGTGCTCCTCGGCTATCTGGGCTACCGGCACACGCGCTCGTCGAAGGACTACCTCATCGCCGGCGGCAATATCCATCCCTTTCTGATGGCCTTGGCCTACGGCTCCACCTTCATCTCCACCTCGGCCATCGTCGGTTTCGGCGGCGCCGCCGGCGTCTACGGCATGAGCCTGTTGTGGCTCACCGTCTTCAACATCTTCGTGGGCATCTTCATCGCCTTCGTCTTCTATGGCGTCAAGACGCGCAAGCTGGCCCACCAACTGGGCGTGCACACCTTCCCCGAGTTTCTCGGCGCCCGCTTCTCATCGCCCTTCATCCGCAACTTCTCGGCCGGCGTCATCGCCCTCTCCATGCCCCTCTACGCGGCGGCCGTCATGATCGGCGGCGCCCGCTACATGGAAGAGGCCATGCAGCTCAACTACACCACCTCCATGATCATCTTCGCCGTCATCGTCCTGGCCTACGTCTTCTTCGGCGGCCTGCGGGGGGTCATCTACAACGACGCCCTACAGAGTTCCATCATGTTCATCGGCATGGGTGTCTTACTCTACCTCACCTACGACAAGCTGGGCGGCGTCGTGACGGCCCATGAAAAGCTGAGCGCCCTCAAAGACCTGGTACCCCAGGCCCTGGCGGCGAAAGGCCACCTGGGCTGGACGGCCATGCCCCGGTTCGGTTCCGAGATCTGGTGGTTCGTCGTCTCCACCCTCGTCCTCGGCGTCGGCATCGGCGTCCTGGCCCAGCCCCAGTTGGCCGTCCGCTACATGACCGTCTCCGGCAAAAAAGAGATTTACCGCGCTTTGAGCGTCGGCGGCGTCTTCATCCTCTTCATGACCGGCACGGCCTTCACCGTCGGCGCCCTCTCCAATGTCTACTTCATGGAGCAATCGGGCAAACTCGCCCTGGCGGCCACAGCCGTGGGCGGCGCAGCGCCGAACGTTGACAAGATCATCCCCCTCTTCATCACCCAGGCCATGCCCGAGTGGATCATGTACCTCTTCCTGCTCTCGCTCATGGCGGCGGCCATGTCCACCCTGAGCGGCCAGTTCCACCTCATCGCCACGTCGCTCACCTATGACCTCAACCCGAAGGCCAAAAAGGGCGATCAAAAAACCCTCCTCTGGGCGCGCGTCGGCACCGTCATCGGCTTCACCCTCACCCTGTTGCTGGCGCTCCAGCTTCCGCCGAGCATCATCGCCATCGCCACGGCCCTTTTCTTCGGCATGTGCGCATCCGCCTTTTTACCCATGTACACGGCCGCCCTCTACTGGCCGAAGGTGACGCCGGCCGGGGCGACCTGGAGCATGATCTCGGCCACCGTCACCTACCTCGTCCTCGTCCTCTTCGTCCATGAAAAAGAAGCGGCCATCTTCGGCGTCTGCCAACAGCTCTTCGGCGCCAAAACCCTGGCGGCGGCGCCCTGGACCTACATCGACCCTATGGTGATCAGCCTGCCCGTCAGCGCCGTCGTCCTCGTCGCCGTCAGCCTGATGACGCAAAAGGCCGCCCAAGCGGACACTACTCTTCTCCCCAAGTCTGCTCCGAGACAGCGGCAACTGTGAAGAAAGTGGGACAATAAAAGACAAAAAGACTGCTGTTTCTTAACAGCAGCCTCTAGCAGGGCATTTGGCCCTGCTTTTCTTTTTTCATTTATGAATTCCTAACCCGATTAAGGACCAAATAATAAGGTTCCAACAGCCCAATAGAAGTGTGAAAAAAGGAAAAGTGCTGCGTTGGAAATCATGCCCCATTTCGCGTACTTATCCTTGCTATTACGGTATCCCAGATAACCAACAACAAATCCGATCGGACCTAAAATCATGGGAAAGAAAACTGCCCATCGAAGAAATGACGTGAGACTCAATGAAACAGGCTGAATAAAGAAATTTAAGATGAGTAACCCAAGTAATGTAGCAACACCAACCGATGTGTACCCTAAAAAGCCTTTTTTTAACTCCATTTAGCATACCTCCCAATTCAATCCTACTATGGTAAAGTGAATTTGTAAAGACTAACTTATAATTGACTGTAACGACAAAAAATGATAATATTGCCATCGTTAAGAGGTAAAACGCCTGTTCATGCAGGCGTTTTTTCAATACTGCTCAGATAACCATGAAACCCTCACCGTAGGGGGAATGGATCGCTAGTTATATAGGCCAAGTGGCGCGCCAAGATTTCCAGTTGCTTCTCGATGCTGACCACGCGGGCTTCCAGTTCTTTGACCTGCCCTTTGAGTCCGATTACTTCCACCGCTATGACAGACCAATGCTCCGCGTGAGCCTCTCCAGCCGCCTCTGTTCGATCCGCCACAACCTTCGGTTCAGTTGCTTTGTGCATGTTGAGTGAATCTGCAATTCCTCTAACATTCGTTGTGTCTGAGATACCTGTGATCATTGCCCGTTCCATTGAAGTCCCTCTCCCCCCGGCGCGCCGGGTATCGAGAAGCGCGCCTACAGGAATATATGCGACGACCGGCCCGCTATTCCCAATGAATCCCCTATTGACGAGAAGGAACTTCCCGGTTATACTAACATTTGTCTTCGGGGCGTAGCTCAGTTTGGTAGAGCGCTACCTTGGGGTGGTAGAGGCCGCACGTTCAAATCGTGTCGCTCCGACCATGTGTCTGGAGGGGTTCCCGAGTGGCTAAAGGGAGCAGACTGTAAATCTGCCGTCTGACGACTTCGTAGGTTCGAATCCTACCCCCTCCACCACTTAGCGAATTGACCCGTGCCGTTTGCGGCGCGGGTTTTTTGCTTTTTTATAACTTTTTTATAACTTCTTTGCTTTTTAAACCCCTTGCCCTTCCCCCTTTCCTTTGTCCCTGCCCTTGCCAGGCGTACGGAAGCTTGATGAAAAACAAAGACCGGAGCATGCCTTGCCTCCGGTCCTGACCCTTTCCACCTTCATTCACGCTGGCTACCGACCGCGTGCATTCAGTTGTCAAAGATAGACCGGCCTTCCCCCTGCGGGGCGTCGTTCCGCTGGGGAACGCGACTGCCGGGGTATCGCTGCTGGGCGGGGCAGAAAGCAGGTCATCCGTCATTCTTCAAATGCGCCACCTCTTTTGCTCCGGTCCGGCTGCCTTGTCCTCACTCTTGGGCGCTCGTTCCTCGGTCCACATTCCATCACCCCGCCGTCCATGGCCTATCGGGGCTACGTTTCCGCCGTCTCCCACTCCCGCTGGCGCGGGGTCCCGCTCTGAAGCGGTCCGAAAACGCCGATGAGACCGCTGGAACGGAGCCGACCGGCTACTTGATTCCCACCTCCCCCGGTTTCCCCGGAGGCCCCTGGGCGTCTGCCCCAGACTTCCCGCCATTCCCGCCGTCGAAGCGGCCCAACTTGAACGCAATCCCGGGTCATGCGTGCAGCCCTTCATTCGACTGGGGACTCACTCGTTTTCACCGGATCCACCGTAGCCTCCCGTCATTCCCCTCCGTTGCAGCAGAACCGATGTCCACCAAGGCGCGGGCAAGCGGACAGACACCAGCCTGCTTAGCCCAATGGAATCTCCTCCTCTCTGATAAATCTACCAATCTATTCTCTATTTTCTATTATTTTCCTTCTTTTGGTTTAAAATGTTCATTGTTTTTTTCTATACCGTCCTGGCACAGTCAGCGACAACCCTGTCTCATTCGATCAGGAAAAAGGGTACGCCTTTGCTGTCATACCCATCCGTGGTAAAATGTTAAGGGAAAGAAAAACCATCATAGACGAGGGAAGACAATGCGCGTATACGCCTTGGTGGGTCCCAGCGGCACCGGCAAAAGCCACCGGGCCATCCGGCTCGCCGCCGAACTCCACTGTCAGGTGATCATCGACGACGGCCTGATCATTGAAGAAAACCGCATCCTCGCCGGCACGACGGCCAAACGGTCGTCCACCCGCCTGGGCGCCATTAAAACCGCTCTTTTTCAGGAGCAGGAACACCGGGACGAAGCGGTGCAGGCGCTGTTGCGTTGCGCGCCAAAGGGGGTCCTGATCCTGGGCACTTCCGAAGGAATGGTAGAAAAGATCGCCGCCCGCCTGAAACTGCCGGCGATTGAGAAGATCATCTACATCCACGACATCGCTTCCTCCAATGAGATCCGCAAAGCCCGCTACAACCGGGCCCATCACGGTCGCCACGTCGTCCCCGCCCCCGCTCTGGAAGTGACCCGGAATTGGACCGACGCTCTGATCAACCCGGTGAAGGTCTTCTTCCAGAAGAAAGGCTCCGAGCGCAAGACCTGGGCCGAACAGTCTGTCGTCCGCCCCACCTTCACCTCCTTGGGCAACCTGTCCATCTCCACCCCGGCCATCGTCGCCGGCATCACCCACCAGGTGCAGGAAGTGCCCGGCGTGGCCGATGTGGGCAGCATCAGCATCAGCCATGGCGACGACGGCGTCACCGTCCGCCTCCCCATCACCGCCGTCTACGGGCAGCCCCTCCATGTGCTGGGTCGCAAGGTGCAGCGCCTCGCTTTCGACATCCTGGAGAATATGGGTATCTCCGTGTTGGCCGTCGATGTGACGATTGAGAAGCTGGTCATGAAATAGCAGGTCGCTCAATGAAAAAACCCCTCCGCAGGATCGCTGATCCTGAAGGGGTTTTTCACTTTTTATGCCCCCCTCCGCCGTCATCCGGATGGGCGTTTGTGCAGATCATCCAGTTCGCCGCGCTATGTCGCTTCCTGAATCTTCTCGGAAGCTTCTGCGGCTTTTCATACCGTCATTTCGGACATGACAGCGCCAATCGATTCATAGGTCACTTGCAGCAACTGATCCAGTTCGCTGTCGCTCATGCCCAAGATCGGCATCAGGACGAGCACGTCGCCAAGGGGTCGCAGGATGACGCCACGCCTGCGCGCCTCCAGGATCACCCGGTGCCCCATCCGCAGCGCCGGCGCGAAGGGTTCCTTGGTCGCCTTGTCCTTCACCAGTTCGATGCCGATCATGAACCCCCGCTGGCGCACATCGCCCACATGGGGGAGAGCATGAAAGTGTTCCAGCCCCTGACGGAGCCGCTCGATCTTACCTTGCAGCCCTTCGATCACACAATCCCGCTCGAAGATCTCGAGGTTGGCCAGGGCGGCGGCGCAGGCCAGCGGGTTGCCCGTGTAGCTGTGACCGTGAAAGAAGGTCTTGTATTCGCTGTACTCGCCCAAGAAGGCTTCATAGATCTTTTCCGTAGCCAGCGTGGCTGCCAGAGGGAGGTAGCCGCCGGTGATGCCCTTCGCCAGGCACATCAGATCCGGTGAGACCCCCTCCTGTTCACAGGCGAAAAGGCTTCCCGTGCGGCCGAAGCCGACAGCCACTTCATCGGCGATCAGGAGGACATCGCATTCGGTGCAGCGTTCGCGCACGGCGCGAAGGTATCCCGGCGGGGCGGTGATGATGCCGGCCGCCCCCTGGACCAAAGGCTCGATGACGACAGCGGCCAGTTCGTCCTTGTGGGCGCTGATGAGGCGGTCAAATTCCTCCAGACAGGCAAAGCCGCATTCCCCTGCTTCCCGGCCCATGGGGCAGCGGTAACAATAAGGGGCAGGCGCTTTCAGGCTCTGAAACAGCAAGGGCCGGTACAGCGAATGGAAGAGATCCATGCCGCCGAGGCTGACGGAGCCGATGGTATCGCCGTGATAGGCCCCGCTGAACGTTAAAAACCGCTGTTTGCCCCGCTTCCTTGTATCCGGCTGCTGCTGCCAGTACTGAAAGGCCATTTTCAAGGCGATCTCCACCGACGTGGCTCCAGAATCAGAGTAAAAGACCCGGCTGAGGCCCTCGGGGGTGATCCGGACCAGTTCCTTCGCCAGTCGGGTGGCCGGGACGTTGGATAGGCCCAGCAGGGTCGAGTGAGACACCTGCTCCGCCTGGCTGCGGATCGCCTCGTTGATCTCTTTGCGGTTGTGACCGTGGACTGTCACCCAGAGCGATGAGATGCCGTCCAGGTACTTGCGGCCTTGCGTGTCAAAAAGGTAGCTGCCCTCGCCGCGCTCGATGATCAGGTTGTCTTCCCGACAGTACTCGCGCATTTGGGTAAAGGGGTGCCATAGGTACCTTTTGTCCAACTCCTGAAGGTCTTCGCAACCTGTGTTGGCTGGGATTTTTTCAAGGTCTATCGATTGCATGCCGTGCGGCCTCCTCTGTAAGCTTGTGGATATCCAACTGCGCCGCCAGAAGGCGGCAGTACTCTGCAAAGAGACCGGCCTGGCTGATATCGCCCATATGGGGCAGCCTGGCGAGGATGGGTATCCCCGTCATGCGACGGATCATCTCCGGGCTGGTCTGCTCGGCCAGGTCCGGTGTCACCGACGCGCCGTTCAGGATGATCCCCAGAAGGGGAATCCCCTTTTCCCGCGCATAGCGGACCGTCAGGACGGTATGGTTGATCGTGCCCAGCCCCGCCCGCCCGACGATGAGCAGGGGCAGCCTCCACCGGCAAGCCAAATCGGCCATGGTAAAGTCCGGCGTCGTGAGGGGCACGGCCAAACCGCCGGCACCTTCGACAAGCACCATATCGCACCTGTTTGCCAGCCGCCAAAGGAATTGATCGAGTACGTCAAGGTCTACAGGCTGGTCGGACAACGCTGCCGCAACGGCGGGAGCCAGCGGCGCTTCATAACAGACCGGACTCAGCCAATCATCAGGCAAGTCGATCTCCAGGTTGCGGCGATAAAAGGCCAGGTCTTCCCGAAAAAAGCCCCCCTCAGTCAGCGGCGCGCCTGTCTGCACCGGCTTAAAGGGAACAGCCCTGATTTTGACAGCAGTCATCACCTTGCAAAGCGCCGCAGTGACGACTGTCTTTCCCACACCAGTATCCGTACCGGTGACAAAGATGCCCCCATGCAACATCCATCCCTGCTTTCCTCACCACTTGCCTGTCTTTACGCCGTCACTTGCACTTCTCTTTGCCATCGTTTGCGCTTCTCTTCGCCATCGTTTGCGCTTCTATTACGCCTGCGCCTCTTCCTTGACGCCTTCCTCCACAAAAAGGGCCTTTCCCCTTGTTCCCCGCAAGACCCACAGCTTGACCCCGATATAAGCCGCTGCGCCGCTCAGCAGGATGTCTCCCGGCAAAGGGAGCAAGATGCCGTACAACAGGGTGTTCCAAAGGGTGATCGACTTGGCAAGGACCAGGTTCATGATCCCGTAGAGGTAGAGGGCGCCGATGCCGTAGATGACGGCCAGCCCGGCCATAGCCGCCCCAAAGAAGGGGAGAATGCTTGCCTTTTCCTGCCTCTCCGTCAATCGACCGATAAGCCAGGCGCCCAGGGCAAAGCCGATCAGATATCCGAAAGTCGGCTTGAGCACATACCCCGGCCCTCCCCCTTCAGCAAAGACGGGCAGGCCGATGAGGCCGATACCGATGTAGACCAACTGGCTGGCCAGGCCCATACGGCTGCCCAGAACGATACCAGCCATGGCGACGAACAGGTACTGCAAGGTAAAGGGAACAAAAGGCACAGGAACCTTGATGAAGGCGCCTGCCGCCGTCAATGCGGCAAAGAGCGCCACCTGCGCCATCTCTCGCGGTGTCCAACCCACCATGATTGCCTCCTTTTTGTCGACTTTCTTTATGTATATTGGTTGACAAATATACTGTACTGACTACCATCTTTTATGTCAACCGTATATTTTTATTAGGTTCACAATCAGGACGCAAACAACCCTGACCGGCAGCTTGAGCGGTCAGGGTTTTGTTTTAACGGGACTTGCGCCGGCCTGTTTCATTGACTTGTCTGCGGCACGCCCCGCATGGTCAATCCGACCCGCTCCCGCTGCCGGTCCACCGAGAGGACGGCCACGGTGACGATGTCCCCGACAGCGACAACCTCCATGGGGTGGCGGACGAACTTGTCGGCCAGTTGGGACACGTGGACGAGGCCGTCATGCTTGATTCCGATGTCGACAAAAGCGCCGAAGTCGACCACATTGCGCACCGTCCCTTGCAGAACCATACCTTCCTTCAGGTTATCAAGGGAGAGCACCGCAGAAGAGAAGCGCGGCTTGGGCAAGTCCTCCCGAGGGTCGCGTCCCGGCTTCATCAAGGCCTCGATGATGTCCTTCAAGGTGGGAACACCGAGGCCGGTCGCTTCCGCCATCTTCGCCACGTCCACCTTAGCCAGGGCCGCCTTCAGCTCGTTGTGGCGGGGACCGCCGATATCGGCGGGGCCGAAGCCGAGCACCTTCAACAAACGCAGAGCGCCGTCATAGGATTCAGGGTGGACAGGCGTGTTGTCGAGGGGGTTGTCCCCGTCGGGGATGCGCACGAAGCCGGCGCACTGGACAAAGGCCTGCGGACCAAGGCGGCTCACCTTTTTCAATTCCGACCGTTTGCGAAAGGGCCCCTTTTCTTCCCGGTAGGCGACGATGTTCTTGGCCACCTGGGACGAGATACCGGCCACATAGCGAAGCAGCGACGCAGATGCAGTGTTCAGGTCGACGCCGACTGTATTGACGCAGGACTCGACGACATCACCCAGCGTCTCTTCCAAGCGCTTCTGGTTCATGTCGTGCTGGTACTGGCCGACGCCGAGGGCTTTCGGCTCGATTTTGACCAGTTCGGCCAGCGGATCTTGGAGACGGCGGCCGATGGAGATGGCGCTGCGCAGGGACAGGTCGAAATGGGGAAACTCCTCGCCCGCCAGAGGGGATGCTGAGTAGACGGAGGCGCCGGCCTCGCTCACGATGATAAACTGGACCGCCTGCTCCATCTCTCCGATCGCTTCGGCCACCAGCGCCTCTGTCTCGCGGCTGGCTGTGCCGTTGCCGATGGCGATCAACTCGATGCCGTGTTTTTTGACGATTTGACAGAGATTGCCCTTTGCTTCCTCCCATCGTTTCTGGGGCTCATGGGGATAGATGACGCCCACTTCCAGCAGGCTGCCCGTCTCTGTCAAGGCTGCCCACTTACAGCCGGTGCGGAAGCCAGGGTCGATGCCGAGGACGCGGCGGCGGCCGATGGGGGGCTGCATGAGCAGGTTTTTCAAATTGGCCTGAAAGACCTTCATGGCCTGCTCTTCCGCCTTCTCGGTCAACTCGTTGCGCAGTTCCCGCTCCATCGCCGGCGCCAGGAGGCGTTTATAGCTGTCCTGCAAGGTCTCTCTCAGCCGGTCCATAAATATCGAGGGGCCTGTGATAAGGCGGCTCTCCAGATGTCGGCCGATCGGTTCCCACTCCACCTCGATCTTTACCTTGAGGACTTTTTCCTTCTCACCGCGGTTGATGGCTAGGACGCGGTGCGGCGGGATCTTCGCCACCGGCTCCCTGTAGTCATAGTACATCAGGTACGGCGTCGTAGCTTCCGGATCGACCGCCTTGGCAACGAGAACGCCCCTGCGGGCGGTGAAGGCGCGCACCCAGCGACGAACCTCTGCATCTTCGGCCACTTCCTCGGCGATGATGTCGAGCGCCCCTTGCAGGGCTGCCGCCGCATCGGGCACATCCTTTTCCGGGTTGACAAAGGGGGCCGCCGCCGCTTCCGGCGTTCCCACGCGAAGCGCCTGCGCCTGGATCAGGCGGGCCAGCGGTTCGAGGCCCCGCTCCCGAGCTTGGCTGGCCCGTGTTTTGCGCTTGGGGCGAAAAGGCAGGTAGATGTCCTCCACCTCAGCCAGGGTCTTGGCCTGCTCCAGCGCTTTGGCCAGATCGTCTGTCCATTTACCCTGCTCCTCGATGCTCTTAAGGACCTCTTCTTTGCGCTGGGCCAGCGAACGCAGGTACTTGAGCCGCTCGGCCAACTCGCGCAACTTGTTTTCATCCATCTCGCCGGTGGCTTCTTTGCGGTAGCGGGCGATAAAGGGGATGGTGTTCCCCTCGTCCAACAATTCGATGGCCTTGGCCACTTGAACGGCTTTCAGCCCCAACTCTTTGGCGATCATTTCGGCTAACAACGATCGTTCTCCCTCTTCCTCGAACAAGCCGGAAACCCTCCAGGAGGTCCTTCGTGAACCTCTCCGGTATGCGCCCCGGTATGCTTTCCCTTTGATTCTCCCAGTCACTACTTGTCAAAAAGTCCGCCCTTTTTGTACTTCTTGATGCCAGGCCGCGCCGACACAGGGCCGCCTTCTGCCTTGCCCTTTTTTGTATGTCCCTGGTTGGCGCTCTTTTGTCTCTTCTCTTCGATGATCTTGCGCATAAGTTCTACATTCAACCCGGATTTCTGTTTATCCTTCCCAATCTCGTTCCGGCCGTCTGTCTGGGCTCTTTTCTGTTGCTCATTCTGTTGTTGGTTTTTCTGTTGTTCTTTCTGTATTTCTTCCACTGTTATAAACCCCTTCTTGCTTACTTCTGTATTTTCATCGAAGATACACCTGTTCCGGCGCCTCTTTTTTCGGCATAACCGCCTATTTCGACGCTGATTTCGTGCTGGGATGCCTTCTACGGCATTGGCCTCGGCGCAGCCCCGCTATTCTCCGGGGCAGCCCTTTTCCTCCCTGTAATTCCCTGTTTACGGATTCCCTCTTTTCAGGTTAAAATGGTATGTCCGAAGGATTACAAAGGAAGAAAGGCGGTTCGTAGATGAACGGAAATGAAGTGCGTTCCTACCTGTTGTCTCCCGAGGAATTAGAAGAGCTGTGGGCCCGCCTGGGTAAACCAGGGGAACTGGCCCCCGGCATCAAGGCTCCGAAGAAGCGCAACAAGTCATCGGCGCACCGCCCCGAAGATCCGAAGGAATGATCTGAGACTCTTCTTTCGTTTCAGTCCTGGCTCAGCTGGGGCTTTTCTTTTTTAAGCGCGCTGAGCACACCAAACTCGAAGGGCACTGGAACAGTCCTGATGACGAAAAGCTCCCCAAAAAAGGGCGCTATCGAATGGAGGATCGGTAAGCCAGCAACGGCTCGATGACCTCCACTGAACCAGCGATCTGCCCCGGGCCTGCCGCCTCAAGCTCCTCCAAAGAGCCGTAGCCGTAGGAAACAGCCATCGAGGCGATCCCGTTCGCTTTTGCGCCGATGATGTCATGCTCCCGGTCGCCCACCATGATGACGCGCCGTCGGTCGACGCGAGGGAACAGGGCCAGCGCCGCTGCGACGACCTCGCTTTTGGCGCAGCGGGTGCCGTCCAGATTGCTGCCGACGATGTGATCGAAATAGCAATCGATTCCGAAATGGCGCAGGATTTGTTCGGCAAAGCACGTCGGCTTTGACGTGGCGACGGCCAATCGTTTTCCAGCGGCCGATAGACGCGCAAGCAGTTCAGGGATTCCTGGGAAAAGGGCGTTTTCGTACAACCCTGTCACAGAGAAGTACTCCCGGTAAAAGTCCACCGCCCGGCGAGCCTGGCTCTCGTCAAAGCCGTAGAAGCGCTGAAAAGACTCGATGAGCGGCGGACCGATAAAGGGGATCAGGCTATCCAGGTCCTCGACGATGATCCCGTATTTGGAGAGGGCGTATTGGACCGATTTGGTGATCCCTGTCTTCGGATCGGTCAGCGTCCCGTCGAGATCGAATAAAATCAACTCATAGGGTATCATCGCATGCTCCTTTGGCAGAATCTCTTCATTTCTGCGCCTAATCGCTTTTCCCGTAACCTATTTCGTCTTATTGTTTTGCCCGTAAGCCGTTCACCATAGCACCGGCTCAAGCTTTTTCGCTTGTCTCTGCGGCTTCCTCGCGCCGGGGCGGCTTCGGCCCGTAGAACTGGTAATAGTTGCACTGGATGCGGCCGTTGTAGAGTTTTCGCTTTTTATCGGCCTTGCGCCCGAAGAGCGCCTCGAATCCGGGATGAGACGTGAGCACATAAAAAGACCATGTGTCCAAGGCCGAAAAGACCTTGCCCATCTCCCGGTAGAGCCGTTCCACCTCCTGCCGTTCTCCCAGCCGCTCGCCGTAAGGGGGGTTGCAGATCAGGTGGCCGTACTTGAAGCGAGATCGGCTCTCCGACATGGGCTGGCGCTGCAGGTGGATGGCGTTGTCCACACCGGCTTTGCGGGCATGGCGCCGAGCCAGGCTGAGCGCCGCTTCATCGATATCGGTTCCGGTGATGCGCAACTCCCGGTCGAGCGCAGCCAGGCTGTGGGCTTCCTCGCGGACTTGCTGCCAAAGGGAGGCCGGGATTTGGCCCCACTGCTCGGCGGCGAAGGTCCGGTTGCGCCCCGGCGCCAGATTGCGGCCGATCATGGCCGCCTCGATAGGGATCGTTCCGGTGCCGCAAAAGGGATCCAACAGCACCCGATCGTGGCGCCAGAAACTGAGTTGGATCATGGCCGCCGCCAGCGTCTCTTTCAGAGGCGCTTGTCCCACCAGGTCGCGGTAGCCGCGCTTATGCAGCCCGGCGCCGCTCGTGTCGATGGTCAGCGTAGCCACATCCTTCAAGAGGGACACCTCGATGGTGTAGCGGGGGCCCTTTTCGTCAAACCAGGAACGGCGGTACCGCTCTTTCATCTTCTCGACGATGGCCTTCTTGGCGATGGCCTGACAGTCGGAGACGCTGAACAGCTTCGAGCGGACCGATTTCCCTTCCACGGGAAACTCGGCCTTCTCAGGCAGCCAGTCCGGCCAGGGCAACGCCTTTGTTCCCTGAAACAGTTCTTCAAATGTAGTCGCCGGGAAGGAACCGACCTTGACCAGCACCCGCTCGGCGGAACGCAGCCAGAGGTTGGCCCGACAGATGGCCCTCTCGTCACCGCGAAAGATGACCCGACCGTCCTCGACCGACTGATCGTCATATCCCAATTCCCGCAGTTCCCTGGCGACAACCGCCTCCAGGCCGAAGGCGGCTGTCGCGATGAGTTCCATTTTCGCCATTTCTTCACCTGCATTGAAAGAGCCCGTAGAGCCGGGCATCGCCTTGTTTCCGTGACAATAGTATAAGCGCTTGAAGAGCAAAATCGCCAGAGAAAAAGAAAAAAGAAACCCCGCAATCGTCATTATGACGGCTGACAGGGTTCTCTCTGCCTCACTTGTTTCTGCTTCAATCAGACCAACACTGTCGTCCGCTGTTGACCGGCTTTCCAATCAATAGTCGTTCTTGCAGTGGTGATGATGATGATAGGGGGGCGGTCCCAGGGGGATGACGCGCTGCTGTTTTTGCAGCACCTTCAGCGTCAGGATGATGACCATCTTCTCGGTGAATTTTTTGAAGAGCTTTTCGCCGCTGTCGCAGCAGCGATCCTTGTGCTGGATGATGTCTTCCTCATAGATGACGGAGGACAGGAGCTCGCAGAAGGGTTTTTCGTTCTTCACATCGACACAAATGGATTCGTCGGCGATCACCTTGTGTCCTTCGAATTCGATGTTCACACAGGGTTTAGCCGCATGGAACTGGGGCGGGTTGGCGAAGGTGATCGGCGTGACGCACTCGAAGGGCACATGTACGGTGCAGTGGCGGATATCACCGCATTTGGTTGAACAATGTTCACAGTCCACAGTGGCGTATTCAATGTTCTTGCGCACGTAGCCGCCGATAAAGAGCTTGTTGGAGCCAAGCACCAGTTCACATTGGGTCAAGACGACTTCTTTTTTGATCCGCTTGATCTCCAGTGCGTACTGATCCAGTTCCAAGTCAGCTTCCACTTCGATCTGGATCGTGGGCTCTGCCAGCACGACAGGGACCTTCACCTGACCGCAGGCCACATTGCCGGGGCTGTTGGGGCAGAGAGGCAATGTCCGCACGCTGACCACCTGTCCGCAGGTGTCTTTTCGAGGAGCTCTTTTTTCGCTGTCTGCACAGTAATCCACTTCGCAACTCGCCTCTTCGCATTCATACTCCGTCGGTTCGCCGCAACATTCTTTCTCTTGGCTCTGCCAGACGCGATGCCAAGAGTAGGCCTTGGGCGCGGGGTAAGACGTCTTTCCTTTTTTCGTCACTATATCCACTCCTTTCCTTTTACAATACACATATATTCCATTCATTGCCAATTGGTTCCCGGCAGAGCCACTTCATCCGTAGCCATTCAGATGCCGTTGACCATGACCCCCGATTCGAGATACGCCCGTATGAGCGACTCGCATCATATTTCCTCGTGATAGGACCTCTTCCAACAGTTCCATTCCGATTCTTGTCATGCAGGTTCGCCCGGATGTGGCAGCCTCAAATTGGAAGGCGAGACTTCTTTCCGGCGACTCATAAGTCAAACCCCACCCTGGCGACAAGGTGGGGTTTATTTTACGCGTACTAGATAATCTCAATTACAAATCCAAGAATGTAGACGATGCGTAAGATGCTTCAGTATAACTAGAATTAGGACCTAAATACGAACTATGTTGATTTAACGCATATGCGGGGCTGATAAAAATTGTACCTAAAATGATTAAAAGCAACAGTGATTTTACTCCATTTTTCAATTTCATTTCAAATATCCCCTACTTTAGTCAAGATTAAATATATTTGTTATCTTCATTTCGTTCTGCAAATAATTTGTGCTAAGCGCTGTAATCTCAACCAGTCTGTAATCATGGGAATAGTCATTATAGAACCCTAAATAGATTTTTCTATCTTCATTTTTATCCAGCCATCCTATAACATAATCTCCGGTTTTAGCCGCTCCCAACTCTAAAGCAGCACTGATCGCTGTGTCGAAAAAAGCCTCTTCTGCTGGGCTAATTCCTTCATCACAATAATCTGAAGCAGTTAACATTTTAATTTTTTTAAACTTATTTCCATTTAGTTTGTTTTCAAACTTTTTTTCCATTTCTTTGTGAACTAAATTAATTTTATTATCCTTTTCCTGTATTGACTCTTTAGATGCAGTTCCCCATTTGAATTCTTGAGGTTTCGCAGTAGCAACTCCCGTTATTAATAGACACACTAAAGAAATACCAACAATACTTATAGACCATTTTTTCAATTTAATTCATTCCTTTCTTATTAACAGGTAATATTTTCTAGGCAGTTTATTAATGGGCTGTCCCGGGCATCCTGTTGTATTCTTTCGGAAAAGTTTTTCAGGGAAAATTTTAATACATTTTATATATTCAGTCAATTGTAAAATTTTAAATTTATGATTCCCCTGCAAGAAATTACCACTAGGGGGGGTATGAACCAGAAGGATAAGGGAGACCCGGGGTAAAACAGCCGCCACTGACGGCAACAATTCATGGGTTCATCATTTTGCCTGGCGGCAATTCCTTTTTCATTGCTCACTGCCCACGGTCGTGTCACTTATAGCAAAGCTTCTTCCAGCCCTCTTGTGACCGCATGTTTATCGATGGTTGACGGATCGGCTTCCATGGCGGTAATCAAGGCGTAGCGACAAATGTTGTTTACCCTGCGCGCGGGATGCCCTTGGCCTATTGCGCAATCGTACGGATGGCTTCATCCGTAAAAATCTGCCGGTCTAGGCCGGCTAATTTCAGATTTGCAGCATGGGTACGGTGAGCCGTCAAACTCGGTACCCTGTGCTGCCCAAAACGATGAAGAAGCCGCCTCCTGCGTATTTTTTCGCATGAGACGGCTTTTCTGCTTCCTTCGCTGTTTTCCTGCTTTTTTCGTTCCTGTGAATTGCCGATTTTGTCGGTAAACTGTTTTTTAGAAAGGCTCTTGTAAATGTCTAAACATTAGGGTATACTATACACAAGTCCTGATACGGTGAAACGCTAACTCTTCTCGATTGCCTGTGGCTAGGGAGGTTTGACGGATATCCCTAGACAGGGCAAATGCTGAGGAGGGTTTTTTTATGTTTCAAGACAAAGTGTTAACCTGCAAAGAGTGTGGCTGCGAGTTCGAGTTCAATGCCTCTGAACAAGAGTTCTATGCGGAAAAAGGCTTCACCAACGAACCTGGCCGCTGCCCCCAGTGCCGCGCCGCGCGCAAAGCCCAAAACAACAACAGCCGCGGCGGCTATCGCCAAGAGCGCGAAATGTACCCCGTCACTTGCTCTTCCTGCGGCAAGGAGACCACCGTCCCCTTCCAGCCCCGCGGCGATAAGCCCGTCTACTGCCGCGATTGTTTCCAACCCCAACCCCGCAGCAATCGCTGGTAAACTTCACTAGATACGCAAGTCCCGCCAAGAAGGCGGGACTTTTTTTGGTGCGCCCGGCATGGGCGTTGTCTCTAGGGTGGAAGTCCCGAACGCCGAAGGTGGCAGTAGGCGTTAGCTTAAGGCAAGGGTGTCCGCCGCGAGGCGGAATCTGAAGGAAGCCAGCGGCAAACCTCCGGCCCGAGGACCACGAACCCCAGGTGAGGCTAGCGGCAGTTGGATGAGCTTGCCGAACAAAGCGAAGTCCTTGTCACCGAAGGCTGCCGAGAGTAAATGGGGCGGGTAGATGGAGGGAAAGGCAACGTTCTTACCCGGGGAGGCCTGCCGGGGGACCAAGTAACTTGGGAAACCACGCCGAAAGGCGTGGCTGAACCGGCAGGAGTCAGCAGAGGTCATAGTAGGCTGGCCCGACGTCCGGCCAGATGAAGGACCGAACATGATGGAAGGGGAAGCGACGATGCGTTCGCGTGACGCGCAGAGACAGCCGAATATCCCGAAAGGGAACTGCCAACGGGAGGAAGCGGTGAATCCGCAGGGGACCGGTGGAGTGCCGAGCGCGTTACCGGCACAAGAAGCGAAGCAACCCCGTGAAGAGACGTATGACCTGATGGAGAAAGTCGTCGAACGAGGGAACATGACGGAAGCGTATAAGCGAGTCATGGCCAACAAAGGCGCGGCCGGAATCGACGGTATGGGGCTAGAATCCCTGCGCCCGTACCTAAAAGAGGAATGGTCGCGCATTAAACAGGAATTGTTGGAGGGGACCTATCGACCGCAACCGGTCCGGCGGGTTGAAATTCCCAAACCCCAAGGCGGAACACGGAAGCTGGGCATTCCCACTGTCGTCGATCGACTGATCCAACAGGCCCTGAACCAGATCCTGATGCCGATCTTCGACCCTGACTTTTCCACGAACAGCTACGGATTTCGTCCGGGAAAGAGTGCGCACCAAGCGGTGAAGAAAGCGAAGGAATACATCGCCGACGGCTACCGATGGGTGGTTGACATGGACCTGGCCCAGTTCTTTGATCGCGTCAATCACGACATTCTCATGGCGCGCGTAGCGCGCAAGGTGAAGGACAAACGAATCTTGAAGTTGATCCGAGAATACCTCAAGGCCGGGGTCATGCTCAACGGGATTCGTGTGAAGAGCGAGGAAGGAACACCCCAGGGAGGTCCACTCAGCCCTTTGCTGGCGAACATCATCCTGGATGATTTGGATAAGGCACTGGAAAGCCGGGGACATCGCTTCTGCCGGTACGCCGACGACTGTAACGTCTACGTCCGCAGTCGACGGGCAGGGCAACGAGTGATGGAGGGTATGGCAAAGTTTCTGGAGGGGCGGTTAAAACTGCAGGTCAACTGGGAGAAAAGCGCAGTCGACCGACCCTGGAACCGAAAGTTTCTGGGGTTTTCATTTACGTGGCATAAGGCAGCAAAGATTCGGCTCGCCCCCCAAACGGTGAAACGGGTGAAAGAGAAGATCCGCCAGTTCACTGGGCGGAACCGAAGCATTGCGATGGAGGACCGACTGGTCACCCTCAACCAATACCTGAAAGGCTGGATGGGCTACTTTCGACTCATTGACACGCCAAGCGTACTTAAAGAGTTGGATGAGTGGCTTCGCCGACGACTGCGGATGTGCCTACTCAAGCAATGGAAGCGCCCGAAGACACGAAGACGAAACTTAGTGGCGTTGGGGATCCCGGAGGAATGGGCATGCAACATCAGCGGCTCACGAAAAGGATATTGGCGTCTGTCCTTGACCCCGCAAATGAATAAAGCCCTTGGCCTCGCCTACTGGCGGGAACAGGGCTTAGTCAGTTTAGTCGAAACATACCAATCTCATCGTCAACCAGCATGAACCGCCGTATACCGAACGGTACGTACGGTGGTGTGAGAGGACGGGGGTTAATCACCCCCTCCTACTCGATTACATCTTTCCTCTGCAGGGCTGCCACCTGTCAAACCGATGAAGACTGTATCAATTGCCGCTATCGAGCCAACAGGTCGCTCACTATCGATTTCACATGATCTGTACACTTTTTGCAACCAGTGCTCACCTTCGTGGCAGACTGTACTTCCTCAAAGGATTTGGCCCCCTTGGCGATAGCAGCTTGCAAATCGCCGTAAGTGACCTTTTTGCATCCGCAAACAATTTTACCGGCGTCCATTTTCGCACCTCCTCATCAGACAAAGCTTGTACACATAGCTTTTTGCCAAGATAATTATACCATATGCGGCCAAGTTATGCAGGTATTCAAAGGCCTGATTGCTATCTTCTTTAGCGGTAAGAACAGAACATCTGATCGTATTTTGCTGGACTTCCTCGTCAAATGCAAAAACCGCCGGAATTTCACCGGCGGTTTTTGCGCGATTCAAGCCTCTGTCCCATGTTAGTAAAAGTCATTTTTAGCGCTTACTCAGGCAGGGTACGTGACAACCTTGCCTTCGTCATCGACGCCTTCCTTAGCGAGCTTGAAGTCCACTTGGGTTTGTTTGGCCAGGCGCTCTTCCAAGAAGGGCAGCGCCACGTTCGGGAAGATGGCGTAGGTGACGACATCCTGCTCCTTCTGCATGACCGAGGCGACGGCTTTCTTGGCTTCTTCCATCCCGGGGGGGATGAGGTCGGCCGGGCGGCAATGGATGACCTCGTCGTTGCCAACGATCTTCTTGCGGACTTCTTCGTTGACCGGCGCAGGGGGCTGGCCGTAGAAACCGCGCATGTACTGCTTGACCTCGTTGGTGGCCATCTTGTACCGCTCGCCGAGCAGGACGTTGAGAGCCGCCTGGGAACCGACGATCTGGCTGGAAGGGGTGACGAGCGGCGGGTAACCGAAGTCTTCCCGGACGCGGGGCACTTCCGCCAACACATCAGGCAGCTTGTGCAGGGCATTCTGCTGGGCAAGCTGAGAGAGGAAGTTGGAGATCATGCCGCCGGGGACCTGGTAGACGAGCACGTTCGTGTCAGGCGTGCCATCGGTGAGGTCGAACTCTCTGTACTTCTTGCGGACTTCCTTGAAGTAGTCGGCGATCTCTTTGAGCTTCAGCAGATCCATGTTGGTTTTGTAGCCGAGGCTCTCCAGGGTGGCCACCATCGTTTCGCAGGCAGGTTGCGAGGTAGATAGAGCCAGCGAAGAGATCGCCGTGTCGATGATGTCGCAACCGGCTTCGATCGCCTTCAGGTACATCATGCCGCCCATGCCGGAGGTGTAGTGAGTATGCAACTGGAGCGGCAGACCGACAGCCGCCTTGACCTCTTTGACAAGCTCGTAAGCAGCGCCGGGGGTGAGGATGCCGGCCATATCCTTGATGCAGATAGAGTCGGCACCCCGCTCGACCAGTTTCTTCGCCATATCGACGTAATACTTGGTGGTGTGGAAATCACTGATGGTATAGCAGAGCACGCCTTGCACGTGGCCGCCGTACTTCTTGGTGTACTCCATCGCCTTTTCCATGTTCCGCACGTCGTTCAAGGCGTCAAAGATCCGGAAGATGTCCATACCGCCTTCGCAGGCGTACTTGATGAAGGCTTCCAGAACGTCGTCAGCGTAGTGCTTGTAGCCGACGCAGTTCTGACCCCGCAGCAGCATCTGCGTGGGAGTCTTGCAGTATTTCTTGATGGTCCAGAGACGTTCCCAGGGATCTTCGTTCAGGAAGCGCATGGTCGTATCGAAGGTGGCGCCACCCCAGCATTCGATGGAGTGGTAACCGATCGCGTCAATTTTTTCGAGAATCGGCAGCATGTCTTCGATTTTCATCCGGGTAGCCAGCAGGGATTGGTGGCTGTCGCGAAGCGTGGTGTCGGTAAACTTGATAACCCGTTTTTCCATGTTCGACTCCTTCCTGCCCTTCGTCTGGGTCGACGTTCCTCGTTTACGGTTAGCCAATGACGACCAGAACCTCGCCGGCGTTGACCGCTTGGCCCTTCTTCACGCGGATCTCTTGGATGGTGCCCGCGTGGTCCGCCTGGATTTCGTTTTCCATCTTCATGGCTTCGAGGATGAGGACAGTGTCACCAGCCTTGACCACATCGCCGACGTTTTTGCGAACGTCCAGGATGGTGCCCGGCATGGGCGCGGTAATTCCACCACCGCCGGCAGGGGCGGGAGCGGCGGCTTTCGGCGCAGCCTTGGGCGCCGGAGCGGCAGCGGCGGCTTGGGGCGCAACGGCCGCAGCGGCTTTGGGGGCAACCGGAGCGGCAGTCCGAGCTACGGGGGCCGGCGCGGCAGCGGTCATGGCGCCTTCACCGGGGATTTCTTCGACTTCTACATAGAACATCTGGTTGTCGACACGGACTTTGAATCTCTTCACGAAAATTTCCCTCCCGCTGTCAGGCATTCGGGCAGCGATTTGCCTGGCAATCTCCTCAACTGGGGTATCCGAATCCCTCTGCCCCAAGGCATCGGCAAGACCCATGGTCTTCCAATCTGTCCGTCCGGTCCAGGCCGAGCGGGCGAAGCTTTGTCCGCCTGTCACTCTTCCCCGCCGCTTGATGCTGGCCATCTGATAACCGATGGCCGACATGACGGCAGCGATGGCCGCTTGGCGACGACGTTTGCGGTCACGATTTAGCATGTTTCGTTACCCAACCCCTTTCCAAAGGGGGGCGACACCCCCAGGACTTTAGACCGGGATGTTTCCGTTTTTCTTACGCGGCCGACTTTCGCGCTTGGTGGCCAAGGCATCCAAGGTGGCGATCAGGCGGCTGCGGGTTTCCCGCGGGTCGAGAATGTCTTCCACATAACCGCGGGCGCAAGCGATAAACGGATTGGAGACTTCTTCCCGGTACTTTTCGACCATCTGCTTGCGCATGGCGATGGGATCTTCCGCCCCTTCGATCTCCTTGCGGTAGATGATGTTGGCGGCGCCATCGGGACCCATCACGGCGATCTCAGCTGTCGGCCAGGCAAAGGCGGCGTCACAGCCGAGGGGCTTGCCGCACATGGCCAGGTAGGCCCCACCATAGGCCTTGCGCAGGATGATGGTGATCTTGGGAACGGTCGCTTCCGAGTAAGCGTAGAGCATCTTGGCGCCGTGCCGGATGATGCCGCCGTACTCCTGATTGGTACCGGGCAGGAAGCCGGGCACGTCTTCAAAGGTCAGCAGGGGGATGTTGAAGGCGTTGCAGAAGCGGACGAAGCGGGCCAGTTTATCCGATACGTCGATGTCAAGGCAACCGGCAAGGACCTTCGGTTGGTTGGCCAGGATGCCGACCACTTTGCCGTTCAAGCGGCCAAAGGCGGTGATGCCGTTGGGCGCGAAGAGGGGCTGCACTTCGAAGAAAGAGCCAGCGTCGAGAATGCGCACCAACACGTCGCGGACGTCATAGCCCTGGTTGGGGTTGGGGGGGATGATGGTGAGCAGTTCTTCCGGATCGAACTCGGGCTCGGCCGGATCGACAACCGGGGGCTCTTCCATGTTGTTGGAGGGCAGGTAGGAGAGCAAGGTGCGAATCTGTTCGAAGCATTCCAGTTCGCTGTCGGCCATGAAGTGCGCCACGCCGGACTTCTGGTTGTGGGTGAGGGCGCCGCCGAGGGCCTCCGGTGACACGTCCTCGCCGGTGACGGCCTTGATGACCTGCGGGCCGGTGATGAACATGCGGGAGATGCCGTTGACCATGAAGATGAAATCGGTGAGGGCGGGAGAGTACACGGCGCCGCCGGCGCAGGGGCCGAGGATGGCCGAGATCTGGGGAATGACGCCGGAAGAGAGCGTGTTGCGGTAGAAGATGCTGCCATATCCTTCCAGAGCGTCAACGCCTTGTTGAATCCGCGCACCGCCGGAGTCGTTCAAACCGATGCAAGGAGCACCGTTTTTCAGCGCCAGGTCCATGACCTTGACGATCTTGTCAGCATGGGCCTTCGAGAGGGAACCGCCGGAAACGGTAAAGTCCTGGGCGTAGATATAGACCACACGGCCCTCTACGGTGCCGTAGCCGACAACGACGCCTTCGCCGGGATTTTCCAGCTTGTCAAAGTTGCTTTCGCCGACAAATACGCCGAGTTCTACGAAGGAACCGGGGTCGAGCAGGGCCTCGATGCGCTCGCGGGCGGTCATCTTGCCGGACTCGTGCTGTTTCGCGATCCGCTTGGGGCCGCCGCCCTGGGTGATCTTCTCACGGTATTTTGCCAACTGGGCCAAACGTTCTTCCATGTTCAAGGGAATGATCCCTCCCAATCTTCATACGCCTGTTTTTGTGAAAGGATGTTGTGCTCTTTTTCCCGCTCCATGCGGCGATCGCCAGTCACAGCAGGAGCAGTGGTGTAGAGGCGCCGGTGTTACTTCAGTTTGCCGGGACGTTGGCAGAGTTCAACCAGGTGGCCGAAGGTCCCTTTCGGATGGAGGAAAGCGATGTCAGCGCCGCCGGCGCCGCGCCGCGGTTTTTGGTCGATGAGAGGAACGCCGGCCTTCTTCAGTTCTTCCAGTTTGGCTTCCAGGTCGTCGACGCGGTAGGCCACGTGCTGGATGCCTTCGCCGTTCTTGGCGATGAACTTGGCGATGGGGCCCTCCGGATCGGTCGATTCGAGGAGTTCCACCTCAGCGTCACCCGAAGGCAGGAAGGCGACGCGAACCTTCTGCTCAGGTACCTCTTCGATGGCGGTGCACTTGATGCCGATGACGTTCTCATAGAAGGCGATGGCCGCCTTCAGGTCCTTCACCGCGATGCCGACGTGGTCGATGTGCAGGATTTCAGGCTTTTTTTTAGGGCCGTAAAAGTGCTCTTCGATATAAGCCACGATGTCCCGCGTGTCCGTGCCGGGGGTGAAGATTTCCGCGACGCCCGCTTCCTTCAGGAAGGGGATGTCGTCATCAGGGATGACGCCGCCGCCGAGAACGAGGACATCCTTCAGCCCCTGGGCGCGGAGGCCTTCCACCACCTGCGGGAAGAGGGCGCTGTGGGCGCCGGAGAGCGAGCTCAGGGCAACGACTTGGGCGTCTTCCTGAATGGCGACTTCAACGATCTGGGCCGGCGTCTGGCGCAGGCCGGTGTAGATGACTTCCATGCCGGCATCCCGGAGCGCTTGGGCGACGACCTTGGCGCCGCGGTCGTGGCCGTCAAGGCCCGGTTTGGCAACTACTACGCGAATCGGTTTCTTTTCCATGGTACGATCGACCCTCCCCGCTTAGAAAATGATTTGTTGACGATATTCGCCGAAGACTTCCCGCATGACACCGCAGATTTCGCCCAAGGAGGCGTAAACCTTCACAGCATCGATGATGACAGGCATCATGTTCTCATTGCCTTCAGCGGCCGCTCTGACGCGGGCCAGGGCGTTTTGCACAGCCACATTGTCGCGGGATTCTTTGACCTTCTTCAGCTTAGCCTTCTGGGCTTCGCCGAGGGCCGGGTCGACTTTGAGCAAGCCTTTGGGCGGCTCTTCCTTCATCTGGAACTTATTGACACCGATGACGACGTTTTCGCCGGACTCGACGCCCTTTTGGTAACGGTAGGCGCTGGCCTGGATCTCACGCTGCATGTATTCGATGGCGTTGGGGGCTCCGCCCAGTTCGTCGATCTTCTGGATGTATTCTTTCGCCTTGGCTTCGAGTTGGTTGGTGAGGGATTCGACGTAGTAGGATCCACCCAAGGGATCGACCACATCGGCGGCGCCGATCTCATAGCCGATGACCTGCTGGGTCCGCAACGCGATGAGCACCGACTCCTCGTTGGGCAGCGCCAGGGCTTCGTCCTTGGAGTTGGTGTGCAGCGACTGGGTGCCGCCGAGCACGGCCATGAGCGCCTGGTAGGCGACGCGTATGATATTGACGTTGGGCTGTTGGGCCGTAAGGGTGGAACCGGCCGTCTGGGTGTGCACACGGAACGCCCAGGAACGGGGGTTCTTGGCGCCGAAGCGCTCCCTCATGATCTTAGCCCAGAGGCGGCGAGCCGCCCGGAACTTGGCGATCTCTTCGAAGAAATTCAGGTGGGCGTTAAAGAAGAAGGAGAGGCGGGGCGCGAACTTGTCCACATCCAGGCCGGCGTTGATGGCAGCCTGGACATAGGCGATGCCGTCGGCCAGGGTGAAGGCGATCTCTTGAGCGGCGCTGGAGCCGGCTTCACGGATATGGTAGCCCGAGATGGAGATGGTATTCCAGTTGGGCACCTTCTCGGCACAGAAGGCAAAAATATCGGTGATCAGGCGCATCGACGGCGCCGGGGGGAAGATGTAAGTGCCGCGGGCGATGTACTCTTTGAGGATATCGTTCTGGATGGTGCCGGTGAGCTTGTCGGGGCTGACGCCCTGCTTTTCAGCGACGGCGATGTACATGGCCAGCAACACCGCAGCAGGGGCGTTGATGGTCATCGATGTAGAGACCTTGTCGAGGGGGATCTTGTCGAAGAGGATCTCCATGTCGGCCATGGTGTCGATGGCGACGCCGACTTTGCCGATCTCACCCTGGGAGAGGGGGTCGTCCGAGTCATAGCCGATCTGGGTGGGCAGGTCAAAGGCGCAGGAAAGACCGGTCTGGCCCTGCTCCAACAGATAGCGGAAGCGCTCGTTCGACTGCTCGGCAGTGCCGAAACCGGCGTACTGGCGCATGGTCCAGTGACGGCCGCGGTACATGTTCGGCTGCACCCCGCGGGTATAGGGATACTCTCCGGGGAACCCGAGATCACGGGCGTAGTCGAGATCAGCTACGTCATCGGGGGTGTAGAGGGTGTTCATGGTGATACCGGAATCGGTGACAAACTCGGACCGGCGTTCGGGGGCCTTTTTCAGGACCTTGCCCAGCGAGTTCTCCTGCCACTTTGCTTTTGCTTCACTGACTTGTGCGACTTTTTCCGAATCAAACACGAACCGATGAACCTCCTTTCGAACTTGGGAACGAATGGTGCGGTGCCCTTCTCGCCCGTAGATCACATGTTTCCTGACCGCCTGATCGATGGGATTCCCGGGCCGCCGCGCAATGCGGCGGCGCCGGGGTTATCTCATTCAGGGACGGCCGAGCAGCGTCTGGACTTTTTCTACGACTTCGTAGGGGAAGGTGGCCACTTGCGCGCCGGCGGCGGTCAGAGCCTTCACTTTTCCTTCGTAAGTGCCCTTGCCGCGCTCGATGATCGCGCCCGCATGGCCCATCCGCTTGCCCGGAGGAGCGCTCTTCCCGGCCAGGTATGCGACGACAGGCTTGCTCATGGTCTTGATAAACTCGGCCGCCTCTTCCTCGGCGTTGCCGCCGATCTCGCCCACCAGGACGACACACTTGGTGTCTGGGTCGACCTCAAACCGCTTGAGCATATCCACAAATGATGAACCCGGGACGCGGTCTCCGCCGAGACCGACGACACTGGTCTGGCCGATGCCGACATTCGTCAAGGAGCCGACGATCTCATAGGTCAACGTTCCTGAACGGGCCACGACGCCGACCGGCCCCGGGGAGAAGGCGACGTTAGGGAGGATGCCCAGCTTGCATTTCCAAGAGGCCATGCCGAAGGTGTTCGGTCCGATGATGACTGCTTCCTTCAGTTTGGCCCGATTGACGATGATCAACTCATCCTGCACCGGGATATGTTCAGTGATGATGACGATGACTTTGATGCCCGCTTCGATGGCTTCCAGGGCCGCATCTTTGCAGAAGGCCGCCGGAATGAACAGCACCGTTGCGTCGATGCGGTGATGTTCGCAGGCTTCTTGGACCGTCTCGTAGAGGGGCACGCCCTCAAAGAGGTTGCCGCCCTTCCCCGGCGCGACGCCGGCGACGACGTTGGTCCCGAAGGCCCGCATCTGCTTGAAGTGGAAGCTTCCCTGTTTGCCCGTGATCCCCTGAATAAGTACATTCGATGCCGCATTGACCAGGATCGCCATGACTACGCCCCCTCCCCGCGTTTTGCAAGCGCAACGGCCATTTGCGCGGCCGTCTTCATATCCCGATAGGCGTCGATACCGACTTCCTTCAGGATGCGAACACCTGCTTCCTCGTTGGTGCCGACCATGCGGACGACGACCGGGACGGGGATGCCCATATCCCGCTTTACCTGCGCCAGGGCATTGGCGACGTCATCACAGCGGGTGATCCCGCCAAATATGTTGATGAATATGACCTTGGGATTTTGAGCCAGGAGGATGCTGATCGCCTTGGCCGTGCCTTCTACGCCCGTTCCGCCGCCGGCGTCCATGAAGTTGGCCGGACGGCCGCCAAAGAGTTGAATCATGTCCAGGGTGCCCATGGTGATGCCGGCGCCGTTGGCCATGATGGCGATGTCGCCGCCCAGTTCGACGAAAGAGCCGACCCCGGCCGCCTTGGCCATCTTTTCCACTTCCGTCATGTCTTCATCGACGAAGGGGATGTCCTTCTGGCGATAGAGGGCGCTGTCATCGATAGTCAGTTTGGCGTCTGCGGCGATCAGATGGTCACCGGAGACGACAAGCGGGTTGATCTCGACCAGTTCTGCATCCTTGTGATTGAGGATACAATACATTTTCGACAGTATGTCAGAAAACTCCTTGGCAAGATTGCCGCGGAGACCAATTTTTCTCGCCACATCCCTGGCAAGAAAGGCCGGTAGGCCTAAAAAGACGTCCAGATGGGTTTTGACGATGTCCGCTTCGTCCTGCTCCTCAATATCCATGCCGCCCTTGGCCGAGGCGATCACGACAGGCGCTTTGGCGGCGCCGTCGATGGTGATGGCCACATAGAGTTCAGCGTCGATCTTCAGTTTTTCTTCGACGAGAACACGCCGGACCGGCAGACCCTGGACCGTCATGGACAGCACTTCCGCCGCCGCTTGCGCAGCTTCTTCCGGGGTGTCAGCAAATTTGATGCCGCCGGCTTTGCCCCGCTTGCCGGAAAGGACTTGGGACTTGATGACGACAGGCTTACCGATCTCCGCCGCCGCTTGCGCCGCATCTTCCGGCGTCAGAACCATGCGGCCCCGGGGAACCGGGATGCCAAAGCGCGCGAAGATTTCTTTCCCCATGAACTCGAAGCACTTCACTGTTTTTCAATGCCCTCCTTGTTCGCTGTTGATATGTTAACCCTTTCGGGGCCAACCCTTACCTGTAGACGGAAAGGTATTTTAACAAATCGACAGTGGACAATGGCATTGCGGTGACTGGTGGTAGAGATGAAGCGGCGGTCGTTGCTGCGATGCACTGTCTGAAGGATTTATGTAGACAACCCCTATCGGGGCGGTGGAAGACCTAGCCGGGGACCCCGCCCCAGCTAGGTCATTTTATAACAAGCGAAGCAGAAGGGACTTTGCGAATCAGCGTCTATAGCGATTACGAGCGCAGCGCCCGATCGATCCAGCGGAACACCGTCTGCCGGCCGATGTCGGCGATGGATGTGGTCAGGGGGATCTCTTTCGGGCAGACGCGGACACAGTTCTGGGCGTTGCCGCAGTCGGTGATGCCGCCCGGGCCCATGACGGCGTCAAGGCGTTCATGGGACTGCATCTCGCCGGTGGGGTGAGCATTGAAGAGACGGACCTGAGAGATGGCCGCCGGCCCGATGAAGGCCGACTTCTGGTTGTAGTTGGGGCAGGACTCGGCGCAGCAACCGCAGGTCATGCAACGGGAGAGTGGATAGGCCCACTCCTGGTCGCGCGGGGCCATGCGAGGGCCGGCGCCCAGGTCATAGGTGCCGTCGATGTCGATCCAAGCCTTCACCTTTTTCAGGCTCTCGAACATCCGGGTCCGGTCGACCTGCAGGTCGCGGATCAGAGGGAACTTGGAGAGCGGCTCCAGGGTGATGGGCTGGCTCAGTTGGTCCACCAGAGCCGAGCAGGCTTGACGGGGTTTGCCGTTGACGATCATGCTACAAGCGCCGCAGACTTCTTCCAGGCAGTTGCACTCAAAGACGACAGGGGTCGTCTTCTGACCGTTGGCCAGCACGGGATTTTTCTGAATGTCCTGCAACATGGCGATCACGTTGAGATTTTTCCGGTACGGAATGGCGAACTCTTCCCAACGCGGGGTCCCGTTCGGACCGTCTTGCCGTTTTACACGCAAACGAATCGTTTCGGCCATGATTAGTTCGCCCCCTTGTCCACGTCATAACGGCGGGGCCGCGGCTTGATGAGAGAGACATCGACGTCTTCATATTCGAGCACCGGGCCTTGAGCCGTCCACTTCGCCTTCGTCGTCTTCAGGAAGTTCTCGTCATCACGATTCGGGAATTCGGGCTTGTAGTGGGCGCCACGGCTTTCATTCCGGTTGAGGGCGCCGATGGTGATCACGCGGGCCAGTTCAAGCATGTTCCAGAGATGGCGGGTGAAGATGGCCGACTGGTTGGCATGGCGGCTGCTGTCCGGCAGGCCGATCTTCTTCCAGCGGGCCATGAGCTCTTGCAGCTTGTTGTCCGTCGCCTTCAGGTCTTTGTTGATCCGGACGATGGTGACGTGCTGCAGCATCATGTTGCCGAGCTCTTCGTGGATCTTGTAGGGGTTTTCCGTGCCGCTCATGCGGTAGATCTCTTCCATCTTGGCCTGCTGGCGTTTCAGTTCCTGGTCAAAGACAGACTGGGGAACATCGGCAGCCGACTTTTTCAAGCCCTTGACATACTTCATGGTCGCCGGGCCGGAGACCATGCCGCCGAAGATGGCCGAGAGGAGCGAGTTGGCGCCGAGACGGTTCGCGCCATGGTATTGGTACTCGGCTTCACCGGAGGCGAAGAGACCGGGGATGTTGGTCATGCCGTTGTAGTCAGTCCAGAGGCCGCCCATGGTGTAGTGCATACCGGGGAAGATCTTCATAGGCACTTTGCGCGGGTCGTCGCCGACGAACTTCTCGTAAATCTCGAGGATGCCGCCGAGCTTGCGGTCCAGGGTCTTAGCATCGATGTGAGACAGATCCAGGTAGACCTGGGGCTTGCCGTCGATGCCGAGGCCCAGTTCATAGCAGACCTTATGAATGGCGCGGGTGGCCACGTCCCGGGGAACCAGGTTGCCGTAGGCCGGATACCATTCTTCGAGGAAGTACCAGGGCTTGCCGTCTTTATAAGTCCACACCCGGCCGCCTTCGCCGCGGGCCGATTCGGACATCAGGCGCAGCTTGTCTTCGCCGGGGATGGCGGTGGGATGCACCTGAATCATCTCGCCGTTGGCGTAGTAGACGCCCTGCTGGTAAGCCGAGGATTGGGGCGAACCGGTGTTGATGGTCGAGTTGGTGGAACGGCCGAAGATCATGCCGATACCGCCGGTGGCCAAGATGACTGCGTCACCGCGGAAAGCGCGGATCTCCATAGAGGCCATATCCTGGGCGACGATGCCACGGCAGATGCCTTCGCCGTCGATGACAGCGGAGAGGTAGTCCCAGTTCTCATATTTGGTAACACGACCGGCTGCTTCCCATTTGCGGACCTGCTCATCCAGCGCGTAGAGGAGCTGCTGACCCGTCGTCGCGCCGGCAAAAGCGGTGCGGTGGTGCTTCGTGCCACCGAAACGGCGGAAGTCCAAGAGGCCTTCCGGTGTCCGGTTGAACATGACGCCC
The DNA here is from genome assembly GCF_000019165.1 of Heliomicrobium modesticaldum Ice1. Taxonomy (GTDB): domain Bacteria; phylum Bacillota; class Desulfitobacteriia; order Heliobacteriales; family Heliobacteriaceae; genus Heliomicrobium; species Heliomicrobium modesticaldum. Next base: position 415,028 of record NC_010337.2, read on the forward strand.
ATGCGGTCCATCATGTAGATGATCCCGGGGGCCGCATCGCACATGGCCTTGACGGGAGGCTGGTTCGCCAGGAAGTCGCCGCCGTAAACAGTGTCGTCGAAATGTTCGTAAGGGGAGTCGCCTTCCCCCTTGGTGTTAACAGCCCCATTGATCCCGCCCTGGGCGCAGACCGAGTGGGAGCGTTTCACAGAGACCAAGGAAAAGAGGTCGACTTTACCGCCGGCTTCGCAAATTTTGATAGCGGCCATCAGACCGGCAAGACCGCCACCAACGACGATAATACGCGTTTCCATTTCATCCCACCTCTATATATCGTTAGTGAGCCGCATTCATCAGGAAGTAGAGCGCTCCCAGGCCGCCGACAGAAAGGACGCCCATGATGCCCATGCACAACAGAAAGGTCACATTTTGCGCTTTCGGACCGATCGTGATGCCCCAGGCGACACAGAAGCTCCAGATGCCGTTGGCGAAGTGGAAAGCGGCAGCCAAGAAACCGATGACGTAAGCGGCCAACGCGATGGGGCTAGAAGCCAGGTATTGGCCGAAGTTGGTGAAGTAGGTGCCGCTGGTCACGCTCCAGAAGTTCATCATCTTCAGAGACCAGACGTGCCAGACCACAAAAAGAACGGTGATGATGGCTGTGATGCGCTGCAGGTAGAACATCCAGTTCCGGAAGTAGTTGTACTGAAGCACGTTGTTCTTGGCCACATAGACGATATAGAGGCCGTAAATGGCGTGAAAAGCGATGGGAAGGAAAATCATTGCCATCTCAAGGAAGATCTTGAACGGCAGGTGATGAAGGAAACTCGTCCAAGCCAGCCAGATGTCCTGACTGACGATAGCCATGGAGTTCATCAACGTATGCTCAGCAAAAAACAGGCCGATAGGAATGATGCCGAGCAAGGAGTGAACTTTACGGATCAGAAAATGATTATTGTCCGACATTCCGCTGCTCCTTTCCGCCCCCGAGGGTATTTGAAGAACCTAATCTCTCTTTCTTTTCGCCCAATTCACAAAATTCACACTTTAGCCCAAAAAAAAACCCGCTGAAGCCCTTTTATTCTGCTCAAATCGCCGCCCAAGCCCGTTAACAGGCAAAAGGCCCGCCGACGAGCAGGTCCTCGCTTCTGTAACTTGCACTTTTTTTCTCAATCATCCTCCTTCCAACCCCTGTTCTTTTGTGAATAAGGCGAACCCTGTTCTCAACGCGTAGTTTAGCATCGTAGACAAGGGGAGTCAACCATGTGTACAAGCGCAAAAAAGCTGATTAGGTCTCGATTCCTTCCCTTACGTCTTTGTTGCATTCTTTTTCATACTTGTATATTTGCGTAACAAGCTACACATACCATCTTCATTTCATAGACAATCGTGGAAATCAAGACAAGGAATATCCAGATCCGATGACAGTCATCCTTGCTTGTCCCTATTGCTGTTTCTGCCATTGTCAACGGCGAATCTGCGATGTTGTCATCCCGGTAGACGCTTGCTTGTCGAGACCTGTCTGGAGATGAATGTAACACATTCATCGGAATAATTTCAAGAATATTTTTATTTGCGTGCATCATCTCTTTTTCTCAAATGAAACAATGTGATTGGGATAGACTAGGGGTATCGCCAACGAAAGGGGGATTCGCCATGTCTGACCGTTACGACTCTGTCGTCATCGGTTGCGGGCCTGCCGGTCTGTCGGCAGCCTTGAACCTGCACATCCGGAACAAGGCATTCATCCTTCTGGGAACGAAGCAGTGCAGTCATCGTCTGGCAAAAGCCGAACGGATCGACAACTACCTGGGCTTGCCGGAGATCTCCGGCAAGGAACTTATGGATCGCTATCTTCATCATGTGTCCAGCCGCGGCATCGAGCTGCGGGAAGAACGAGTGACAGCGGTCTATCCGGGAGATGGCGCCTTCGCTGTAGTCACCGGGAAGGGCCAGTATACGGCCCGATCGCTGATCGTGGCCACCGGCGTCCATATCGAAAAGGTGTTGCCTGGGGAAAACGAGTTCCTGGGCAGGGGTGTCTCCTACTGCGCCACCTGCGACGGCCCTCTCTTTCGAGGAAAAAGGGTGGCCTTGATCGATTACACCGGCGGCGCCGCCTATGATGAGGTGTTGTTCCTGGCCAGTGTGGCCGATACACTGTATTATCTTTTGCCGGAAGGCAAAACCGCCTCAGCAACCGCTGCAGTCAAACTACCCCTACCTGCAAATGTGACGCAACTGCGCCGTTCGTCTCTTTCGATAAAAGGGGCTGACACCGTCACCTCCCTGGTCGCCGATGAGCAGGAATTTGCCCTTGACGGCGTCTTCATTCTTCGAGAAACGCAGAAGGCGGAGATCCTCGTTCCCGGTCTGGCTACTGATGACAAAGCAGTCACTGTCGATGGGCAGATGGCGACCAATATCCCCGGTGTCTTTGCGGCAGGCGACTGCACAGGAAAGCCCTATCAACTGGCCCGGGCCGTAGGCCAAGGCGCTGTGGCCGCCCTTAGCGCCGTCGGCTATCTGGACAATCCCCGGAATTGACTGTATTATCTTTCAAGTCAAATAAAAGGGTTAAGTCTGAATATTTGTGAATCTATTCTTAATCACTTCCTATTATAATATTGTCTTGTGCGTCGCTTCCCTGTTGCCAGTGTCTTTTTTATTTTTTCGGGAAGTCAAAAAAGTTTTTACAAACAAGAAGGAGTTTTCAGATATTCAGAGAATAACTACAGAAGTGCCGGTCAGACCATCATAACTCTTGTTGGTTAGTTCATCTTGTCGTAAGATACAATGGTAGACAACGATGCTGAGCTAACCTGCAGGCACGTAGGGGGGGGATTTACCGCCAACCGCTGTTGATTGATCGAAAGAACCTGATCACGCTGTCTCTGTTCCGTTCGCACTCATTTATGTGCTAGATGTCACATGCACTTTCTCAATTTGAAAGGAGGCCCCCTACGATGTGGACTCAAGTATACGATCCCATGGGGAATATCTTCCTGTCGGCCGCCATTGCCGTCATTCCCATCATCTACCTGTTCTGGGCGTTGGCCATTCAGAAGATGAAAGGTTTCATCGCCGGCACGACCACGACAGCCATCGCCGTCCTCATCGCTATCTTCGTCTACGGCATGCCGGCCCAAATGGCCATCGCCTCGACCCTGCAAGGCGCCCTCTACGGTCTCTTCCCCATCTGCTGGATCGTTATCACGGCCGTTTTCCTTTACAACCTCACTGTGAAAAGCGGCCAGTTTGAGATCATCAAAGATTCCATCGCTTCCATCACCGACGACCGCCGCCTCCAGGCGCTGCTGATCGCCTTCTCCTTCGGCGCCTTCCTCGAAGGCGCTGCCGGCTTCGGCACTCCCGTCGCCATCTCGGCCGGCATGCTCGTCGGTCTCGGCTTCAACCCCCTCTACGCCGCCGGCCTCTGCCTGATCGCCAACACGGCGCCTGTCGCCTTCGGCGGCATCGGGATTCCCATCATCGTCGCCGGCCAGGTTTCCGGCATCGACGATTTCGCCATCTCCCAGATGGTCGGCCGCCAGCTCCCCCTGCTGTCCGTCTTCGTTCCCTTCTGGCTGGTCATGATCATGTCCGGCTGGAAAGGTGTTAAAGAAGTTTGGCCTGCTGCCCTCGTCTCCGGCCTGGCTTTCGCCATTGGTCAGTGGTGGTCCGCCAACTACCTGGGCGCCATGCTCCCCGACATCATCTCCTCCCTCTGCTCCATCATCGCCCTGGTCGTCTTCCTCAAAGTCTGGAAGCCCAAGAACATCTGGCGCTTTGAAAACGAACCTGCCGCCACCTACAACGCTTCTACGGCCAACCTGACCTTCAAAAAGGTCCTGAAAGCCTGGAGCCCCTTCATCATCCTGACCATCATGGTCGGCGACTGGGGCATGAAGTCGGTTAAAGCGGTGCTCGACACGGTGACCATCAAGTTTGCCTTCCCTGTCATTCACAACGCCGTCATCAACCCGGTCACCAGCAAGCCCATCGCCGCCATGTACTCCTTCAACTGGCTCTCTGCTGCTGGTACAGCCATCCTGATCTCCGCCTTCATCACCATGCTGATCGTCCGGATGCCCTTCGGTCAGGCCATGGGCATCTTCTGGGATACCCTGAAGTCGCTCAAGTTCCCCATGATTACCATCGCCTCCGTTCTCGGTTACGCCTATATCGGCAACTCCTCCGGCATGACCTATACCATGGGCATGGCCCTGGCCACCACGGGCGCCCTCTTCCCCCTCTTCTCGCCCGTCCTCGGCTGGCTCGGCGTCTTCATCACCGGTTCTGACACCTCGGCCAACGCCGTCTTCGGCAAACTGCAAGGCATCACGGCGGACACGATCGGTGTCGATCCCGTCCTGACCGTCGCCGCCAACTCCTCCGGCGGCGTCACCGGCAAGATGATCTCGCCCCAATCCATCGCCGTCGCCACCGCCGCCACCGGCCTGGTCGGCAAGGAATCGGATCTGTTCCGCTTCACTGTCAAGCACTCCCTGTTCTTCCTTGCGATCGTCATGGTCATCACCTACGCCCAAGCGACCGTCCTGAAGTGGATGATCCCTGTCTACCAGAAGGGCGCCGCCGCTGCCGCTGCTGCCGCCAACTTGGCCCAGCTGCATTCTGAAGGCTATATGCTGCTCGGCATCACCGCCGTCATCGTCGCCATCCTCGGCTTCTCCGTCATGGGTCAAACCGAAAGCAAAGGCGCTTATTCGAAGCGGTAAGCGACCGAACGGAACCATCAGTCAGTAACCAAACCGAGTCTTGAAACGCATCCTCTACCCCGTGCTTGACGGCGCGGGGTCTTTTTTTCCCCACCCATGTCCCCCCTTGCCGCCCTGGAGAATACAAGGTAGTATATAAAGGAAAACAGATACCCCACGGGGTATGCTCGAAAGACCCACAAAAAACATAGAAAGGATCATTGCCGATGACAAAAACGATGACAAAGTGGTCGCGGTGGTGCTTTGTCCCTTTGTTGGCCCTTTCGCTCACAACCGCCGGTTGTGTCTCTTCAAACACCGGCGCCGGTGCTTTGGAGCAGCCTCCGAGATCAACAAATACCTCGAATGAGGCGGCAAAAGAACGGCTCAAGGCGCCCGACTTCAAGCTGATGTCGCTCTACGGCAAGGAGGAGTCCCTCTCGGCCTATCAAGGCAAGCCGGTGGTGGTGAACTTCTGGGCCTCCTGGTGCGCGCCCTGCCGCAACGAGATGCCTGACCTGAACGAATTCGCGAAAGAATATGAGGGCAAAGTGGTCGTGTTGGGCGTCAACCTCACCTTCAACGATAAGGAAAAGGATGTCCGGAATCTGGTTCAAAAACTGGATATCAAATTCCCCATCCTCCTCGACAACGACCCGAACAACTCAGCCGCCGAGGCGTATCGGATCCAACCGATCCCGGCCACTTTCTTTATCGATAAGAACGGAAATATAGCCGATGTGCTCATCGGCGCGGCCCGGAGCAAGAACGATTTTATCAAACGGGTGGAGCCGCTGCTGGAATAGGTGCGATGTTTATAGGCCCACCGGCAGGGCCTCGCACAAAGTCCCATCAGGAGGCTGTTTTGACAGGGCCGAGCGGCGCGCCGAAAAAAGAGGTTTACCCCGAAAACCGGGATAAACCTCTTTTTCTCATGACACTCGCTTTTTATTTTATGACAGTCAAATCAAGCGAAAGGCTTCTCCCGTTCTTGCAGGGCTGGGCAAAGGAATACGTGGCGACACCCGCCTCTACCCCTTGATGACGCCGCTGTTCTTGTAGGACGCATAGAGCAGCGCCACAGGGTGGACCGTGTCGATCTTGACGTTGGATTGGGCCAATCCGTCTTCAATGGTCATCCGGCAGCCGGGGCAACCGGTGGTGGCCAGCGTAGCGCCGGTGCTGCGGATGTTCTCCGCCTTCTTGGCGGTGATCTGCTTGGACAGGTCGTAGTGGGTCAGACTGAAGGAACCGGCGCCGCCACAGCAGCGGGCCGCGTCTTTCATTTCGACGAAACGGATGCCGGGGATGGCCTTGATGATCTCCCGCGGCTCGGCGGTGACCTTCATGCTCCGAGCCAGGTGGCACGAGTCGTGGTAGGTGACCACATGGTCCACCCTGCCGAGGGGCTTCTGCAGGCCGCCCATCTTGATCACCAGCGGATTCACATCGATCGTCTTTTTCGCCAGTTTTTCCGCCATGGCCTTGTACTTCGGTTCATCCTGGAGCAGATGCGGGTAGTGTTCGGCGAAGGAGCAGACACAGGTGCCGCAGGCGGTGAAGATATAATCGAAGCTGTACTTCTCATCGGCAGCGGTGAAGACGTCCAGGTTGTGGCGGGCCATGTCGCGGCCGATGTTGCGGTCGCCGTTGATGAAGACAGGAGCGCCGCAGCAGTGCTGGGCTTTCGGGATGATCACGTCCACGTCGTTGGCGCGGAGGACCTCCACGATGGCCTTGCAGGTGTCGTTGTAGATCAGGTTGTTGACACAGCCGGTGAAGAAGGCGGCGCGCACCTTCCCTTTGCCGCTGTGGGCCGGGTTGAACTCGTCATACATGTCCCGGGAATGGGTCGTCGCCAGATCAGGGATGACGCGGCGCATGTCCATGCCCATGACAGGCAGGCGCAGGGTCCGTCCTTTGAGGCCTTCTCCGCGCTTCTTCAGAGCCACGCCCTGGAAGTTGGCGCCCAGCTTCAGACCGAAATTGAAGAGGCGCCGCAGCTTGAGGCCGCGGAAGATGGACTGCTTGATCAAGGGCAGGCCGACCTTCTCGGCCAGTTGGGCACGGGCGGCCAGGATGATGTCGACACAGTGGACGCCGCAGGGGCAGTTGGCTTCACAGGCTTTGCAGGTCAGGCAGAGAGCAAACTTGTCCAATACGGCGTGGCTGGGCTGCAGTTTGCCTTCCAGCACGTCGACGGCCAGCCTGATCTTGCCGCGGGCGACGGCGCCTTCATGCATCGTTTCGGCATAGAGCGGGCAAACAGCCTGACAGTTGCCGCACTTCATGCACTGGTTGATCAGTTCCTGCGCTTTTTGCAGGGTTTGCAGATCGGCCATGATTAAGACCTCCCCGCAACCATTTTTCCGGGGTTCAGCAGATAGTCGGGGTCAAGAGCTTCTTTGATGCGGCGCAGCACGTCCACACCGGTGGCGCCCAGTTCCCATTCGAGGTACTTCATCTTGGCCATGCCGATGCCGTGCTCGCCGGAGAGGGTGCCGCCCATGTCGACGGCGACGCGGAAGATCTCGTCGACGGCCTTGTGGACCCGCTTCATCTGCTCGGCATTGCGCTCGTCGCAGAGGATGGTCGGGTGCAGGTTGCCGTCGCCGGCGTGACCGAAGGTGCCGATGAGCAGGTCATATTTCTTGGCGATAGCGCGGATGGCCCGCAACATTTCAGGGATGCGGGAACGGGGCACGGTGGCGTCTTCCAAAACGGTCGTGGGCGATTTGCGGGCCAGGGCAGGCAGAGCGGCGCGGCGGGCAGCCCAGAGCTTTTCCCGTTCAGCATCGTCGCGGGCCACCTGGACCTTGCCGTTGAAGCGCTTGCAGACCTCGACGACGGCTTGCGCTTCTTTTTCTACGACCTCGGCGATGCCGTCGACTTCGATGAGCAGAACGGCTTCGGCGTCGGTGGGCAGGCCCGCTTTGGCGAAGGCTTCCACCGTCTCGATGGTGGTCTTGTCCATGATCTCCAGGGTGGCCGGGATGACTTTGGCGGCGATGATGCCGGCGATGGTCTTGCCGGCGTCATCGAGGTCGCTGAAGATAGCCAGCATGGATTTTTTCGTTTCCGGCGCCGGGATCAGCTTGACGATCAGTTCAGTGATGATGCCCAGGGTGCCTTCCGATCCGGTGAAAAGCTTCACGAGATCATAGGCAGTCACGTTTTTGACGGTCTTGCCGCCGGCGCGGAACTTCTCGCCGTTAGCCAGGACGACTTCCAAGCCCATGATGTAGTGCTTGGTGACGCCGTACTTCAGGCCGCGCAGGCCGCCGGAGCATTCCGCCGTGGAACCGGCCATCGTGGCCGTGGAGACGGTTCCCGGATCAGGCGGGTAGATCAGGCCGTAGGGGGCGACAGCCGCGTTCAGCGAGGCGATGATCACGCCCGGCTGGACGGTGGCGGTCAGGTTTTCGGCGTCGATCTCCAGGATCTTGTTCATCCTTTGAAAGGTCACGACGAGGCCGCCCTTGATGGGGATGGTGCCGCCGGAGAGGTTGGTGCCGGCACCGCGGGGGTAGACAGGGATCTTGTACTTGCTGGCGATGCGCATGATCGCCTGCACCTCTTCGGTGGTTTCAGGCATGATGACAGCGTCGGGACGTTTGGACGGCGCGTCCGCCGTGCCGTCAAAGGAGTAGCAGGCCAGATCTTCCACGGCGGTCAAAAGGCGCTCTTTGCCGAGCAGCGCTTCCACTTCCCGGATGGCTTGTTGTACAGACATAAATGAATCCTCCTCTTTCTTTACCCTTTGCGCAGTGCTTCCGCCAGAACCTCGGCGGTATGTCGGATCTTCACGGAACTGCGGCGTTTATCTAAACCACCGGAGATCTGCATCACGCAGCCGGGGCAGTCCACACAGACAAGCTCGCTTCCGGTGGCGGCGATGTTGTCGAGCTTCTTCTGCAGGATCGGGGCGGAGATTTCGGGGAACTTGACCAAGTAAGAACCAGCCATGCCGCAGCACTGATCGGAATCTTTCATCTCGACAAGCTCCATGCCGGCTACTTCGGTGAGCAGCTTGCGGGGAACGTCGGACAGGTGCAGGTGGCGGCGATAATGGCAGGAATCATGGTAGGTGAATTTGCCTTTGAGGCTCTTCTTCTTGCCGGGGGCTTTGACACCCAGTTCCTCAGCAAGGGCGGAGAAGTCGCGAACCTTAGCGGCCACCTTCTTGGCACGGTCATGCCAAGCGGGATCGTCTTTGAGGACCTCGACGACATCTTCCAGTAGGGCGACGGTGCAGGTCGGGCAGGCGGAGACGATATAGTCAGGGTTGCCCTCTTCCATGGCGGCGACGTTCTGCTTGGCCAGGCGGATCTGGGAGTCCCTGTCGCCCATATACTTGGCCGGGGCGCCGCAGCAAGCCTGTTCCCAGGGGAAGTAGACTTCGCAGCCGGCCTGTTCGAGCACGTCGTAGACAGCCGTGCCGATGTGGGGGTAGCAGAAGTCGATGAGGCAGCCGGCGTAGAAGTTGACCCGTTTTTTCTTGCCCCTGTTCTTCTTCTCCCGCTCCTTGGCGATGTCGCGAAAGGGCTTCGGCGCCACAGCCGGCAGGCTTCGCTCCTTCGTCAATTCGGAGAAGAAAAAGGGCAGGTGGCGGATGAAGGGCTTGCCGCCGGTCAGGGGCAACTGACCGACAGAGGCGACGCGGAGCAAGCTGTGCATCAGCTTCCGGTTAGCGACGACGTTAAAGATGGCCTTGGGGATCAGGCCGATGCCTTTTTTCTCGGCCATACGACGGCGCATCTCCAGAATCAGATCGGGAATGGGAATCTTGCCGGGGCAGACCTCGGTGCAACGGCCGCAGCCGAGACAGAGGTTTTGCGGCTTTTCGGCGTCAGTGGGATCGTTGAAGAAGAAGGTCAAGATGGCGCCGATGCCGCCGGCGTAGATATGGCCGTAGACGTGGCCGCCGACCATCTGGTAAGCCGGGCAGACGTTCAGGCAGGAGGCGCAGCGGATGCACTGCCAGGCCTGTTTGAACTTGGGATCCTTCAGCATGTCGCTGCGGCCGTTGTCCATGAGGACGATGTGCAGCTCCTTGTCTTGAACCTGGCCGTCTACCTCGGTGGGGGTGACGCCGGTGACCATGGTGACATAGCTGGTGATCAGCTGACCGGTGGCGCTCTTCGGCAGGGCCTTGATGATGTTGGCCGCTTCCTTGAAGTCCTTGATCACCTTTTCGATGCCGACGAGGGCGACGTGGACGCGAGGCAGGGTGGTTGTCAAGCGGGCGTTGCCCTCGTTAGTGACGGTGGCGATGGTGCCCGTCTCGGCGACGGCGAAGTTGGCGCCCGAGATGCCCATGTCAGCTTCGATGAACTTGGTCCGCAGCTCTGCGCGGGCCTTTTGCACCATGAGCGGGATATCGGGGGGGATGTCCGATTTCAATTCCTTGCTGAAGTAACCGGCCACCTGCTCTTTGGAGAGATGGATGGCAGGCATGACCATGTGGCTCGGCTTCTGGCCGGCCAGCTGGATGATCCATTCACCCAGGTCGGTCTCGTTGACGATCAGGCCGGCTTTTTTCAGGTGGTCGTTCAGATGGATCTCTTCGGAAGCCATGGACTTGGATTTGACAATCTTTTTGACTTTTTTCTCAATGGCCAAGTTGGCGATATAGCGGTTGGCGTCTTCGGCCGTTTTGGCGAAGTAGACCTTGGCGCCCCGCTTGGTGGCGTTCTCGGTGAAGAGCTTGATCAGTTGGTCCAGGTTTTCGCCGTTCTTCGCCTTGGCGCAGGCGATCTCGTTGCGCAACGCTTCGATGTCCACGCCCTGGTAGGCGTTTTTGCGGGCTGTCGGGTAGGCGTCGGCGAAGCGGCTGAGAGCGCCTCGCATGACCTGGTCGTTCAGGGCCTTTTGAATCGACGCTTTGAAGTCCTCGTTGTGCTGCTCGTTGGACATTCCTTTTACACCCCTTCGTCGACGACAATCACGATCAGTTTGCTGGGTCCATGGACGCCGATGGTGAGCACCCGCTCGATATCGGCCGTCCGGCTCGGGCCGGAGATGAAGGACATGTAGCCGGGAACGGCGCCGAAGTCTTTGACGACCGTTTCCAGCGCCTCGGCGACGGTCGGGAGAATCTTATTAAACGGGACGACAGCGATATGAGTCGGCGGCAGCATGGTCACAGCGCGGCCCAAGGGATCTGTTTCGGGATGAAAGATTGATCCTGTCTCTGCAACCGCATAGGGAACAAAGGTAATGCCCACATCGGCAATGTCGAGTTCATGGCGATCGAGTTTTTCGGAAATAGTGACCCCGGTCTTGGCCAGCGCGGCCCGGCAGTTGGTCTTCTCCAGTTGAGGCGTGGGAAAGAGGTGAACCCGTTGCGCCTTCAGCGCCTTGACCTGTTCGGCGATCAGGTCGCCGGCTTGAGCCCATGTGCCCACCCGATGAACCTGAGCGGACATGACCCCCGCCTTTTCCTTAAAAACGGAAAAAAGTTTTTCCGAGGACACGTTTCTTCCAACTCCTTCTATTCATATCGATTGGCGGTCAGACCGAGCTGGGATGATTGCCATGTTAAAAAAAGCACAAACAGATGTTCAGATGGTCTGACCACCAATCTGAAAACTTATTCGACGTTTGCTCCCGGAATCCTCCTTCTGCCTTTCGGGAATCATAAAATGTCGCTGCCATTTTTCCACTCCTGTAGGGGAAAAAAGCGAGGCGACCGTTGAAAAGCAGGAGGCGGTGACTGAGTGCAATGGCGCGATCCGGTGGACAAGCGAAACTTTTATTTTATGACAGCCAACGGCGCCCTTTACTTCACGGCGCTCGCCTTTATCGACGGCACCATCGTCGTGCCCCTCTTCCTCAACCAGCTCACCCAGTCGCCGGTCCTGGTGGGTTTGGCTTCGACCGTGCGCACAGTCGGTTTTTTTCTGCCGCAGATTTTGATGGCCGGCTGGGTGACCGGCGCCACCCGTCTGAACCGCTTCATCTTCCGCCTGCACCTGACGACGCGCCTGCCGCTGTTTCTGCCGGCACTGGCGGTCTGGTTCGACGCGCCGCCGGCACTTGTGGCCTTGCTGTTCTTGAGCGCCTACACCCTGTTCGCCTTCGGCGAGGGCATCGCCCAAGTGCCCTGGATGGATGTCTTCGGCCGGACCATCGACGATTCCCACCGAGGGAAGCTCTTCGGAACGATGCAGGCCCTCGGCGGCCTAGGCGCCCTGGCAGGCACCCTTGTCGTGCAGCGCGTCTTTGCATCGCCCCGCCTGACCTTCCCCGATAACTTTGCTCTCCTGATCGCCATCGGCGCTGCTTGCATGTTCCTATCGACAATCATGATCCGCCTGGCCGTCGATCCGCCGAAAACAAAAGAGGAGGCGCGCCAGTTATCGGTCGCCCATGTGCTCCGCCGGATCCCTCAGTACCTGACTGAGGACCGTCGCTTCTCGCGGATGTTGCTCGTCCAGGTGCTGACCAGTTTTAACGTGCTGGGCTTTCCCTTTTATATTCTCTTCATTCAGCAAGCAGGCGTACTGCCCCCATGGGCGCCGGGCTTCTTATTGTCGCTTCAGGTGCTCGGCCAAGTGAGCGGCGGACTGTTATTGGGCTACCTGAGCGATCGCGTCGGCAACCGCCGGACGATCATGTCCGTAACGGCGATCAATATCGCCGTTCCCCTGTTCATCGTCTTTTCTCAACAATTGGCAGGCATGGCCGCCTTCGCTGGCACAGGCCTCGGCTTCATGTTCCTCGGCGCCTGTTTCGGCGGGTGGCTGGGCTTTGTCAACTACCTGATGGAAATAACGCCAGCGGAAAAACGCCCTGTCTATGTGAGCCTCTCTAACCTCTTCTCCGCCCCTGTCGCCCTCCTCCCCATCACCGCCGGCGCCTTCCTCCGCCTCGTGCCGATGCAGTGGATCTTCTGGGTCGTAGCAGCGATTGAGGCGGCGGCGCTGCTGCTGGCCTATCGGCTGCCAGAGCCACGGGAGAGCAGGGGAGCGGGGACGCTTGACGCCGTCGGCAAGGTTGGTCTGGCGGGGGCAAAGCGAACTGTTCAGGGCGCCTTAGGCGAGAGGGCACCTACACCCGCCTACCCACCTGAGGAGGGAAAGGAATGAAGCCACCGGGGCTGGCAAAGGACCCTTCTCGAGGTTGGCAAAAGACCCTCCACGGGGCTGACAAAAAACCCTTCAATAGAAAAACCGGGAGACTCTTCCCGGTTTTTTCTCTGATGATGATTCGACGGCGCTACACTCGGCTGGGCCGAACCGACGACGCCGCCTGCTCCATCCCTGTCTCCAGCGCCGCCCTGTTGACGGGCAGCAGGTTGTGTCGGCGAGGCGGCAGGATTTTTTGCAGGGCTGCCATGATCGATTCCTTGTCGACCACATTTGTCAGCCTGAGGAGCGCTCCCAGGAGAAACATGTTGGCCACCTTCAGGTTGCCCAACTGGTTAGCCAGGTCATTGGCGGCCAGACACAGTTGGGCGATATCGGTGCGGGGGCTGGACCGGCCGATCAAAGACGAATTGATCAGCAATAAGCCGCCCGGAACCAGCAGAGGGCCGAATTTTTCCAGCGAAGGCTGGTTGAGGACGATGGCGCCGGTTGGTTCGTAGACGATGGGCGAGGCAACAGGCCGTTCGGAAACGGTGACGGCGCAGTTAGCCGTACCGCCGCGCATCTCGGGACCGTAAGAGGGGATCCAGGCCACGTGTTTTCCTTCGAGCATCCCGGCGTAGGCCACCAGTTGGCCCATCAGCATGACACCCTGGCCGCCGAAACCGGCGAAGATCAGACGATGTTCCATCTTACTGCACCCCCTCGGGGATCCGGAAATCCTTGATCGGGTAGTAAGGCAGCATATACTGCTCCAGCCACTTGTTGGCGTCCAAGGGCGTCATCCCCCAGTTGGTGGGGCATGCGGACAGGACCTCAACGAAGGAGAAGCCTTTTCCCTCCTGCTGGCACTGGAAGGCGCGGCGGATCGCTTTTTTCGCCCGCACCACCTGAGCCGGCGTATGTACAGAGACGCGGCTGATGAAGGCGGGGCGCTGCAGCGTGTTCAGCATCTCGCAGACCTGGATGGGTGCGCCGTCAGCGCCGGCGTCGCGGCCTTGCGGGGCTGTCGTCGTCGACTGACCGAGGAGCGTCGTCGGCGCTGACTGGCCACCGGTCATGCCGTAGATGGCGTTGTTGACGAAGATGACCGTCACATTCTCACCTCGGGCTGCCGTGTGGATGATCTCCGACGTACCGATGGCAGCCAGGTCGCCGTCACCTTGATAGGTGAAGACGATCCGGTCCGGCAGCGCCCGTTTGACACCGGTAGCGACGGCTGGCGCCCGGCCGTGCGGGGCCTGAATGAAGTCTGTATCGATGTAATCGTAGATAAAAACGGAACAACCGACAGGGGCGACCCCGATCGTGCGGGGGGCCAGTTCCAGTTCATCGATGGCTTCCGCCACGAGCCGGTGGATGATGCCGTGGTGGCATCCCGGACAGTAATGGGAGGCCACATCGCGCAGGCAGTCGGGCCGGCTGAATACTTTTGTTCCCATCGCTTAGGCCGCTCCTCCCTCGTTTGGTTGCGCCGTCTCGGCGTTCCCTTTTTTTTCAGCTAGTTCCTCCAGGCGGGCGGCGATCACCCGGGGGTCTGGGACCATGCCGCCGGAACGCCCGTAAAAGGCGACAGGCTGCCGGCCGCCGACGGCCAAGCGCACGTCTTCCACCATCTGACCGGTGCTCAGTTCCACCGTGAGGAACCAGGCCCCGCCTTCGGCGGCTTTGCGAAGCGGCGCTGACGGGAAGGGAAACAGGGTGATCGGCCGGATCAGGCCAGCGCGGATGCCTTTTTCACGAACCATATCGACTGCGGCCATACACAGCCGCGCCGCTGTGCCATAGGCGACGGCGATGATCTCAGCGTCATCAGTCCGGTAGCATTCAAAGCGGGTCTCCCGCTCCTCCATGGCGCTGTACTTGGCACGCAGGTGATCGCAAAAGCGCTCTGCTTCCTCCGGCTGAATATATAAGGAAGTGATCAGTTTCGCCTTCTCATTGTCCCCTTTCCCCGTCGTCGCCCAGGGCTTCTCGACGGTCTTCTCGGGCGACGGAGCGGGCAGGACGACAGGCTCCATCATCTGACCGAGGACGCCGTCGCCCAGGATGAGGACGGGATTGCGGTACTCGTCGGCTTTTTCAAAGGCCAGCGCCGTCAGGTCGACCATCTCTTGGACAGAGGCCGGCGCCAGCACCATCAACCTGTAGTCGCCATGACCGCCCCCTTTGGTGGCCTGGAAGTAGTCGCTCTGGGTGGGGGCGATCCCGCCAAGGCCCGGACCGGTGCGCATGATGTTGACGATGACCGCCGGCACTTCCGACCCGGCGATGTAGGAGATACCCTCCTGCTTGAGGCTGATGCCAGGGCCAGACGAGGAGGTCATGACGCGAACGCCGGCGCAGGCGGCACCGAAGACCATGTTGATGGCGCCGATCTCACTCTCCGACTGAAGAAAGGTCCCACCCACCTCCGGCAGGTGGCGGGCCATGTACTCCAGCAATTCGTTTTGGGGCGTGATGGGATAGCCGAAGAAAAAACGGCAACCGGCTCGGATAGCCGCCTCGGCCAGGGCCTCGTTTCCTTTCATCAGCACCTTTTCGGCCATGTTGATCACCTTTCTTCCTATTTCTCCACTTCGATGACCAGATCAGGGCAGACACGCGCGCATAGGGCGCATCCCCTGCATTTCTCCATATCGGTCACCACGGCCGGCTGAAACCCTTTGGCATTCAGGCGGCTCTCATCCATGACGACGATCCCCGCCGGACAGGCGGCCGTACAGAGGCGGCACCCCTTGCAACGTTCTTCCCGGAATATGACTTTCGGCAACAACAACACCTCCCCGGCTGATGATTTGTTAGGTCTATCTATTCGAAAGGTTTCGAATATTTTGTGATTAAAAGATCTATCTCTCCGCCTTAGCGTAGATTCAGTGGTAGGTGATCGCAGCCCTTGCGCTTATGGGCGGACGTAGCCCCAACCGTCTCCTGTCTCAGGACGGATGTATTGGACTGTGAGCGATTTGCGCGTAGCGGCGAAGAACGACTGTATCCCCATCCGTCCCTGTCCCTGGCCGGATGTATTGGACTGTGAGCGATTTGCGCGTAGCGGCGAAGAACGACCGCAGCCTGTGGAGCGGTAAGGGCGCCAAGGTTCACAGGCAGAAAAGCCCAGAGGTTTGGCGCCCAAGCGGAACAGGCAAGGGAGCCGCCGCGGAGCGCTTAGCGAACAGTCCAATGCCCCCGGCCCCCTAATCGAGCCGCTTCCGAAACCGCCGCAATGCCACCACAAACAAAAAGACCGTAAAAGCCGCTAGCGACAAAACCTCCCGATACAACTCCCCCATCCCGATCTCCTTCAGGAAGATGCCGCGCAGGATGACCAAAAAGTCCGTCAGGGGAATGAAGTTACCCAGGATGCGGATCGGAGTAGGCATCGTTTCGCGAGGGAAGACAAAGCCGGAGAGGAGGATGCTCGGCAGGATGAAGGCGAAGGCCATCTGCATCGCTTGCAACTGGTTGTCGCTGAAGGTCGACATGAGCATGCCGATGCTGAGGGACGTTAGGACAAATAAAAAAGCCAGTCCAAACAGCAAGGGAAGGCTCCCCCGGACCGGAACAGAGAACCATGCGCTTCCGGCGCTCAGGACGAGTGTGAAGGAGATCATGCCAACGATGACGTAGGGGCAGAGTTTGCCCAGGATCAGTTCGGCAGGACGGACCGGCGTGACAATCAACTGCTCCATGGTGCCCCGCTCCTTTTCCCGAACGAGGGCAAAGGCGGTCAACGTCATCGTCACGTTCTGCATGATCAGACCGATCAGGGCAGGAATCGTGAAAAAGTGAGTTTTCAACTCCCGATTATACCAGATTCCAATCCGTGCTTCCAAGGGAAAAGACTGCTGAAGAGCTCCTTCTTTCTGGCGCAACATCTGCGCACCGTGCGCCTGCACGAGCGATTGGGCCACTTGCAAGGCCTGACGGGTCGACTGGGGCTCTGTCCCATCGAGCAGCACCTGAATCGTCGCCAGTCGGCCGGCTTGCAAATTGGCGGCAAAATCAGGCGGAATGATCAAGGCCACTCGGCTCCGACCGGCAGCCAGCGACTGGCCTATATCACCATAACCTCCGGCGCTCTCTTTCAACTCGAAATAGGTGGTGTTGACAAAGGCTTGCAGCAGTTCTCTGCTTTCAGCGCTGCGGCACTGATCCCAGACGACCGTCGGCAAGCGCCGCACATCAGGATTGACGCCGTAGCCGAAAAGGAAGAGCATCATCAACGGTATGCCGGCCGCCATAGCAAGGCTGGGCCGATCCCGCCAGAGATGAAGGAACTCCTTGCGAAAGACAGACCAAAAGGGCGTCCGGCGTATGCCTTTCAACGTGTCAGGGGCAACTCCTTTCGCTCGCTTCAATCTTCTCCGTTGTCTGGCTTCACCTGGACAGACATTCCCGGCCGCAAACGCTCACAGCCTTCTCGGATTGCGATCTTTACGGCGAAGACACGGTCGCCGGATTTGCCTGAGCCGCCAACGATGAAGGAGGAAAACTCCTCCTGTTCACTGACCTGTTCGACCGTTCCGGCAAAAGTCTCCATCCCCTCGACCAGACGGACCTTTCCGCCCGGAGTAAACTGAGGCAACGCCTCTGCCGGGACGAAGATGCGCACCTTGAGATCCTGCCGGTCGATGAGGGTGGCGATCGGCGCGCCAGGACCAATCGTCTGACCCGGCTGAACGTGGATGCGCTGCACCGTTCCTCCCCGTCCAGCCCGAACAGTACAGCGATCCCGTTCTAAGCGGGCCAACTCCAGGGAATGTTCCGCTTGCGCGACCTGGGCCGCCAAGAGCGCCGGTGAGACAGCGGCATCGCCAACCCTGCCAGAAGCCCGCGCCAATGCCAAAGCGGCCTCGGCTTGCCGAACGCGGAGTTCGGCATAGGTATCATCTATCTGAGCGACCACATCCTCCCCCGCCAGCGTGTCGCCTTCTCGTACAGAAAGCCGTTGCATCCGCCCGGTCACTTCCGCTACCACGGTAAAGACATCGGCCTCTACAAAACCGGCGTAACGGCTCGGTTCAGTGCGGCTCAGCCGAGACAAGGGCTGTTCGGGTAAGTCAGGCAGAAAGGCTGCGACCCCCAGAAGAGACGTCAAAGCCAAGGAAATGATCGCTTTCTTCGCGCGCAAGCTCTGCTTCCTTCCGAACATCCCATTTTCTCGCCGCCTCCCGCTACCTCTGATGCCTCACCGCTGTCCGCTGCTTCTGCCTGCTTCGCTGCATTTATTTTGTCCGTGAACCTATCGTCAAATCGCACAAAAAAACAGCCACAACGGCACTTCGACCGCAGTGGCTATCACCATGACAGACTGGCAGACAATTGTCGTCACAAGCTGCTGATAAAAACCGTTCAAATCAAGGCGCCTACACGCCGCTCCTGAATTTTGAAGGCCCCCTTCCCGTCAGGCCGGAGGACATAGGTCACCTTCTGGTCCAAAAAGCCGTACTTCCCCGCTCCCGACAGATATCCCTCCACCTGCACCTCCTCAGGCGTCCGACTGACAATGCGCCAACTATGAACCGTCGTCGCGTCGATGACCACACCATCTACCGGTCTGCCTGCAACCGCCGACTCCTTGTCGGCATACCGACTCTCCCATAAGCTATGAACGTTGTCGTGTGACCAGTAGGCGCCGAGAAATCGCTGCAGATCCTCCTCGCGGCGTATGGTCGGCGGCGGTTGCAGCCCCCGTTCCTTGAGCAGTTTCGTGTTTTCTCTCGCCGCCGCCCGCATCCAGAGGATCTCCGCCCACCGGGTAAAAGCCACATAATCCTCATCGCGCCAGGGAGCGCCGCCCCGCAAAAAGCCGGTCGCCGTCTCCCGATCCCAAACCCACCCGTCGCCTAGGTGGCGCGCAAGCCAGTAGACAGACACCAGCATGCGGTCATCCTCGATCTTGCCGGAAGCACGGGTGCCCCGTTCCCAGGGCTGCCATTTTCGGTTCAGCGGCGCCGCCTGCACCTCCAGGCAAAGGTTGTCGCGCCGGATGACGGCTTTCCGGCTTTTATTGTCATAAGTGACTTCGGCCCCAAGCGCCTCCGCCAGCGGGCGAACTGGCGCCAGGATATAGCCGCGCTCAATGCGGGGATGAGGGGCGAATTCCATCGGCAAGCCGTTCAGCACGATGACAGGCCGCCTTTCTGCGCTCGATCGCCCGGGAGGCGCAGCCAATTGGGCCTCGCTCCACTCGGAGGAAACCAGAAGCATGAGCGAAAGGGCTACTGCCAAAAAAAACATTTTTCTGCCGATCCGTCTCAATCTATTTCCCCCACCAGCTCGATACGGTAAAAAAACAAGCTCAGTCTATTATACGCCGCTTTATGGCATATTATTCCATTTGTCTGTTTATGAAATACCCTTTCCTTCTTCGCACTCCCTGGCATTGCCCCCGATGCAGGCAGAGACTTTGCCGAAATCAAAAACGCTCACGACCTGTCGGGTCGCAAGCGATGATGAACATGGCTTTCCGTAAAAAAACGCCGGCCCCAGCAAGCCGGCAGAGAGGCATTCCGATCACTGCGCCACCCGGATGCTCATCCCATCCTCAGCGATCATGAAACGCGGTTGCGCCAAACCGTACTGGGCCATCAACCGCTCATAGCCCTCCCCTTCTGTGAGATGGACAATCGCCACCTGCTTCGGATTCGTCTTCTTCATCAAACGCGCCACATCGTGGAGGGAGGAGTGCTTGCCGGCGGCCTTGTCGGCGCCGTTGCACTCGTGAATGAGGCAGGTGGCTTCCAAGGCCACTGTTTCCAGGAGGGGGTTGTAGGCGGTATCAGCCGAGTAGACCACCTTGATGGGGCTTTTTTCGAGCCCCTCCTTCGATTCATCAAGAAAGGATACGCCCATCGTCGGGATGCCGTGGATAGCCGGGAAGGTGGAAACCGTCAGTGAACCATCCTGCAAGGCTTCCGTCTCCCTCTCCTCCAACGGTTGCTCCCGGAATGCGATGGGGAACATGTTCGGCTTCGTCGTCAATTCAAACAGATCGAGCAGTCCCTGAACGATGCCTCTCGCCCCTGCCGGAAAATAGATGGGCAACAATTTTTTTCGCCCGGCCAACCAGAGACTCTGAATCAAGGCCGGCAACCCATAGGTGTGATCGGGGTGGCCGTGGGTGATCAGAATGGCGCCCAGGTCATCCGGTCGCAGGCCCGCCTTGACCAATTTGGGCCAGGGCGCGCCACCGCAGTCGACCAAATAGGCCTTACCCACTTGCACCAGAAAAAAGGTGTTTTCCCGGTTAGGGTAACTCAACCCGTTCCCCGTTCCGAAAAAAGTGATGCGAAACATAGCAGACTCCTTTCAGTCGGCTTCGCCGCTCGCCCTTTGGCCGTTAAACATCGCGGCCATTTCGGGCATTGGTAGTCTCTCCATTTTCGTGAAAACTAGTGTCATCTCCTGCTCTTAAGAAGAGAAGGCCTGCTGAACGGGAAGAGAGATTGCCTTAGAGACAAGTTCCCGCTAGACTATGACCATAGCCTGGCAAAGAACCATCGCCAGACAACGAAGGGTATAAACGCAACCGGCGACAACGGGAGGAATCAGCTTGCTGCTCGTTCTGGATATCGGGAATACGAATATCGTCTGCGCTGTCTTTGACGATGATAAACAAAGCGCCTCCTGGCGCCTGGCGACAGACCGCCGCAAAACGGTGGACGA
The DNA here is from genome assembly GCF_000019165.1 of Heliomicrobium modesticaldum Ice1. GTDB lineage: Bacteria > Bacillota > Desulfitobacteriia > Heliobacteriales > Heliobacteriaceae > Heliomicrobium > Heliomicrobium modesticaldum. The sequence continues at coordinate 435,483 of NC_010337.2, forward strand.
ATACCGCATCCTCATGCTGGAGGCCCTAGAGACCAAACAAATCGCGATGGGGGACATTGACCGGGTGGCCATCTCCTCTGTCGTCCCCCCTGTCAACCCGGTCCTGATCAAGATGTTCCGCGACTACTGGGGCCTCCAGCCCCTGCTCGTCCAACCGGGCATCAAAACCGGGCTGAACATCAAGATCGATGATCCCCGCGCGCTCGGTCCGGATCGGATCGTCAATGCCGTCGCCGCCTACTCCCTCTACGGCGGTCCGGTGATCATCGTCGATCTGGGAACGGCGACGACCGTCTGCGCCGTCAACGAAAAGGGGGACTTCCTCGGCGGGGTGATCTGCCCGGGCATCGGCATATCGGTGGAAGCGCTGGTGGCGCATGCGGCCAAACTGCCCCGCGTGGAGATCACCGAGCCGGAACAGGCCATCGGCAAAAACACCGTCGCCGGCATGCAGTCCGGGATCTACTATGGCTATGTGGGAATGGTGGACGGACTGGTCCGCCGATTTAAAAACGAAATGGGGGAATCGTCTGATTCCCCCGTCAAGGTTGTCGCTACCGGCGGCTTCGGTGAACTGATCGGCCGCGGCTGCGCCACCGTGGACCATATTCATCCCTCACTGACATTGGAGGGCCTGCGGTTACTCTATGAACGGAACCGGCCGGCGGCTTTATCGCGGCGCGCCATCAGGCCACGGTAAAGCTCTGATCAGGCGCCCCGTTCCCGCTCCGTTAGAACGTAAACAGCCATAGATCGCCGCCTGCCGATCCGGGGAGAATCAGGCCGACAAAATGGTTGTCACTGTTGATCAAGCGAGCGCCCGCAGCAAAAGAAAAGACGGACGGGCTCTCACTGCCCTTCGGGTAGACCTTCAACATCGACTTCGGTTCATCCACGACGACCAACTGGCCCTCCGGTCCGACGAGCATCCGGTCGCGGTGCGCCGTCTCGGGCAGACGGATGCTCTTCTCCAATTTCTTACCGTTCCAAACCCACAGCTCCTGCACCTGACGGCCCGGTCCCTGCCCCAGGTAGAGGTTGTTTTTGGCGTCCATGCCGACGAGCAGGTAGTTGAGCGCCTGTCCCGCTGCCGGATTGATCAACTGGGTTCCCTTGATCCCCTGCACGAAAGGCTTGCTGGCGCTGTCTCCGCTCCAGAACTCGGCATAGACCTGCCCCTGCGCAGGATTCACGCGGAGCCGCTCGACATTCGTGCCGGCGCGAAGGGCGATCCTCGCGGCGTCGTGTTGGATATCCACCCGGTAGAGGCCCGTCGTCTGGCGAGAGTCGCCCAGGGTAAGATAGAGCAGGTTCGACTGGGTCGACACGACAGCCTCCTTGACCTCATCGGCAGCCGTCAACCCGCGGATACGCGTCGAGAAGATCCGCTGCCCCCCGTCGGCGTTCAAAAAGGAAAACTCCAGCTGTTTAGAGGAGGGATTGCTGGGCATGGGACGCTTGTCCACACGGTTCATCGAATCGACCAACACCTGGTTGGCCGTTTTCCCTTTCGAGGAGGGCGCAGGCAGGTTCACTGGCGCCGCCGACTGCTCTGTGATCAACAAGAGGCGGTTGCGATCATTCAGCCACTGCACCAAGGCCACTCGCTGGCCGGGAGGCATCTTTTCACTGTAAAAGGGACGTCCTTCTTCGATGTCCCAGACGGTGAAGCCGTCGCCGTCGTTCCAAACAAGGTACTCCCCTCTATGGGACAAAGAGAACTGCCGCGCCCGCTCCAGCGGCGCCTTCACCTTGACCTGCCGCCACTGGCTTTTTCCCGCCGACACAGGGTGATCATCGGGGTTGACGGCCTGGGCCGCCCAGTTTTCCAGCAACCAAAAGACGCCGCCTTGCAGGAGGACAGCCGCGAGGACCATCGCGCCGACGGCTTTGATGGTTTTACGCATCTCTCATATTCCTCCCTTGGACTGATTCGTAGGCAAGACGACGAGGCTTGTGGGGATGTAGCGGATACCAAAGACGCTCGACGGTTGGTTGATCACCTTGCCGTTATAGACCATCGTCGTCGAGGCGCCGCCATCAAGGTTACCGGCTGTTACGGCACCGTATTTGAGCAACAGGTCCTGCAGTTCCCGCAGCGTAGCGCCGATGGAACCGATCTGGCGGCCATCAATGACGACCATGATGATCGAGCCGTCGGACCGCTGGCCGATGCCGGTCCGAGGCGCCACGCCCCAACCGCCGTCGCCGGAGGTGATCGTCGGCCTGCCGTTGACGACGAGGGGCGGGCCGAAGGTGACGACCTCACTGATATCCATGCTGCGCAATTCCCGCGCCGAATAGCGGCCCACGATCATCTGGCCTTTCTTGGTGATGCCGATGATGTTTTCTTTCTGATCCTCATCGATGACAGATATGAATTGGCCCCGGCTGACAGTGATCCCGTCAGGATAGGCGCCGTTTCCCTGGCCGTTCGGGTCGATAAAACCGCCGCCGTTGATAGCCGCTACCGCCCCTTCTCGCCGAGCCATCTCAGGAACGGTCTCCCCGGCTTCTCCCAGCTTCGACGACACGGCCACTTTGATCCGCAGGGGGTCGTGGACGATCATCACCTTGCCGGTGAAGCGATATCCCTGGATATCCTCCACCTCGATGCGGTCATTGCCCTTGTTGTTGGCCTTGGACACCGCGAATCCGCTCAGCGGGGTCGTCCGGATATCCTCTGCCTCCGACGGGCCCAGGATCTCCCTGATGCGTTCGGTCGATAAGAACCACTCGGCCACAAAACCGTGGCGCGACGTCACGATGGAACCGACCACCATCTGCCGCAACGCTGGCATAGGACCATAAAACAGGAGCAACGGTCCCATGATCACGCCCACCAGGAGATTGATGACGATGAAGAGGGCAGTATTTTTGAAAAATGATTTCAACCGGGTCCCCCCCACAAATCACACAGGCGCTTCCACATCTTAGATTATACGTTTCGCCGCTAGGACGGGCAATGGCAAAAATCGTACAGATCCAGCCGCCGATCGGCAAAGACGGTCATCTTCCGGCGAACCCGCTCGACCTTGTCCCTGTCGATCTCCCCCCAAATCCATCCTTCCTCCTCGCCAGCCTCGACGGCGATGACCCCCCACGGGTCAATGACCATGGAATGACCGGCGAAAGCCACGCCTTGTTCATCCCTGCCGGTACGGTTGCAGGCGATGACATAACACTGATTTTCGATCGCCCGCGCCTGCAAGAGAATGCGCCAATGGTCGAGGCGGGAGAGAGGCCACTGGGCGGGGATGAAAAGGATCTCGCATCCGGCCAGCACGGTCTTGCGGATCCACTCCGGAAACCGCAAGTCATAGCAGATCACAGCGCCGCAGGGAACGGCGCCAATGCAAAAGTTGCCGGTGGAGGAACCTGCAGCCAGGTGGCGTTCCTCCCCCATCATGCCGAAGAGGTGAACTTTCTCGTAGGAGAGGATCCGCTCCCCTTCCGGGGTATAGGCATAAAGGGTATTGGCGTAACGTCCATTTGCGCCGACGGGGGAGGAACCGCCGACGATCGTCGCCCCCGTCTCCTTGGCCCAACAGGCAAGCAGAGCGCCGAATGATTCGCCGTCATCAGCCAGCGCGGCCAAGTTGACCCAATCATAACCTGTCGTCCACATCTCTGGAAGAACCAGCACATCCGGACACGCTTCTCGGGCCTCTGCCATATACCGCGCTACCGTCTCTACATTCGCCTTCCGATCGCCGCTGCATACGTTAAACTGTAAAAGTCCGACTTTCAACTGACATCCTCCCAATAATTCACAATATCCACAATTTTATCAACAGTTTTTTCCAACAGATCCGTCTGCTGGCAGGTGACCAAGGGATCGCATGACGAAAGGCGCTGCAATTTTTACTTTTTTTGGAATTTATATGCCCTTCTGTCCACCCTTATACCAAGAGGGCACTTTTTATACCGAGACCGTCGTCGGCACCGGCGAAGCCACACCCTTTGGCCATCCTCGAAAGCAGCACTGTCAATACGGGAGTGCCGGCGACAGAACCGATAAAAGTGACAATCGGCAGTCGCAGATCCCAGGTAAGACCGAGCATAACATGAATAGTCTAGCACTCGATTCCGCCGACAACAAGAGAATTCCTTCATAAGCGGCTGTTCAGGCGGATCCCTTTGCTGTACGGGAGCAGCCTGCTGAGAAAAAAAGAAGCCGATCCTTTCTTCGGATCGGCTCCCCGCTGTCGTTGCGGTTATCAGGCCTGTTGTATCAGGCCGTCATAGTGCCTTCTTTGATGAACTTGGCGTGCCAGGAGAGGGCTTTCTCAATCACGTGGGGCGTATGGCCGCCGCGCTGAAGCGCCTCTTCGTAGTAGGCCATCAGTTGAGGCTTGTACACGGGGTGGGCGCAGTTTTCGATGATCTTCAGTGCGCGCTCGCGGGGGCTGAGGCCGCGCAGGTCGGCCAGGCCTTGCTCAGTGACGATGACATCGACGTCATGCTCTGTGTGGTCACAATGGGAGACCATGGGCACAATGCTGGAAATCTTGCCATCTTTGGCGGTGGACTTGGTGCAGAAGAAGGTCAGGCGGGCGTTGCGGGCGAAGTCGCCGGAACCGCCGATGCCGTTCATCATCTGGGTGCCCATGATGTGGGTCGAGTTGACGTTGCCGTAGATGTCGACCTCAATAGCCGTGTTGATGGCGATCAGGCCGAGGCGGCGGGCGATCTCAGGGTTGTTGGACAGTTCCTGCGGCCGCAGGACCAGGCGGTCACGGTACTTCTCTAGATTTTCCAACACCTCATCATGCTTAGCCGGTGAGATAGTGAGGGAGCAGCCGGAAGCCACCTTGATCTTGCCGGCGTCCATCAATTCGAAGACAGCGTCCTGGAGTACTTCCGAGTAGACTTCCAGGTCGGTGAAATCAGTGTCGAGAAAACCGTAGAAGACAGCGTTGGCGACAGAGCCGACGCCGGACTGAAGAGGTGCCAGGTTGGGGCCAAGGCGGCCGGCTTCCACTTCTTGACGCAGGAAATTGATCAGATGGCTGGCCATGGTGGCCGTCTCTTCATCAGCCGGCGCCATGGCGGCGTTCACGTCAGGCTGATTGGTGACGACGATAGCCTTGATCTTATCGGGTTCGACGGCGAGGGTAGTCGTGCCGATGCGATCACCAGGGTGTTTCAAGGGAATCGGTTCGCGCTCGCCATGGGGCGCCGGCATATAGATGTCGTGGATGCCTTCCAGGGCCAGCGGCTGGGCCAGGTTCAGTTCTACAATGATGGTGTGCGCCATTTGGGCGAAGATGGGGCTGTTGCCGACGGCGGTGCTGAGGACCAGGTGGCCTTCTTCGGTGATGGCAACAGCCTCGATGATCGCCACATCCACAGGCGGCAGCGCGCCGGAGCGCAAGAGTTCAGCCGTATGAGAGAGGTGCTGATCCATGTAGTGGACCTTGCCGGCATTGAGGTTCTTGCGCATCCCTTTGTCAGACTGATAGGGCAGGCGCATATTGACGATGCCGGCGTCAGACAGCAGACTGTCCACTTTCGAGCTGATGGACGCGCCGGTGAAGAGGTTGATTTTGAAAGGCTTGCCTTCCTTTTTTACGCGCTCAACCAGGGCGACAGGAACCGCCTTGGCGTCGCCGGCCGGCGTGAAACCGCTGAATCCGAGTGTCATGCCGTCTTCGATCAGCATGGCGGCTTCTTCGGCAGACATAATCCGATCTTTAAAAGACTCGTTTCGCAAGCGCTGCGAGAGCATCACTCCGAACCCCCCATAATACATCGTAGTATGGTACAATGATCAGACCACTAGGGTACTTTAACTGTAGCATAGGCGCTTGTGAATTTCAACACTTATTCACCGTTCTGAAAATAGTCGAATAAATGCGAAAAGAAGTGAAATAACGAACAAAAACCCCTTCGCCCTTTTACCCGTGCGAAGGGGTAGGTTCAAGCCTAAACGGAAAAGCAGCAGGACCTTCTTCGCATTCTCCTTTTGCATACCTTCGGAAGATGACGGTCGCAGCCACGGTGTATATCGGCCTGATTGGGCTCATGGGAACGCTGGGCGTGCAACAACTGCTCGATCTGATCCTGTAGCCAGTGGAACCGGCAATAGGCTCGCTGAATCATGCAGGCCCTATTTTATCGTGCAAGCCCAGCTTGTGACGGATATTTCTTAATAATGCCTGACTAGGCGCTTGATCTGCGAATGTTTCTGGGGTATACTATGATCGTCAGGTAAAAATAAATGGTTTTTCAAAGGGGAGTAGCTTCCTACTGGTCGGTCAACAACCGGTTGTAAAACCTGGCCGCCAGGGCGTGCTTCGCTAGCAAGACCTTTGATTCAAAGTCTAACGCTTTGAGTCAAAGGTCTTTTTATATAAAACGACAATCTGCTTTGGAAAGGAGTGCCTCCCTTGGAATTGCTCAGCCAACTCAGCGGCATCACGCTTAGCGACTTTTCTGACCCCGCCTTCTGGATGGCCGTCGGCAGCATCATTCTCGTCGACCTGATCCTCAGCGGCGACAACGCCATCCTGATCGCCATGGCCTGCCGCAACCTGCCGCCGGAACTGCGCACGAAAGGCATCGTCTGGGGGACAGCTGGCGCCATCGGCCTGCGGATGATCCTCGGCGCCCTGATCATCTACCTCCTGAAGGTGCCCCTCCTGCAAGCCGCCGGCGCGCTCCTGCTCATCTGGATCGCCATCAAGCTCCTGATCCAGGAGAACGACCACGGCGACGTGGCCGGTCCGGAGCGCCTCTGGCAAGCCGTCAAGACGATCATCATCGCCGACGCAGTCATGTCCCTCGACAACGTCCTCGCCGTCGCTGGCGTCTCTCACGGCAAACCGGGCCTGCTCTGGTTCGGTCTCCTTGTCAGCATCCCCCTCGTCGTCTACGGCAGCCGCCTCTTCCTCACCCTGATCGACCGCTTCCCCCTGATCCTCTACGGCGGCTCCGGCATCCTGGCCTGGTCGGCCGGTAAAATGCTGATCCATGACCCGCTGGTCTTCGCTTTCCTGAAAAAAGCCAGCCTGTCGCCCCTTTTGCTGGAGGAAAAGCTGGTCGCCGCCGTCGTCACGGCGATTGTCCTGGGGCTCGGCTGGTATCTCAATGAGCGTCAAAAGAAAAAAACGGCTCTAGAAGAAGCCTAGAGACCCTTTCCCAGCAGCTTGATGATCAACTGGGTCAACTCCTGTTCCTTGCTCAACAGCAGTCCTTGTCCGGGTCTTCCCTGGCCAGCCTGTTTAGCACCCACCCACCGATTCCGGAGCGGGTGCGGAGGTTGGCAGGCTAGCAATCGCTGTGGTGGTGGGAGACGTTGACCGTATTCGCCGCAATCGATGACGTTATCGAGAAAGCGCACGGCGATCCGGGCAGTCGATGCGAGGGCGTCGTAGTCAAAGCGGCGCGCCTCTCCATCACCGATGATAAAGGCGGTTGTAAAAGCGGGCTACAGAAGAGACGATGGCCAACCCGGCGGCGATGGCGACGGCGATCAGGCCTGCCTGCGTGGCCAGGGCGATCCCCCGCGTATATTCACCCTGCAAAAGGACGCCCATCGATTCATATATGATCAGGCCGGGAACGAGGGGAATAAAACTGGCGACTACATAGACGATGACAGGCATCTTTTGCCACCGCGCCAGCGCCTCGGCCAGCACCGCGATGGCGACAGCGCCGAGAAAGGACCCCATGACGGGAGACTGGCCCTGGGCGTTGACGCCGAGATAGATCGACCGGCCGACAACGCCGAGGATCCCGGCGGGGAGCAAAGTGCAGGTCGGCAGTTGCTGAAGCACCCCGAAGGCGGCCGTCACGATAAAGGACAGGGCTAGATCGAGCAAGAGGGCCATCAAAAACCGCCTCCCCAGAAGGCCAGCACGAAGCCGCTGCCGCCGGCCAACGCCCCGGCCACGAGCAGCGCGTCGAGCCCCCGCACCGCCCCGGAGACCAGGTCGCCGGCGATCAGATCGCGGACGGCATTGGTGAAGGTCACGCCCGGCACCAGCAGGTAGAGGGTGCCCAGGATGATTTTGTCGGGATGCAACAGCCCTGCTTGTCCCCCGGCCAGGCGGACCGACTCTGAGAGCAGCAAGGCGATCACGGCGGCAATGGCGCCGCCGGCAAATTCCTTGATAAAGTGGGTTGTTTGCAAGACCGTCAACCGGTCCAACAGACCCATGGTGACGGCGCCGACGAGGGCAGCCGGAAAGAGGTCGGCGAGAGATCCCCCGAGCAGCAACGTCGCCGCGGCAGCGCCGACGGCCGACGCCAACAATGTGCGCCCATGGTTATGGGTTACCTCGCGACGGATGGCCGCCAGTTCCTGCATCCCTTCGTCCACCGCCATCCGCCCGGCGGCGAAACGGCGGGAGAAGTCGTTGACCCCGGCGATCTTGCTGAGGTCGATCGTCCTTTGGGGAATTCGCCGTACCAGCGACAGGGGCGGATCACCGCCTGCGCCGTCGACAGACAGAAAAATACCCGTCGGGGTGACAAAGGCTTCAGCGCCGGACAATCCCCCGGCCTGGCAGATCCGCCGGATCGTGTCCTCGACACGATAGGTCTCCCCACCGTTGACAAGCATGATTTCCCCGGCATCCATGGCCAGGCGGAGCACATCATGACGTTCCATCTTCTCCCTCCAGGTTTTATTGTACCCTCCCGGACAAAGAAATGCCAAGTGCCGCAAACCGCCCGGCGGTTTTTAGCCCTTGGCATTTTTCAAACGATTTTTTTCATAGACTGTCCGACTGAATCCTATTCATCCTGTTGCTGCCTGTACTTTGCCAATTCCAACTTCACCGTGGCTTGGCAGGTGAGCCAGCGTTCGTGAAAACCGAGCAGCCACTGGTTGTACTGGGAGCGGCTGTGTTCCCATTGCTGATAGATGATCGTCGACGCCTCCTGAAAGGCCTGACCCCGTTCGAACTCCATGTTCTTGCTTGCCTTTTTGGCCATATCCTGCATGGCGTCGACCATCTTGCTGATGCAGCGTTCCATGCGCTCATAGTGTTCTCGAAGGGTGTTGTTCTCCCGCTTTGTCCAGAGGTAGAGGGCCTGGTAAAAATCCCTGTGGCGGCGACGGTTTTCGAGGATCGTACCTTGGCTGTCATCGTTGCTGTCAGACATGTTGATGGCCAGGAAGGGATCCGCGGGCGTCAGCAACACCCCGTCAGACTCCATCATGGGGCCCAACTGGGCGATGAAGACCTGCCAGCGACGCTCCTGGGACAGCAGCCATTGCTGGTAGGCCTGCTTCGGTTTTTCCCAGCGGGCATACACCTCCAGCAGTCCGTCCTGAAAAGCCCGCGCCCGCGATATCTCCCCGGAGGACCGGGCGTTGTCGTATTGGCTCTTGAACTGGTCGATCACCTGCAGCAGGCAATCGTCCATGGTCTTATACAGCGCAGCCAGGGAGGCGTTATCCTGTTGCAGCCAGTCGTAGAGACCGGACAGGACGATGGCCTCTTCCTCGATCTTGCGGCGGGTCTTTTCGACAGCGAGGTTGGTCCTTTCCTGCTGCCGTCGGAGAAAGTCGGTCAACTCCTCCTGGCGGATCCGGTACTCGCCCGATCCGTCAAGGTCGACCGCCGCCAGATCGCCTGCCAGGACCCAGGCCATCACCCGCTCGCGGGGAACCTTCAAATGATCCGATACGTCGGCAAGCGTCTTCCATTCACCTTTTTGGTTCTCGTCGTCCATCGCCGGTCACAGCCGTTACATCCAGTGCCGGGGAAGCATCAGCGTCTGGCCTGCCCGTAGGGTGTCATCGGTGGAGAGCTTGTTGACGCTGCGCACCACCTCTTCCGGGATACGGTTGCGGCGAGCGATGCTGCTGACGGTGTCGCCGGCGCCGACGACAACGAATCGCCAACCGCCGTCCTTACGATTCCCTTTTGCATCGGACTTTTCGGTCATTGGGTTTTTTGCCGCCGCTGCCGTCTTGTGCAGATCATCGCCGGGACGCTGGATCCGGCGAATGTCACGAGGCTTTGACTCACGTAACGACATCTCCGGCGCGGGATTGACAGCAACGGGGATGTTGGGAAGCGGGCGGGCCAGGCGGCGCACCGCAGGAATCGGCTGGGGCTCTTCCTTGGGACCGATCTTTTTCCCCGGCGCCCCATCGCCCGCCCCCAGCCGGTCTCGGAAGCGTGAGGTGATGCGCGGTGTTCCCGACAGGGATGTCTTTATGGAAAGAGGTTGTGTTATCGGCGGTTCTGCTGGCGTATCCTGAGCGAGTTCAGGGAGGATATCCATCAAGTCCCCAGCGAGAGGAGTGGGAGAAGAGTATTCCGCTATTTCCATCCCCATGGTCGACGTATCCACTTCCGATTCGAGGAACTCGGTCTCGACTTCCTCTGCTTCGAACAGTGGATCTACCTTCTCTACGAGGACCGGCGTCACCGGTTCTGCTGGGACGAGCGGCGCCTCAGCTTCCGCCGTGGAGTCCGTTGCTTCCATTTCCTCCGTAACAGCCGTCCCGGCCTCCTCAGTGACGGACAGCATTTCCGCTTCTGCCTCGACAGGCGTCAGATCCGCTTCCGCCGCGATAGACGGCAAATCCGCTTCCGCCACGATAGACACCAGATCCGCTTCCGCCACGATAGACGGCAGATCCGCGTCCGCCACGATAGACGGCAGATCCGCTTCCGCCACGATAGACGGCAGATCCGCTTCCGACACGATAGACGGCAGATCCGCTTCCGCCACGATAGACGGCAGATCCGCTTCCGCCACGATAGACGGCAGATCCGCTTCCGACACGATAGACGGCAGATCCGCTTCCGCCACGATAGACGGCAGATCCGCTTCCGCCACGATAGACGCTGTCTGAGCCTCTGCCACGATGTCTGGCGCTGCTTCGACCTCATCAAAGGACCCCGCCGGCGTCTCTTCCCACAATGAAGCCGGTTCGCTTTCCTCTTCCGTACCCTCGCTCATCGCGGTTGCCAGCGAGGGATCGGGGTATAGAAACCCTTCCCCGTATTGGGCTGTATAAAGGGTGCTGTCAAGGTAGTCGGCAAATCCTCCGATCAGTTCAGTCGAGTCGCCCTGACCTAAACCCTCTGTTTCCCTTTCCATCGTGATGGCTAACCCTTCGTCCTGGGCAGCCGCCGTTTGATCATGAAAATCCTGAGGCGAATCAGCCTCCGGCAAGGGATATTCGGACACACCGTCAAAACCGGGCGGCGCCGGGTATTCGGTCCATTCCCTGTGACCGGGGTCTGCCTGGAACTCCCGTTCATGTTCCGCCGGATCATAGCCGATATCCCCAAAGCGCTGCAATGGGATAGGGCTTAACTCAGGAATGGGCGCGCCTCCCAACATCTCCTCCATATCATGGGGCCAGAGCGCTTGGATGCCTGATAGAGGCCCGAAAGGTTCTGATTGATCCAACGTGACTGTCGCCTCCTGCAACGCGGAGTCCACCTCATCCTGAGCCAAACTCATGCCATCTGACACTACGCCGGCTGCAAACACATCGTCTGTGTCTCCCTCGCCTACAACGTCATCGTGTACAGTACCGTCGTTAACAGTCCCATTGGCAACAGCGCCGTAGCCAATAGCCATATTGCCAACAGTGACGCCGCCCTCCCTTGCAACCCCATGGATGGCTGACTCCGTATCGCTCGTCGCAGCGATCTCTTCTTTCGCCTGAGCATCCGGTTCCAGATCAGCGCTTCGTCCCAAGGGGATTGGCTCAATCGCCCCGAATCCGCTCTGAAGACCCTCCTCTTCCGCCGGCACTTCTCCGAAAGCAAGTTCGGCCTCCGCTCCCAGCGACTGCGACAGCGGCAGCCAAGCCGGCCCGTAGATGGCCCAGTTCGATCCGTTGAGGGTCAGACGGGGCTCCCCAAGCCAGAGGATCCCGTCGCTGAAGGTCGTCACTTTTTCCAAAATCCCCATCGGATCCCCTTCATCAGAAAGATAGGCCAGTTGGGTGCGAAGCTCTGTGGTCGCCTCCCTATCGCCGTGGTCGGCCCGCCAAGCGATGGCGACGACCCTTGCCTCCTCAGGAAGCCCTTCCCCTTCGATCCGGACCGTCTGTTCCATCCAGCGGATGTTGCGGCTGCCGGGAACCTCCTCAGTCACCAGCCCCACCGAAAGGAGCAGGTCAACCTTGAGCCGTTCCTCGCTCCAATAGGGATGGATGTAGAGAATGGACAGGGCGGAAGCCTCCTGCAACCGGTAGGTGTCTCCATCATCACCCTTGTGCTCGTCCTCCGGACCCGGCATCTGGACCACCAGTATCTGCTCCTGACGGAACATTTTCGGCCCCGGCGGAATTTCCTGCTCGATCAGGGACAAGCTCTCCGGGCAGTCGCCTGACCTTTCTCCCTTGCCATTGCAGGCGCCTCGGCAGCCTGCGCCTGCGTCGCTTCTGCGACCGGCCCCCTCCACGGCAGGCTCCATGATGGCGCGCACCTGGAGGCGGATGTTGGCCCGCACCTCATCGTCCATTCGCGTCACATGGAGGAGTTCCATTTCCGCGTCGACACTTCCCACCTGCTCCCGGTCCCGGTCCGGACATCCGAGATCGAGGGAGATAAGATATAGCTCAACGCCCGATTGTCCCCATTCCCCATTTCCGGAACCGATGATCCTCTCCAGGGTCAATGTTGTTCCCTCCCAACCTTCGTCTTCCGGCGATAATCCACTTAGACCAGGCGCGCAAACACCTCCCCGGTGGACAACGCGGCCTGGCGCCAACTGAAACAGGCCGCCCGGCGCAAACCCCGCTCCCCCAGTTCTGCCGCCAACGCCGGGTCAGTCAACAGCGCAAACAGGAGTTCCTCCAATTGACCGGCCCGAACCGGTGAAAACAGCAAAGCGCCGTCACCGGCGACCTCTGGCAGGGATGCCACGTTGGCCACCAGCGTCGGTGTTCCACAGGCCATGGCCTCCACCGGCGGAAGCCCGAACCCCTCATATAGGGAAGGGTAGACGAATACGCTTGCCCCGTTGTAAATCCAGGGCAGATCGTCCACCCCCACAAAACCGATAAAATGAACGTGCTCCTGCAACCCCCGGCTTGTGACCATGATCTCGATATCGTTGAACTCCTTCGACTGTTTCCCAGGCAGGACAAGACAGTAATCCTCCGGCAGTTGGCGACGAACCTGATGAAAAGCGTGGATCAGAAGCCGCAGGTTCTTGCGGGGTGAAAAGCCGCCCACATAGAGCACATAAGGGCGAGAGACGCCGTATTTTTCCTGCATGAACGCCCTTGCACGCGCTTTATCGAGAGGGCGGTAGATGGGTTCGGCTGCCTCATAGATGACGGTGATCTTTTCTTCGGGCACCCCGGCGATCTGCATCAGGTCGCAGGCGGTGCAGCGAGAGGGGGCGATGATGTGGTCGACCCTTTCCAAAATGCGCGGCATTTCTTCGAGAAAAATCCTCAAGTACCCCCTGCCGACCGTCTCAGGGCAGATGTAAGGGATCAGATCGTGAATGGTGACAACCAGCTTGCAAGCCTTGCTTGCCGGCAAGCCGATGCCGTTTTGCGGCACATGATAGAGATCGATTTTTTCTCGCTGGATGGCCTGGGGAATGTGCACCTCCTCCCAAAAACGCTCCCGGTTTTGCTCGACGAGGCGAAAAACCTCCTCCTGGGTGATGTGAAGTTGTCGATACTCTTCACCGGGCCAAAATAGCCGCAGCCGCTCCGGCGCAGCGGCGTCATACAAGTCGTAAAGATGCCGGCACAACTGGTAGGTGTATGTTCCGATTCCCGTTCCCCGGTACCAGATGGCGGCACGGGCGTCGATTCCGATTCTCACGCTCCACCTCCCCGCCTGCGCTTCGGCCACGGCTCCATTGTCAGCAAAGGGCATCCCCTGTTCATGGTAGGCTCCCATCTCGCCCTGCCCAAAAGCTCTTGTTTCCTTTCGCCTCAAAGACGCCCGGGAAATTCATTTAAAAAGCGACGTCTCTGTTTCTGGTGGTTCAGGAAGCGCTTCAGCCGCTTGATATGGTATTCCGGCGGCTGAGCGAGAGACTCAAAATAGTAGGCGTAGACGTACTGCCAGAAATCGTTTGGAAAGGATAGAAAGGCCACCAACACCTCCCGCTCAGCCTGGGAAAGGGGATAAGCGTCATGATAGGCGGAGAGGAGATTGACCCCCTTCTCGACAGACCAGCGATCCCGTTTCAAGGCCCGGATCAACAAGCTGCCGACGTCGTGGAGCCGCGTATCCATCACGGCGTGATCGAAGTCGAGAAAAAAGATCTGTCCCTCGTCGTCGATGATCACGTTATGGTGAGCCAGGTCATGGTGACAAAGCCCGCCTCCCGCTGCCTCCCTTTCCATCAGCATGCTGTAGGCGGAATGGTCTAGCAGGGCGCAAGCCTCGCGGGCCTCCGCCAACAGGGTGTCCGCATGGGTGAGAAAGAGCCGGTCAAACTCGGTCGAATCATCTGGCTCCTCGCCCCCTGCGTGCACCCGCTGTTCCATCCTTTCCACAGCAACCCGCCGGCAGGCCTCCAACTGGGCCGTCTTTGTCGCGATAATCTGAGGCCACCGCTGCCAGAGACAGCGACCGGCAAACTCGGAGGCGATAAATCCTCGTCCGGCGTAGTGAAACTCCGCTACTGCCGCCGCCGTCGCCGCCAGATCGCGCCAGCGGTCAAAATCGCACTCGCGCCCTTCGACCCAGGCCGAACAGAGCCAATGCTCGCTTCCCACGCTCAAGCAGAGGGCGCCCTGCGGTGTCAGCCGGATAGGGGAAAAGCGACGGAACCCCCGTGCGGCCAGGTGATGCTGCGCCCGGAAGATGAACTGCAGGTCCTCCACAGCATGGGGGAATCTCTTTAAGACCCACACGCCTCCGGTGTCCTCGATCCGATAGGCGCCACGCACCGGTTCGATGCGCCGGGGGCGCATCCGGTAGGCCAGCAGCACCCGCGGGTCGATCCCCATGATTCCATAGACGGTCTTCACTTCCCCGCTACCCCCGTTCCACCGGAAGGGCGGAACGGGGGTTCTCGGCCGCCGTCGACCTGCGTCCATGAAAGAGGCGGGCCGGCCCGTCGTTTTCATCGAGTACGGCAATCAATGAAAAGGGTTGCTGCATGGGAAAACTCTTCAGGCGGCGTGTCCGGAAGGGAGGTCCTGGTTCAGGTTCCCATGCCGCCAACAAGTGCCCGTCGACGATCCGCCCTAGGTGGACCAATTTTTCCCGGAGCGCTTCCGAGCAGGGAGACAGGAGGAGACGAAGCCGGCCTTTCGGCCACCCTTCACCCGGAAGCAATGTGATCTGAACCTCCCCCGGACCAGTCTCGCGCAAAAAAGCTTTCCCGGCCCCTGCGCTACCGTCCAGGGGAAACAGGAGCAAGAGGGTCAACTTCGCCATTACACCCCTCCTCCCGCAGCGCCGCCCCTCCGGCATAACGTGCCTTCTGGCAGAGTCCTCTCCGGCAGAGATGGCCCCCCGGCAAAGGCGTCTCCTCCGGCAGTGTCGCCGCTCTTTACACAGTGACTGGGGTAAAAAAGGCCACACTGCCTTTCTGATACATACGCCCGGCGCCTTTCCCCTATGACTCAACCCTTCAACAAAGGCCGCATCTAGGCAAAAAAACCGGACAAGAAAAAGCGAAGGCTCGGCGCCTCCGCTTCTCCCATCATCTTTTTTCCTTTATGAACCCCTAACTTCCCAAGCAAAGCATTCCGAAACCTTACTTCCCGAGGCTCTCCACATTTTTTCCGGCGTCCGGCACGAAGAGCGGCTCGCCGTATTTATCGACGCCGAAGTTTTTGATCATCTCCTGGCATTCGGCAGAAAGCAGGAAATCGCTGAAGGCTTTGGCGCCGTCCTTATTCACCTTGGGAAATTTCTCGCCATTGATTTCCATGACATGGTAGATATTGAGGAGCGCCGGCTCCTTCTCCAGTACGATATCCAGTTTCAGGTTCTTCTTCTGCGCCAGGTAAGTGGCCCGGTCCGTCAGGGTGTACCCTTGTTTCTCCGAAGCTACGTTCAGCGTCTGTCCCATTCCGGCGCCCGTCTCCTGGTACCAGGCGTTACCCGCCGGGGTGAGGGCCGCTTTCTGCCAGAAGGATTTCTCGATCTTATGAGTTCCCGAGTCGTCGCCGCGAGAGACAAAGAGTTTCCCGGCGCCGGCGATCTTCTTCAACGCTTCCACTGTCGAATGGAGCCCTTTGACACCGGCAGGATCGTCAGGCGGGCCGATAAGGATGAAGTCATTGTGCATGACCAGTTTGCGGTTGACGGCGGCGCCCTTCTCGACGACCTTCTTCTCGGCGTCAGGGGCGTGGACGAGGAGCACATCGGCCTCCCCTTTTTCCCCGTAGGCGAGAGCCTGTCCCGTTCCGACAGAGAGGGGCTTTACCTTGTATCCCGTCTTTTTCTCAAAGGCCGGGATGATCACATCGAGAAGTCCGCTGTCCATGGTGCTCGTCGTCGTAGCCAGGATCAGATCGGTCTGAGCGGGCGCCGGCGTGTTCTGCGCTTGACCGCCACCCGGTTTGGGCGCGGTCCCACAGGCCGAGAGGAGCAGAGAGAGGATAAGAAACAGGACGAGGGCAAGTGTCTTGGGGGCTGTCTTTCGAATCAATCCGGTGACCTCCTTTTTGTACTGGAAGGATATGGCCGGAGACCTTTTTTACTCCCCTTCGCGCAGACAGAGGAGAAAGGTCCCCTCTCCGCCGGCTGCGGCAGGCAGACGGAATCTTCCTTCCGGTGTGGCCACCTCCACCATCTCGCCGGTGCGAGCCACCACCCGGCCCAGCAGGATGCGCCGCTTGCCGACAAAGTCAGCCACCTCGCTGTTGGCGGGCCGCGCCAGCAGTTCCTCCGGCGTCCCGTCCTGGACGACCCGCCCGGCAGACAGCATCACCGCCCGGTCGGCCAGCAGGAAGACCTCTTCCATCACATGGGTGACGACGACAGCGGTGATCCCCTCTTCCTTGATCACGGCGCGCAGTTCCCGGCAGAGGGCT
This sequence comes from Heliomicrobium modesticaldum Ice1, assembly GCF_000019165.1. Lineage (GTDB taxonomy): Bacteria > Bacillota > Desulfitobacteriia > Heliobacteriales > Heliobacteriaceae > Heliomicrobium > Heliomicrobium modesticaldum. Next base: position 452,434 of record NC_010337.2, read on the forward strand.
TCCCGCGTCGGCGGGTCGAGGGAGGCGAAGGGTTCGTCCAACAAAAACAGTTCCGGACCGCAAGCTAACGCTCTGGCCAAGGCCACTCGTTGGGCCTCGCCGCCGGAGAGATGGCGCGCCTGCCGCTCCAGGAGTGGTTCTACGCCGAAACGTGCTGCCCAGCGGCGAACGATCGGGTCAATCTCCGAACGCCGGAACTTGCGGATGCGCAACCCTGCAGCGATGTTTTCGTAGACCGTTGTCTGAAAAAGGCAGGGGCTTTGAAAGACCATGGCCATCCGCCGCCGGAGCTCCAGCAGATCGCGCCCGCCAAGCGATTGCCCACGGAAGCAGACCGTGCCGGCTGTCGGCTTTTCCAGCCCGTGCAGGACTTTCAGCAAGGTGCTCTTGCCGGCGCCGTTGGGACCGATAATGGCCGTGATCTCGCCGGCGCGAAAATGCAGTTTATCGATTTGCAGCAGGCTGCGGCGGCTTTTGACCACCTCAACCTTTTCCAAGGCGGCGCAGACCTCCGGGTTCATCCCATTCGCCTCCCCTGTTGAATGACCGTCAGCACCAAGGTTACACCATAGGCAAGAGCGAGCAAAATCAGACTGAGCGCGATGGCCACATCGAGGTTGCCCTTCGAGACCTCCATCACCGTCGCCGTCGTCAAGACCCGTGTCAACCCTTTCACATTGCCGCCTACCATCATAGAGGCGCCCACTTCGGAGACGACGCCGCCGAAGCCGGCGATGACGGCCGCCAGGATCGACAGCCGCGCCTCCTGGATCAAACGCCAGTAAACCTGCCACCGCGTCGCGCCGAGGGAAAGGATCTGCAGGCGCAGGTTCGGATCCAACTGTTCAATGGCAGCAAAGGTGAGGCCCATGACGATGGGCGAGGCAATGACCGCCTGGGCGATGATCATGGCCGCCGGTGTGTAGAGCAGACCCAGCACCCCCAGGGGGCCGCTGCGCCAGAGCATGATCGTCACGAAAAGGCCCACCACGACGGGAGGCAGCCCCATGCCGGTGTTGACAAGGCTGACGACGACCGCCTTGCCCGGAAAGCGGGATTGGGCCAGCAAAACGCCGAGGGGTACACCGATGAGCACGCTGATCAGCGTGGCCAACCCGGAGACACGCAATGTCAGCCAGGTGACCGCCCAGACCTCGGGATCGCCCTGAATCAGAAGCCGGATCGCTTGTCCAACGCCCTCGATGATCAGATCCACAGGCCCACCTCTGCTTTGCGAAGCATATATTATTCATTCTCCGCACGTTGAGAAAATCCTCCCATGACGTTTCTATTGTGACACAGAGAGAGAAAATGTCCAAACCAGACAGGATAGGTAAAAAGCAAGCCCCGTCGATCACACGAATGATTCGGCGGGGCTTATGCTTGTCAGCGGTCTTAATCAGATGGGATTGCATGCTGAATATCGTCTGTTTTGGGATGAAGCGGGACAGGCGAGGGAGCTTTTGGGGGGAGCGACTCGATTAACCCGCGCATGTGTTTGTGAAAGAGGTCCTCGACGGACGCCTGTGATGCCCGGTTGAACTCCTGGAACTGTCGCAGCAGCGCCCTTCCTGTTTCGGAGAGGGCTGCGCCATGCTCCCGGTGGCCAGGAAAGCGTTCAACCAGTTTCAGCCCGAGCCGCCCTTCCGTCGTCGTCACCTTGCCCCAGGCGGCGCGGTAGGACATGCCCATCCGGGCAGCCGCCTGGCTGATCGACCCTGTTTCTTCGATAGCCTCCAACAGGCGCATGCGCCCCTGGCTGAAGACCACCTCTCCCCGGACTTCGACCCAGATCTTGCAGTTCACTTTCGTCTCAAGCTGTTCCGGCGCAGTCATAACATCCTTCGCTTCCATGGCGTCGACTCCCATCAGAACCCCCGTCGACTGGGATTCCTGTGTCCACTATTCTGTCCGGAAGCGGCTATTTCCTGCCGGAAAGTATCAGATGGGCAGCGCCAGTTCCGCCTGGGCAGCCAGCCGGTATGCGGCTGCATAGGCGCGGTTGCACGTTTCGATCGTGCGGCGCGTCCGCCGGAACCCCTGGTCCTGGAGCTTGCGATCCGGGATGATCTCGATCGTATTGGCCGGCTCTGTCCGGATTTTGCCTTCCAGGTGTTCAAAAAGGTCAAAGGGGATGATCAGACAGCCCAGCAGGATACGCCAGTCCGCTTCGTTCAGTTTTTCCACGGACTCATACCCTTCGACGACGTAGATCGCCTCTTTCCAGCCGTCTCGGGAACTGCGGACAATATTGCTGATGAACTGGGCCAATTCGGTGACGGGGATGTCGCAGCGGCAGTGGTTGAACCGATCAACCCAAAAGGTCTGTTGCGTCTTTAAGAGCGACGCCGCTCCATAGTCGCCATGGCAAAGAGCGCCTTCCTGCTCTGTTTGCCTCCGCTTCTCCTGGTAGGCGGCCTCCATCCAGGCAAATCCCTTTTCGCCCCGTTCCGTCAACTTAGGCAGGTTTTCCCGCAACAGGTGATCACTGTCAGAGAAAAAGCGCTGCCGCCCCACCGTGGCCAGCCAGTCGGCGGCGACCTGGCGTCCCCAGGCAAACTGCCCGGGGATGTCGAGCGGCGCAGCGACCGATGGCTCGACAGGCTGAAACCCCCGTCCGCCGCGGTGCAGCAAGGCAAGGGATCGTCCGGCCTCCTGCAAATCCCGGCTGGCATCCAGCTTTGCAGAACGTCCGGGGAGCTTGTTGTATAGGTAGTAGGCGCGGTCGCCCCAGGGGATGACCCTCTCGCCGTACTTGGACACACGCGGTTCAGGGCATTGGGTGAAGCCCTTTTCTCTCAGGTGCTTGAGCGCCGCTGTAATGTTCCGCCCCCGTTGCAACGCCTTTTCCCCTTCCAGGAACTCGACGCGCAGGGGGCCTCTGTCCGTTTCCGCCAAGAACCTTCCGCCCTGCCGGTGCAGCGAGCGCAAGGTCAGGTCATACTCAGCCAGCAAGTCGACCAGCGTTTCCCTCTCGGCGCGGAGATCCGGCGCTAGGGAGGCGTTGCCCGAAAGCGCAGGTTCGTTGCGGAAAAACGCATCGTTTCCGACCGTCATGGCATTCCCCAAACTTGCTTCGCCTTCAGCCGGCATGTTCTTGCCGGTGACCGCTTCGTCACCGGTGATCACTTCGTTTTCGAACACGTCTTCAGTGAGCGCCGCGTCTCCGGCAAGCGCTGTGGCCGCCTCTTTTTCACCGCCTATCCTGACGGTACTCGGTTCCGCTTCCGCGAGACCCTGCTCCCACACAAAGGGCGGCAACGGTGTGTCCGGGAAGATCTCTTCCAATGGCTCCAAGTCCAAGGGAGGAAGGGGGTTGCCATATCCGAGGGGGTTTGCGATCAACACAATTCCCTCAATGGGCTGGGAATCATCGAACAAAGGATTCTCGAGATCCGGGACATCGTCACGCTGGTCCGCCAGCGTCCCGGCCCGTTCCGGCGAACGCCGTTCCGACCGGCGCGTCCTGGCCTTTCGGGCGTTGCTTTGAAATCGGGGATCCACCCCGACATAACGATCGACGACCAGCAAATTCTTTCACCTCCACCGGTTAATTGCCAGTTCCCAAGTGTCTTTCCAGAGAGGCCACAAAGTCCTGCCTTCCTGCTTCCTCGGCGATCTCCCTGCGCAGCAGTTCTGGCGTCGACGGTTCTCCGGCGCCCCGGTAATGACCGGCCACGAGCGACCAAAAGCGCTGTGGGAATTCTAGCAACCCCACAAGCAATTCCCGGTCTCCCGTTCCCAGGTTTCCTGTTTCTCGGTAGGCGTCGATGATTTGCATCCCCGACTCCACATCCCATCGACCACGAGCATCGGCCACTCTGCGCAAAAATTGGGCCAGTTCCGCCGCCGGCAGATCGGGTCCGCAACTGTCCCAACCGGTGACCGCCAGCCGGGCGCCATCGAGGTGAAGATTGCCCTCTCGCCAGTCACGGTGGCAGATCGTCCAGCCGGCCTCGCCCGACGGCTTTACCATGGTGTCGGCGACGCGACGCAAGGCCCGGGTAGCTTTTTGTTCAAATTCGGGTCCCCACTCTTTGAGCAACCTGTCGACTTCACTCGTTTGGCGCTTCATCTGCGCCAGTTGCCGGTACCATTGCAGCGCCTCGCGGCGGTCTGCCAGGGTTTTCAGCAACCGGCTGACCTTCTGCGCATCTTTTTCCCCTCCACCGTGGAATCCGGCGCCGCTCCAGTGGATAGCTGCCAGTGTCCGAGCCGCCTGCCGCAGGTCGTCGTCGCGCTGAAAGTCTGTGCTTCGGCCAGGCAGCCAGTCGGTGAGGACATAGGTATAGGGGCCCCGCTGGGCAAAGGGGCGCCCATCGCGGGTGCGGATGAACCGGCTGGCCCGCCGGAAGCCGCGCTCGGCCAAGTGTTCCAGCATGGCATGCGTCTCGGCGACCCGATCGGCTTTTTCCTCATGCCGGTAGAAGGCTTTGATGCCCCGGTTCGTTTCTAGACGCCAAAAATTCCCCTGTCGATCAGCCGCTGTCACTGTATAGGGATACTCCTGCAACGCGTCCATGTCCCATTTGGACAGTTTCGGGCTTTCCTGCCCGTCTCGCATGGTCATCTCCCCTTTCCGGAGTGCCGGAGCCAGGATTGATGCCATAGTATGCGGGAGACCCTTTAACGGTGACAACGCAAAATACAAGCGCCGGTGAAAAGGAAATCCCCAAGCTCTATGCAGAGAACTTGGGGATGTTTATGCGCGAAGATCGAGGGGCCTGTCTTCCTCCTTTTGATTGAGGCACCGGAGGTCATCCTTGCTGTAGTTCTGCTGCTGCCTCAGCGGCGCGTTCTGTCTGAATGACAGACAGGGAGTTCTCCCACTTGCCACAGCGATCACCCCAGCGGGCGATAGGCCGCTCGGACTCGACGATCTCGATGACCTCGCAGAGGTTAGGGCAGTCGCCGCATTCCCAGGAACCGGCCCGTACATCCTCGCTAGCCATGGCGAAACCTTTAAACCGCGTCAGACCGCCGGCGCGCTCGACCGCCTCACGGGCGAGCAGCGCCGCGCCGACAGCGCCCATGACCTTATGGTGTTCCGGCACGACCACAGGGTGGTCGAGGGCTTTTTCAAAGGCCCGCTTCATGCCTGCGTTCGCCGCCACGCCGCCTTGGAACACGATGGGCGCTTCGAGGGTCTTGCCTTTGCCCAGGTTGTTGAGGAAGTTGCGCACCAGGGCTTCACAAAGGCCGGCGATGATGTCCGGCAGGGCATGGCCCATCTGCTGCTTGTGGATCATGTCTGACTCGGCGAAGACGGAGCAGCGACCGGCGATGCGCACCGGGTGATCGGCCTGCTCAGCCAGCCCTCCGAACTCTTCGATGGGCAGTTGCAGCCGCGACGCCTGCTGGTCGAGGAAAGAGCCGGTTCCGGCGGCGCAGACCGTGTTCATGGCGAAATCGGAGACGACGCCGTCACGGAGAAGGATCAATTTGGAGTCCTGCCCGCCGATCTCCAGGATCGTGCGGACACCGGGCACGAGTTGACCGGCTGCCACAGCGTGGGCGGTGATCTCGTTTTTCACCACATCAGCACCGAGGACCACTGAGGCGAGGGTGCGGGCCGAACCGGTCGTCCCCACCCCGCCGATCTGCTCATCAGCGTAACGCCGGGCTAGATCGGCCAGGCCTTTTTGAATCATTTCAAGGGGACGGCCCTGGGTACGCAGGTAGTGGGCCTCCCGTACCTCGCCATTTTCGCTAAGGAGGACGAGATTCGTCGATACGGAACCGACATCGACGCCGAGGTAGTATCGCTCACCGGCGCTTGGCCGCTGGGTGTTTAATCCTTGGTTGTTTATCGGATGCATGTTTTGCGGTTGGTCGTTTTGCCTTTGGGTATGTTGCTGCTGATTTTTTTGCTTACGGGTCATCTTGCCGCCTGCTCCTTCCTCTGCTTGCGCCGCTCCAGCATGTCCACGAAAGCCTCCAGCCGGGTCATCAGCCCGGCGTCGCCCGTCTGCTCGTCCACATAGATGGTCAGGATCGGGATGTCGTAGTCCTTTTCCACCTGGGGAAGGATGGACTGGGCCACGATCTCGGGCATGCAGGTGAGCGGCCCCACCTGGATCACGCCGTCAAATCCTTCCTGGGCATACTCGATGGCGCCGCCGACCGACTCCTGACCGTGGCCGCCGACGGCGCAACTCAGATAGGGCGCCGCCAGCTTGCGTGTCCGGTGATGGCCTTTTACGGGAAGTATCCCTTTAAATAGGTGTTCGTTCACCCATTCGCTCAGGTAGAGGGAACGGCTAACCTCGACGCCGAGGCGTCCCAGGCTTTTTTCCATAAAGCCATTGGAATAGGGCTCCAGGACGGTGAAGATCTCGCCGACGATGCCGATCCGCACGGGCCGCAAGGCATGATCAAGCGGAAGGGCGGTCATGCGGGTCAACGCATCGTCGCGGCATTGCCGGATCTCCTTCACAGAGCTTGCCGCGTCGATGGCGTCGCGCCCCGACTGATAGAGGCGATCCACATCGCCCCGGTTCAACTCGCGGCAACGCAGGCGAGAGGCCTGCCGCTCCAGGTCATCAAGGGCCTGACACTTGACGTAGGCGATGCGGATCGCCTTGATCACGCGCCACCAGGAGTGGGCGCCGGTGAGGACTTTGATCCGGTTGAGCAGTTCTCCGATATGGTTGTCCGGCGGTTCCAGGACGACCATGCGCAGGTCGATCCCCATGTCAACCAGGATCTCCCGCTGGACCTGGTTGTAGTAACCGAAGCGGCAGGGGCCGATCCCGCCGGCCATGACGACCGTATCGGCGCCCCGCTCCGCCGCTTCGATGAAGTTGCCGATATTGATCTTCAGAGGAAGACAGGCCGATTCCGGCGCATAGCGGACCCCCAGTGAGAGGGTCCGCTTGGTGATCGGCGGCGGGGGAATGACTTCGAGGTCGAGTTCCTCCAGTAGCGCCTTGACGACGATGTCCATGTTGCCCATATGGGGGAAGGTGACTTTCATGCAGTGATCCCTCTATGCATTGCGTTTTATTGGATTTCCCGTCGCGAAATCAGCGATGACGCTGGACCTATATAATATGCCCCTCATTTTTTACCTTAATTCCCACATCGCATCATTCAGCATTTTCATTTGGAATCGGCAGGATTTTATTGGATATTTCGCAAAAAAAGATATGTTACGGTATAACAACACTGCGTATCCTTTAGCTAAAATCTGAGACTTTTCCTAAATCAAAGCTAGAAAGGATTGGGAGGATGGAAAGTAAGACTGGACAACTTCAAGTGATCGATATCCCCGCCCTTGTCTCTGCCTGCACGGAAAAATGGATGAATATGGCCGTCAGTCAGGTGAACGACGCCGTGATCCGTCTTGGCGTCATCGAAGGCGAGTTTCACTGGCACAAGCATGACCGGGAGGATGAATTTTTCTTCGTTGTCTCGGGAAAATTGTTCATCGATCTGGAAGACCGGACTGTGGTGCTGTTGCCCCAGCAGGGATATACGGTGCCCCTCGGGGTGCTGCACCGGACGCGCGCCCCGGAACGCACGGTGATCCTGATGGTGGAGAAAAATACTGTCGACCCGAAAGGCGATGAATAAGCAACAGCTTGATTTTTTGAATAAATACGTTAGCCCCGACCTGTATCTCATGGTCGGGGCTTTTTGTTTGCAAAAGCATCCAACTACGTGGATACGGAAAGGAACCGTCCAAATCACAAATTCTTCGCCCGATTACCCCTCCGCTGCCGTAGCCGCCTCCGCCGTCTCCCGCCGCCGGGCCACCAGATCGACAAAGGCCTCTAACCGCGTGACGACGCCGGCTTCCCCGGTATGCTCGTCCACGGTCAGGAGCAGATAGGGCACGTTGCCAAGCCGGCGGGCATGGCGTTCCACCATCTCGCCGACGAGGCTGTCGGGTCCGCAACCGAAGGCAGCCACATAGATCAGGCCGTCGATGGGCCCCTTCAACAGGTGCAGGGAACCGCCCAGCATCTGCTGCCCAAAGGACCAGAACAACCGCTTCGGCAAGTGGCTCGTGGCTACACGCGTCTTTTCTTCTGTCACGGCCATCGGCGTCACCATCCGGATGCCGCGGGACTTCAGTTTGTCCAGCAGGTTCATGCTGGTGAAGGGATCGAACAACTGGTAAGGATGGCCGGCGACGGCGATGCGCGGTTCTTCTCCGGTCATCGGTTCCCGGTGGCGCGATGGCAGCCGTGGCAGCAGACCGCCCGGTTCGAGGACGCGGCCGCTTTTTTCCCAGCGCGCCAGGGCGATGGGCGGATATTCTCCCTGCAACAGCCGTCCTTCAAACTCGTCTTGGGCCTTCCGGGCCACCTTGAAGGCCTCTCGTGCGCGGTTGCGCGAGAAGTTCAGTTTTCTGGCTGCTTCGGTCAAGGCCTTTTCCCAACCCCCGCCGGGGAGACGGGTGTTGACATCGACGACAAGCAGCGGCGGGTAACCGCCGTCAAAGGCGGCTGCTCCCCGGATCATATCGGGAAGCCCCAAGAACTTCGGGCAGAGGTAGGTCTTCGGCTGGACGCTGATGATCCGGGGCGTGAAGACATGGTCCGCTTTCCCCGAAAGGGCTTTCACATGGCCGTAGTACATCTTGACGGGAAGGCATGCCTCATCGACGGCCGCGCGGACGCCCTGATCGAGAAGCGCCTTGTTGGTCCGCGGCGACAGGGCGACGGCGCAACCCAAGGCCTCAAAGAAGGCCCGCCACAGCGGAAGGTACTCGTAATAGCCGAGTGCCCGGGGGATGCCGATGACCGGAGGTCGTTCCACCTCCGCTTTGGGCGGGCGCATCGTCAATACCGACGTGATTTTCACCGTCTGGATCCTCCCACTTTCGACTTAAACCAACTCCACAACCCGCGCCGGTGCTTGCGCCAACGCAAAGGTTCACGGAGACCGGGGTGGTCAGGTTCTCCTGCAACATCCGTTTCTTCAAACAGTTCCCCAACTTGGCGTCTGTCATGCCCGTGAAGCCCGCCATGGTGACCGCCGGGACTCATGTCGTAACAGCTCTGGCCTTCGTGGACTTCACTGCCTCCGTAGCCTTCGCGACGTTCGCGCACTTCATGGCTCTCGCTCGCGCCGCCTATGCCATGACCGCTGCCGGCATTCTCCGCCCCAGCCCCACTCTGTCGAGGACCTTTTTCACCCACATTCCCGTATTCCGCTTTGCCGGACACCGCTTTGCCGGAGGTGGCGCCGCCGGCTGAACCGGCATAGGGATCGGGGAGCCGGTCCGGGTCGATCGGATCGAGCAACTGCGGCCGCAGTCGCTTGGCCGGCACAGGCGCCCGCAGAAGTGCCACGGGGATCATCTTGGCATTGGTCGGCGCAATCGGCCAGAAGTAGGGTCGGCCAAAGGATTTCGTCCGCATGACGAGGGCCAGGAAGGCGGAGATGCCAACCAGTAATCCAGGCAGGCCGAAAAAGGCCACCATCACGATGAGAAACAGGCGTATTAACCGGTTTGCCTGTCCCAGTTCATAGGAGGGGGTGGCAAAGGTGCCCACCGCCGCCACGGCCAGGTACAGGATGATTTCGGGGTTGAAGAGGCCGACCTCGATGGCGACTTCGCCGATCATGAAGGCGGCGATCAATCCGAGAGCGGTCGCCAACGGTGACGGCGTATGGACTGCGGCCATGCGCAACATGTCCAACCCCACCTCGGCGATCAGCACCTGGCCTACAATCGGGACGCTCCCCATCTCCTTCGGCCCGATGAAAGCCAGCCAGGTCGGCAGCAACGCCGGGTTGATGGCGTACATCAACCAGAGAGGCAGAATAAAGAGGGAAGCGAAAATGGCTGCATAGCGGACCATCCGCAAAAAGACGCCCACCGGCGCATTCTGCCGGTATTCCTCGGCATGTTCTAAGTGGTGAAAGACAGTCACCGGCGCGATCATCACCGACGGCGATGTGTCGACCAGCACCAGCACATGGCCTTCAAAGAGATGCATGGCCGCCACATCGGGCCGTTCCGTGTAACGCACCCGGGGATAGGGGTTCCAATCGCCCTGGGTGAGGAACTCCTCCAGCGTTTTTTCGGCCATGGGTAGACCGTCGATGTCGACAGCGTTGATACGGTCGGTGATCTCCTGCACCAGTTCGGGGGAAGCGATGTCTTCAATGTAGGCGACGGCCACGTCTGTCTGTGAACGCCGGCCCACCTGCAACAGCTTGAAGCGCAATCGCGGATCGCGGACACGCCGGCGGATCAGGGCAGTGTTCGTGACGATTGTTTCGGTGAAGCCGTCGCGGCTGCCCCGGACGACCCGCTCGATGTCCGGTTCTTGCGGCTGCCGTCCCGGCATCTGGCGGGCTTCGACGACGATGGCCTTTTTTTCGCCATCAAAGAGAAAAGCGACCCGGCCGGAGAGGATATGGTAGTAGACCTGCCGGAGTTTGGCCTCCGTCGTGACCTGTAGGTAGAAGAGATGGTGATCCATCAGTCGATCGATGTCGAAGGCGCCCTTGTCCTTCGCTTCTTTTTCAAAGGCGTCGAGGGACTTCATGATTTGGAGCAGGTCCAGGTCTTTTGTAAAGCCGTTGACATAGTACATGGCGGCTTGGCGACCGGCGATCTCCATCTCCCGGCAGGCGATATCAAAGCCGACGTTGACGCCCAACTCCGAATTCATCTGGAGGATGTTCGTCTTTAAATCGGCGACCAGTTCTTCCTCGGAGAGCACTGTCTGCCGCAGTTCTTTTTTTGTTTGCTCCTGCTTCTTCGCTTCGCTCATTCAATCGACTCCATTGTTCCCGGCCCGCCGCAGGATCTCCAGCAAGGCCTGGGTGGTGATGGGCGCGCCGCGCCGGACGTGATCCGCCCCTTGCATCTTCCCCGTATCGCCGGTGCCGATAATCACCGGGATGGGCAGTTGGGTCAGTGTCTCCACCGTATCCCCTTCCAGGTAGCGGTTGCCCGGCGGTTCGGGGTAGCCGTTCTTGTCTACAGGACCATCCACAAGGCGACCGTAGCGGTCAACCGACTGGTCGACGGTGATCCCTTCCGCGCCCAGGGTGTTGGAAGCCACCGCTACAGCGCCGATCAACTCAATCCGGTCGTCGTGGCTGATTTCCCAAAGCGCCTGTTCCCCTTTCCCCATCCCGACGGCGCCCCGGTCGTCGACCATGACTACGACTGGATCGTGGGGCGTAGACAGGATCATCTGGGCCAGCTTCTTGCCGGTCACCGGCGTCGGGTTGCCTGCCGATAGAGAAATGCACCGCCCACCGATACGCCGCGTCGCTGATTCGACGGCCTTCCGGGCGACCTTGTCGCCGTCGGTGATGACGATGACTCGTCGTTTTCTCGCTGTTTCCGCCGTCATGCGTCACACCTCCCCGACTAGTATGAATCGTGATCGGCTCTTTTTATGCGCAAAAAAAGACCTGCCGGGATTTCCCGGTCAGGTCCCTGTTTCCACACAAGGATCGCTTCCTTCGGCGGCTTTTCACCCCGCCAGGTCCACCAGGCGCCTACGCCGCCAAGCAACGCCAGCAACAGGATGCCAACGATCCAACGGCGTCTCTTTGGAGCGTTCAACGAGCATCACCACCTCGTCAGACGCGCGCCGTCGCTACAACTTCCACGTCGATTCGGCTGCGTCATGATTATATGTCGTGTATGTAGGCGCTGACGCCATTTCCTTTGGACCGCCCTCCTATTGTATAGCCGGTCGCTACGGCTTGCCGATGGCTTTAATGTAATCGATGTCTTCCTTTTTTAGCCTGTCCCTTTCCTCGCCGCTTATGCCTCAGCCGCTTAAAGCCCGCTTAATGCCCCAGCCGTTTATGTCCTGTCTGCTTATGCCCTGTCTGCCTAATGCGTCGTCTTCTGCTCACGCCCCGTCCTCATGGGGCGGCGTTTGGCTCAGCATGTCGCGGATCTTTTTCAGCGCCGCGCGTTCGATGCGAGAGATTTGCACCTGTGAGAGACCAACCAGCGTGGCCACCTCTGTCTGCGTTTTGTCCTGGAAAAAGCGCATCTCTAAAATTTCCCGCTCCCTCGCGGCCAGACGGGACAGGACATCCTTCAAAGCCAGGTGATCAAACCATGCGCTTTCCTCGGTTCCCACGGAGGCCAGTTGGTCTAAAAGAAAGATGGGATCGCCGTCATCCTGGTAGAGGGTCTCATGGATCGAGGTGGGGAGTTGGACCGCCTCCAGCGCCTCGACCACATCCTCCACAGGCATGTTCATGGCGCCGGCGATCTCCTGCACCGTCGGCTCCCGTCCCAAGGAGCCGTTCAGCTCCTGCCGGACCCGGTGGATGCGCTGGGCGATCTCCTTATAGGATCGGCTGACCTTCACCGGGCTGTCGTCGCGGAGAAAACGCCGGATTTCGCCGACGATCATGGGGACAGCGTAGGTGCTGAAGCGGACATTATAGGAGAGATCGAACTTATCGATAGCCTTGATCAGGCCAATCACGCCGATCTGGAAGAGATCCTCCAACTCATAGCCCCGGTGCTGGAAGCGCTGGACCAGGTTGAAGACGAGGCGCAGGTTGCACTGGATCAGCCGTTCCCTCGCGTCGCCATCGCCATCCTTGGCCAACCGGAGCAGCCGTGTCGTCTCTTCCTCGCCGAGAAGGGGAAAACGGGGGAGGTTCATCTCCGAAAGCCGTTGATTCATGGCGCCCCCCGCCTCACTGCACGGCCCGCATCGCCTGGCGACAGGCCTTGTACATGCGCACCCGCGTCCCGCGGCCTACCTGGGAGTCCACATCCACTTTGTCCATAAAGGATTGCATAAAAACAAAGCCCATGCCCATCCGGTCGCCAAGGGTTGAAAAGGCCGGTTCCATCGCCTTGGCTACGTCGACGATGCCGCGGCCGTAATCCTCCACGATCACCTCCAGCCCTTCCGGGTCAGCGGTGATCGTCAGGTATACGAGGCCGTTGGGACGGTTCTGGTAGCCATGCAGGATGGCGTTGGAAACGGCTTCCGACACGGCCACCTTGGCGTCATCGAGATCGGTTAAGGTAAAATCCATTCCGGCGAGCATGGTCGCCACGATCACCCGGGCCAACGCGACGTTCTCAGGAATGCTCGGAAACTCCAGCTTGACCTGGTTTTTCGTCTTCAACCCGTCTTCCCTCCTTCCAGCGCCCGCAGCGCCTCGACCTCGTTGGCATACCCCTCCATAAGCTTGTACATGCCTGAAAGCTCGATGATGCGATGGACCGACCGGGTGGGGCCGGCCAGGGCCACCTTGCCACCCAGCGCTTTTACCCGTTTGTAGCGGCCGAGGATGAAGCCGATGCCGGAACTGTCGATGAAGTCGACACCGCGCAGGTTAAAGACGAGGTGTTTGGCCTTCTGGCGCTCGATCTCCTTATCGAGTCGCGGCCGCAGCGCCTCGGCGGCGCACAGGTCGATCTCCCCTTGAAGGCGCACCACCAGCGCGTTGCCATTGCGGTCTATATCCAAATCCACCATGGTTCACCGCCTTTATAAAAATGCCCTTTATTTTCCAGTTTAATAGAAAAACCTTTTTTTGTAAATAGAAAAAGCGAAGGTCTGCACCTTCGCTCCGCTTGCTACTATGCGTCTGCCCTTCATTATGATCTTGATTCGAATGGTCTTTTGCGAACCGTTTTGCCAACTCTTACCGGATCCCGTACATCGCCTGCCAGATCTTCGTCAGTTCCATCGTCAGGGTGCCCTTCGGCACATCCTCTTTGGCGACGAGGTCGATGCGGCTCACTTCCTGGCCGTTCTGCACAATGACGAGGTCACCCAGTTTCTGGCCTTGGGCGATTGGCGCCGTGGCATAGGGCTCTAACTCGACGCGCGATTCGATGCCCTTCTCTTTTCCCCGCTCCACGATCAGGCCCGGTTTGCCTTGGGCCACGACCTGGACCCTTTCCTTGCGCCCTTTGCCGACGGCGACCTCACCCAAGGGCTCTCCCGGCTTGGCCACCGACTTGAAGGTATAGCGGGAAAAGCCGTAGTTGTAGAGCTTCATCGACTCCTTGAAGTGGCCCCGGATTTCAGGAACGCCGAAGACGGAAGCGATCAGCCGCAGGTTGTCTCTTTCCACCGTCGAGACGAGACAATACTTGGCTTCGCTCGTCCAGCCCGTCTTAAAACCGTCCGTTCCCGGATACCACCAGAGCAGGCGGTTATGGTTGTCCAACTGCATCGGCTTGGAACTGCTCTCTCGGATCTTGTGGTGCTTGATAGCGACAAACTGCATGAGTGTGGGATGTTTCAAAGCCTCACGAGCGATGACGGCCATGTCATGGGCCGAGGTGTAGTGGTTGTCCACCGGCAGTCCATGGGGGTTCATAAAATGGGTGTCCTTCAAGCCCAGTGACTGCGCCTTTTTGTTCATGTCGTCCACATATGCCTCATAGGAGCCGCTAATGTGCTCGGCCACCGCCACACAGGCGTCATTGGCGGAATGGACGGCAATGGAGATCAAGAGATCGCGCATGACCATCTCTTCCCCCGGTTCCAGATAAATCTGGGAACCGCCCATCTCGAAAGCCCGCTGGCTGGTGACCACCTTGTCATCCAGGCTGGCCTTGCCCTGTTCGATCGCTTCGAAGGCGACAAGCAGGGTCATCAGTTTCGTCACGCTGGCGGGCGCCACCCGCTTGTGGGAGTTCTTTTCAAAAAGGATGGCGCCAGTCGTGGGATCCATGAGCACCGCTGAGTCGGCCTGCGTCTCCAAAGGCGGCGCCGCCCAAGCCTGCACCGGGATCAGGGATGCCAGGAAAAAGAAAACCATGGCCAGCGAAAGGCGGAACGTCGAACGCTTCAAATATCCTTCCCCCTCTGAAAGTCCGTCTGTTCTTTAGACCTCATTATCTCCAGGGGGGAAACGGGTCATTCTGTTCCGTCGGGGCGGTACAGGTAGCGCCGGCCAAAACCGGTGCGGTTTTCGGTGATCCAGACCTCCCGGGCCGCAAATCGGTACAACTCGTTTTTCCGCAATTCCAGCATCAAACGGGGTTCACGGAGGAAACGGCTGAAGAAGGAAAAACGCGCCCCGAAGGCCGCTGTCGCCCAGGAACGCTCTTTCCAGTCAGAGACCATCGCCAGCGTGCCCGCCATCTGGAGGCCTCGGATGCCGCCGTAATCGTCCGGTTCATTGAAGACGGTCGCCGCCGCTTCCACAGGCGTCTCGCCAGCAGCGGCTCCATGGCGTGACGCGGGGCTGGAAAAAAAGTAGAACTGAAAGTCCCGGCAGACGTAGTAGACCGGCGCCAACCAGGGGCTGTTGGCCCGTTCCCCTTCCGAGACGGCCAGCGCCATCGCGCTATGTTCGGCCGCAATGGATTCGGCCAACCGGCGCAGTTCCGGCGGGGAGGGTTCCTGCAGTTTCATCGGTCGCTCGCTTTCATGTCAATGCACCTCTCCCAAGATCAGCGGCAACGGCGCCAAAGCACCGTTCTCCTCTTCCCCGCCGGGACCGATGGCGTAGGCGTCGCTCACCGCCTGCGCCGCCGCCTGCCAGCGACTGTCGTTGGCGAAAACCTCTGCCAGCACGTCGCCGGCTTTGACAGTGTCGCCGATGCGCTTGTGGATGACAACACCCACCGCCGGATCGATGGGATCCCCTTTCTGTTGCCGCCCTGCGCCGAGCAATGCGGCTGCGCGACCGACGGCCATCGCATCGAGGGCGGTGACCAGGCCCCCATGGCTGGCCCGCACCGGTTGCCGGATCGACGCTTGCGGCAGGAGGGTCTCCGGCGCGTCGGCCACGCGGCTGTCGCCGCCCTGCGCCGCAACGAAGCGGCGAAAACGTTCCAGGGCAGCGCCCGATGTGAGGGTTGTTTCAGCCAGGTGCAACCCGGCCTCGACAGAATCGGCCTTGCCGGCCATCCAGGCCAACCGGGCCGCCAGTTCCAACGTCACCGTGCGCAGGTCCGCCGATATGGGGCCGAAGCCGCATTCGTCGCGGTTGGCCAGGATGGCGATTGCTTCGGCCACCTCGAGGGCGTTGCCGACGGCGTTGCCGAGGGGCTGTTCCATCGCCGTAAGCAACGCCGCCGTACGCCGCCCGAGCCGGTTGCCGATGGCGACCATCGCCCTGGCCAATTCCTTCGCATCGTCCTGGTTTTTCATGAAGGCCCCCCGCCCCACCTTCACATCAAGCAGGATGGCGTCAGCGCCGGCAGCCAGCTTTTTGCTCATCACACTGGAGGCGATCAGGGGGATCGATTCGACGGTGGCCGTCACGTCCCGGAGTGCGTAGAGCTTCTGATCGGCGGGCACCAGATTGGCCGTCTGGCCGGCCACTGCCACATGAATGTCCTTGACCTGGGCCAGAAATTTCTCCCGGCTCAGGTCGATGGAAAGACCGGGAATGCTTTCAAGCTTGTCCAGGGTCCCCCCCGTATGTCCCAAACCGCGCCCGGACATCTTCGCCACCGGGATCCCCATGGCCGCCACCAGCGGCGCCAGGATCAGGGTCGTCGTATCGCCGACGCCGCCGGTGCTGTGCTTGTCCACCTTGATGCCGGGGATGGGCGACAGGTCCACCGTCTCACCCGAGGTGACCATGGCCTCGGTCAAAGCGGCCGTTTCGGCCTCCGTCATCCCCCGCAGGAAGACGGCCATTGCCCAGGCGGCCGCTTGGTAATCTGTTACACAGTGGCGCTCACCGTTATCGAGAGATTCCTCGTCACCCGACCTTAGCGCGTTGGCCTCTTGATTGACGAACGGCTTCCCCTTGGCGAAGCCGTGGATGAAAAAGCGGATCTCCTCCGCTGTGAGTTCCCCGCCGTCGCGTTTCTTGGCGATGATGTCATAGGCCCGCATGGCGCACCTCCTCGATGACCTGCCCCACGCCGAGCGGCGGCAGGCCAAGCCAGGCGAGGACCGTTTCGCCCACGTCGGCGAATGTTGAACGGACCCCCACATTGACACCAGCCGGCGTCTTGCGTCCCGTCAATAAAACCGGCACATACTCGCGAGAGTGATCTGTTGACGCCGTAGTAGGGTCGCAGCCGTGGTCCGCCGTCAGGATCAGCAGGTCCTCCGGCGCAAGCGCCGCCAAGATTTCCGGCAGGCGGGAGTCAAAGTCTTGCAACGCCCGGGCATAGCCTTCCGGGTCGTTGCGATGGCCGTAGTGCATGTCGAAGTCGACCAGGTTGGTCATGATCAGCCCCTGCTCCACCTCCTGCATGTAGGCGAGGGTGCAGTCGACACCCTCCATGTTCGACCGGGTCGACACATGACGGGAGAAGCCCTGGCCGGCATAGATATCGTAAATCTTGCCGACGGCAGCGACCTCCTGACCGGCCTCGCCGATGACGTCGAAGACCAATCGGCCCGGCGGCTTCAGCGAGTAGTCGTGGCGGTTCGTCGTCCGCCGAAAGGCCGTCGGCACACCGACGAAAGGACGGGCGATGACGCGGCCTACGGCATGGTCGCCCTGCAGGATCTGGCGGGCGATCTGGCAATAGCGGTACAGTTCCTCCAAGGGGATGACCTCTTCATGGGCGGCGATCTGAAAGACCGAATCGGCCGAGGTGTAGACGATGGGTGCGCCTGTCGCCATATGCGCTTCGCCGAGGCGCTCGATGATCTCCGTCCCCGAGGCCGCCACATTGCCGAGGGTATTGCGGCCGATGGCCTTTTCAAAAGCCGCCATCACCTCAGGCGGGAAACCGTCCGGGTAGACGGGAAAAGGCTTGTCCAGCACGACGCCGGCCAGTTCCCAGTGTCCGGTCGTCGTATCCTTGCCGGGCGCCCGTTCGGCCATCTTGCCAAAAGCCCCATCCGGCCGTTCCACCGGTGCCACACCGTCGATGGCGTCAATGTTGCCGAGACCGAGCTTGGCCAGATGGGGCAGGTGCAGACCGCCGACAGCCCGGGCGGTATTGGCCAGGGTGTGGCTGCCCCGGTCGCCGTAACGGTCAGCGTCCGGCAGTTCCCCGATGCCCACACTGTCTAAGACGATGAGAATGACGCGTTTTTTCATTTCTCTTCCCCTCTTTTGCCAACATCTTTGACTAGCCCGGCTCCTCGCGCTGCGCCCTGACCGCCAGACGTGCTCGCGGGTGGCTGCGGTCATAGACCTCTCGCAGCCGTCCCATCGTCAAGTGGGTATAGATCTGGGTCGTCGACACGTCGGCGTGACCGAGCATCTCCTGGACGGCGCGCAGATCGGCGCCGTTAGACAGCAGGTGGGTGGCGAAAGAGTGGCGCAATGTATGGGGCGTGACTTCCTTCGCAATGCCTGCCTCAGCAGCATAAGCCTTGAGGATCTTCCAAAAACCCTGCCTGGTCAGCGGCTTGCCCCGCTGATTCAAAAAGAGATGCTTTTCCGCCCCATGTCCCGCTAGTGTCCCGCGCGTCCGGGAGAGGTATTCTTCTATAGCGGCGGCGGCAAGACCGCCCAGCGGCACGATCCGCTCCTTCATCCCCTTGCCCACCACCCGCACCAGCCCCAGATCGAGGCGAACCTGATCGAGCGTCAGGGCGATCAGTTCACTCACCCGCAAACCGCAGGCGTACATGGTTTCCAACATGGCACGATCCCGCAGGCCCACAATTGTTCTGGGCGGTGCCTGCAGCAAAGCCGCCACTTCCTCCACGTTGAGCACATCGGGCAGGAGACGCTGCAACCGGGGGCCGTCGATCAACTCAGTCGGATCGTCCCGGCGGATGGCCTCGTCAAACAAAAAGCCGAAATAGCCCTTGATGGCCGCCAGCCGCCGCGCCCGCGTGGCCGCCGACAAACCGCGCCGATAGGTGTGGTAGAGGTAGTCCTGAAGATCGGAACGGGTTACATCGGCCGGATCGCCGATGCCTCGTTCCGCCAAAAAGGCGGCCAGATCGGCCAGGTCGCGACGGTAGGCGTCGATGGTGTTACCCGACAGCCCGCGTTCCACTGCCAGGTGAGCGAGAAAGGCATCGCCGTGACGCATCGCCCTCAACCCCTTTTGGCGTTGTTTTCGACTTTTATCCGCTTCTTTCCTCCACAAAGAAAAAAGCAAACCGCACCCCACGCCGGAGACTAGCCGGTTTGCTCCCTTTATCTGCTTTGGCCCATACCGTTTACCCAGCCATCGCCTGCCGGGCCGCCGCTGCCAACCGTCGCGCAGCGATTCGGTTAAGAGCAGATCACGATGATTGTTTTTCCCGTCGAAACTGTTCGTAATCGCTCATGATGTCCGGTCTGGTTCTTAAAAACTCGACAAAATCCGTCAGACAGACCAAGGTCTTTTCACCGACCGTGTGCTCCATCTTTTCCGTCTCCTGCAGCACCTCTTCAGGCAACCCGATGAGGCGCAGAAAGCGTTCGATCGTGTTGTGTCGGCGCAGCAGAAACCGCCCCGTCTCCCGCCCTTTGTCCGTGAGCACGATGATCCCGTACTTTTCGTATTTTACCCAGAGCGCCTCGGCCAGTTTCTGGACCATCTTGGTCGCCGATGGTGGCTGCACATTGAGCGCCGCCGCCAGGTCGTGGACGCGTGTGAAGCCTTGATCCTGACAGAGCCGGTAAATCATCTCCAGGTAGTCCTCCATTGAAGCCGTGAGGCAGTCCTCTTCTTTTTTCATGTACTCGCGAAAGGTAAAAAACTCATCACCGGCCATGGCGCCACCCCTTTTGCTCCCTCAAACCGGTCTTGGCCGCTCAAGGCTTTTTTGCCGTCCATTCCTTCCATTTCATCACGAACTGTTCCATCAGCGGCGTTTCCCGCTGCTCCACCCGCAGCGGCTGTCCCGTCGGCCGTTCCTCCTTCGGTGTCGTGGCGGCCGTCTGTTCGGCATAATTCAGAAAAGGCGGCACGAGCAGCCCCAACAGAAGCAGCACCACCAACACCCGGACGATCGTCCGGATTCGGCGCCGCACCTTCGTGACGAGTAGGAGCATCATCTTCACTACCTCCTCCAAAGCTTTTCTTTTCTCCACTTTCCGTGTAGCCAAGGCGCTGTCAGGCCAAACTAGCCCTAGTCGACCTGTTGAAAGGAGGGACTTTTATGGCCCGACGCCGTTACATTGTCGCCCGCTCGATGACGAACACCGACGCCGCCACGACCGCCGCCACACACAAGGCCCAGTTTGTCGAGGGGTTGCAGCAAAACCTGCCTGATTATGGCAAACCGACCATGACTGGCGCTGAAAGAGGACTCTACGGCAGCATCCGTCCTACCTGGGAGATTTACCCGGGGGAGTGAACCTGCCCTTGTCCCGGCCACCGCGAAAGAACCCTTTCCGGTGGTCTTGCCCTTTTAGTGCAAAAACAGGCCTAACAGCCCCGGCGTTATATAGGCGTCTATCAACCCCGCTCCGGCCCCCAACACCAATGTCCCTGCGCCGACAAGGGCATACATGAAGAGGGCGCGGCGCAAGGGCACGGCGCGATAAGGGCGTCGCCGAACCAGCCATAGAGAGAAGGCCAAGGCCATCCCTCCTGACAAAAGGAGCGCCGGCAACAAGACCAGGCTGGGCGGAGCCAGGGCGAGCAAAATGATGAACCAACCGTCCTCCGGGCGTGACAACAACAGAAATCCGGCGGCGAAGCCAAGCACAAAGCCGCGGAAAAAGAGAAAGGCAGCGATCAGCGGAATCCCCAGCACCGTCAAGCCGAGCAGGAGGATCAGGCCGACTGTCTCCAGATTGTGCGCCACTGCCGGTTGCAAAAGGGCGTGATGATCGACGCCTCCCCGAATCTCCTGGAAGGCTTGCAAGATCCTTGACTGCAATTCCTCTGCCTGGCCCGGCGGCAGGTGCTTAGCCGATACGGCGCCGGTGACGGTTCCGCAGGCGATCAGCGTCAAGGCCAGCGCATAGAAACCCCAATGGGCATGCAGATGCCCTTGTCCCAGCCCAACTGTCACGCTGCGTCGGAACAGGATCGCCACCTCAGCCAGCCTTCCTTCCCCTGCGAAGATACTTAATGATTATGGCTGAACAGGCCCGGTCATTACAAATTATGGTTACCTTTTTTTTGTTCGATGCCGACCTTCCTTGATCATCCCTTTGCCGCTTTCGTTTTCGATAATTCTCTCTTGCACAATCAAGGGAGCGATGCTACAATGAATGTACTCCCTATGGATCTGGAAGCACCTACGCTTCCCCCCGGCCGGTATTGGTTCGGGGGTCTTTTCTTTCACAACAAGAATGATGCAAAAGCAAAAGCTGACCCTGCTGGCGAGCAAGGTCAGCTTTTTTTGGCGCAGTACCGGCAGTGGCCGCCCGTCAGCGGAGCGGACCCGGTGAACATAAAACCCCCGTAAAGGGCGGGCATTTACACCTTTTCCATCTCTAAAAAACGGGCCGCCCTCAGCAGACCGATGATCGACTTGGCGTCCATGATCTCGCCCGTCTCGATCATCTCCAGGGCCGCTTCGAGAGGAACCACCAGGGGCTCGACGAACTCATCCTCATCGGGGCGGCCATCAGAAACGTAGAGATCGCGGGCGATGAACAGGTGCATCTCCTCATCGCAAAAACCGGGGGAGGCGTAGAACTGGATGAGCGGATCCCAGCGGCGGGCCGAGAAGCCCGTCTCTTCTGACAGCTCCCGTTTGGCGCACTCCAGAGGGTCTTCATCTTCCGAGAGCTTTCCCGCCGGAATCTCAATAGACACCTCTTTGATCGGATGTCGCCACTGACGAATCAGGACGACCTCCTTGCGCGGCGTCAAGGGGACGATGGCTGCCGCGCCAGGGTGTTCCACCACCTCCCGCGTCGATGTGGCGCCGTTGGGAAGCACGACCCGATCCTTGCGCAGGCGGATGAAATTGCCGTCAAAAACGCGCTCGCTTTCCAGGGTCTTTTCTTTCAGGTGTTCCATGGCTTCTCCTTTCGAAACTTACCGATCAAACGCTTACCTTACCGCCTGGCGGATGATCTCCAGCACGAAGCGGGCGCTTCCTACCAGCGCATCGATGGGGATAAACTCCTCTTTTGTATGCACCTTCTCCATGCCGATAGCCAGGTTGGCCGTCGGCAGTCCGGCGCCGTTGTAGATGTTGGCATCAGCGCCGCCGCCTGTCGGCACCAGCCGGGGCTGTATCCCCATGGCCACAGCCGCCTTCAAAGCGAGGGCGACCACCGGATCGGACGCATGGAGGCGGTAGCCGGGATAGACCTGGGTCACCTTGACCTCGGCCTTTCCGCCCAATTCCTGGGCGGCTTGTTCAAAACAGTCGACCATATGGCGCGTCTGGAGGATCAGTTTTTTTTCATCGATGCTGCGAGCCTCCCCAGCGATGACAACCCGTTCGGGAACGATGTTCGTCGCCGTGCCGCCGTTGATCGTGCCGATATTGGCTGTCGTCTCCCCGTCGATCCGCCCCAGTTTCATCTTATGGATCGCCCGGGAGGCGATTTTAATGGCGCTGACCCCCTCCTCGGGGCAAAAACCGGCATGAGCCGTCCGCCCGTGGAGGATGGCTTCAATGTTGTTTTGAAAGGGCGCGGCGTTGATGATATGGCCGACAGGTCCGCTGGCGTCCAGGACATAACCCATGGGCGACTTCAGGCGTTTCGTGTCAAAGACCTTCGCCCCTTTAAGACCGCCCTCCTCCTGAACGGAGAAGATCACCTCAATGGTGGGCCGCTCCTCCCCCGTCTCCACGAGCACACGCAACGCCTCCAGGATGGCGGCGATCCCCGCCTTGTCGTCACCGCCCAGCACGGTTGTCCCATCGGAGCAGATGGCGCCGTTGCGAATAACGGGACAGACCTTCTCACAAGGAACGACCGTGTCCATATGGGCGCTGAAAAAAAGCGCCTTGCCGGGAACGGTTCCCTCGAGCCGAGCATAGAGGTTGCCGGCGCTGCCGGGAATCTTTGCGCCGGCGTCATCCTCAACGACCGTCATTCCCAACTCCCGCAGCGTCGCTGTCAACCGGTCGGCGATCTCGCGCTCCCCGCCGCCTGGCGATGAGATGGCGCAGAGCGCCATGACTTCCTTGACAATGCGTTCGCGTTGGATCAAGCCCCCACACGCTCCCTTACTATACTTTCTATCGCCTCAATCGGCTCATCCAGCTTTCCTTCTTCTGCAAGTTGAAGAAAAACCTCGACCACAGCAGGATCGAATTGCACGCCGCTACACCGGTTGATCTCCGCCAGCGCCCGTTCCCTCGACATTGCGCGGCGATAGACCCGGTTGGCCGTCATCGCCTCAAAGGCGTCCGCCACGGCGATGATCCGGGCGCCGAGGGGAATCGCCTCGCCGGCTAAACCCTCCGGATAGCCCTTGCCGTTATACCACTCGTGATGAGCCGCCACGATAGGGGCCAAATCGCGAAAATCGGTGACCTGGGAGATGATCTGTTCGCCGATGGTGACATGCATCTTGATCTCGGCATACTCCTCGTCGTTCAGCGCGCCCGGTTTGCGCAGGATATTGCTGTTCACACCGATCTTCCCAATATCATGCAACAGGGCGGCGGTAGCGATTCGCTCCAACTGATCATCCGGCACGTTCATTCGGGCGGCGATGCGACGGACATATCGGTGGACATACTCGGAGTGACCGCGCGTGTAGGAATCTTTGGCGTCGATGGCCGCCACAAAAGCTTGCACGACGGCCAGGTAGAGATCTTTTTGTTTTTTATAAAGGGTGGCGTTTTCAATGGCATTGCCCACCTGCGTCGCCAACAGGCAGATCAGTTCGATATCATCATAGGCAAAGACATTCGGTTCGACGGCGAAGACCGTCAGGACACCCATCGTCCGGCTGCTGTTGCTGAGGGGCGCTGACAGGGCGCAGGCAAACCCTTGGGCGCGAAAAAAGGGTTCACAGACGTCACCGGCCTGCTGGTCCACATAATAGAGGACAGGCGCGCCCGTCCGGATCGCCTTCCCCATGAAGCACTGCTCGACAGGCAGCCGCTCCTGTTCGAGCGCCGGAAAGCCCTGGCTGGCGACGGCCTGCAAACTCCCTTGCTCGTCGAGGATATGGACGGCGCAGGCGTCCACCTTCATCACCGTGGCCGACAGTTCCAGCACGGCGGGCAAGACCTGCGGTAGTTCGATCGATGAATTGACCGTGCGCGTCACCTCCGTCAACGCCGTCAATTCGTCAACCTTCCGCTCCAGCTCCCGGTGGGTCTGCCGCATGCGGTCGGCCAGGCTGCCGACCACAAAAGCCGTCACCAGCAAGATGCTCCCTTGCAGGAACAGATCGCCCCAGTAGCTGTGGGAGGGGAGGGTGACAGAAAAAAAGAGAGTGATGGCGGCGATCGCCGTCATCAGCCCACCGCAAAATCCGAACTGAACACTGCGGGCGGCGACAAGCAGGATATAGGCGAGGTAAAAGAGGTTGTTCGACTCCCCACCTGTCTGATAGATAAAGACAGTGACACCCAGGAGATCGACCACTGTAGCGCCGGCAAAGAGCCTGTTCATCTGTCGAGGCATCCGATAAAGCAGGATATACAATCCTGCGCTGTAGAAGGCGAAAAGCAAGAGCAACGGGTACAGGGTCCGGCGAATCGCCGGGTCGGGATGAAAACCAGCCCAAACCAGCGCAACAGTCACCGCGCCGACCCGAAGTAGCGCATAAAGAGAATATCCAGGATGCCCGACGTGCATATGTACCTCCCACCCCCCCCGTACCGGGGAAGGTCTACCCTGTGCTTTCATAGGATCTTTCGCCATCGGCTACTCGTTTCCCTTTTCTGCGGAGATGGCTTCAACCCGGAGGTCGTCGTTTTCGCCAGCTTATCATCCATTATACAACAAAGTGAACATCGTTAATCCCTTGTAAAAAAGCAACCGGGTACTCCCGGTTGCCTTCGTCATCTCCACTGCCGATCAGACCTTGAACCTGCTGACTGTCTTTTTCAATTCTTCGGCCATGGCATTGGCTTTTTCGGCGCTGTTCGCGATGGTCTCCATGGCCGCCGAGGTCTCTTCTGTCGACGCTGCGACCTCCTCGGCGTTGGCGGCCGTATTCTCAATGATCTGATGCAGAGATTGAATCACCTCGACCATTCGCGTCGACTTATCCACCTCCCGGTCGGTCATGGCGGCGATGGCCTCCACATCCTGAACGGTCTCGGTAACCGCCTTGAGGATCTCTTCTAAAACATCGCCTGCCTTGTTGACGACGCAGGCGCCCTGCTCCACCTCTGAGCGGCTCTGCTGCATCGCCTTCACGGCTGCGGCGGTGCTGTCAGCGATCTTACGAACGAGGGCGGCCACTTCTCCGGCGCCCCGATTCGACTGCTCTGCCAACTTGCGCACCTCATCGGCGACGACGGCGAAGCCCCTGCCCATCTCCCCGGCGCGGGCAGCCTCGATCGCTGCGTTCAGCGCCAGCAGGTTCGTCTGGTTCGCAAGGCTCGTGATGGTGTCGGTGATCATGCCGATCTGTTGAGAGTACTCGCTGAGGGTGCTGATGTGATCCTCCGTCTCCATCGTCTTATGCTTAATCTTCTCCATACAGGCGACGGTTTCATTGATCGTATCCTTGCCGCTTTCCGCCGCCTGCGACGTCAACCTCGATTTTTCCGCTGCCGCCAGGGCCTGCTCTTTGGCTGCGCCGATCAGCTGCGAGAGATCGTGGAGCATTTGGACCGCGTCGGCGATCGACCCATTGCCGGTGCTGGCGTCGCGAGCCACATGCTGGATGTTGTCGGCCACCTCGGAGGCTGCTCTGGACACATGGTCGCTCGATGTGGCGATTTTTTCGAAGGACTCGGCCAGCTCCACCGCCGTTTTACGAACGGTGCCGACCATTTTGGCCTGATTTTCGATCATCTGGTTGAACAGCGCAGTCAGTTCTCCGATCTCATCGGCGCTGCCCTTGTCTTTGACCCGCGTCGTCAGGTCACCTTCGGACAATCCCTTGACAGTGACCACGATGTCTTCAAGGGGTTTGCCGATGAACCTCTGCACCATCATATACATGACGATCACTGTCAGCAATAAGACAACAAGGGTAACAGCGGTGTTGATCAGGGCGACCTTCTCTTTGGAAAGTCCCTCCAGCGTCGTCGCCACGCTGATGGCGCCCCGGAACTCGCCCACCTTGTAGCCTTCCTTCTCATGTCCGAAGGGGTCCTTCTGGCCTTTCGGTTCGCCGTGGCAAGCCAGACAGGCCTCCTGGATGAAAAGCGGCTTGCTGTAGCGCAAAACGCGCAGGCCGTTCGAGTCGAGCACCTCAGAGAATTCCGCCAGTTTGGGGTTTTGGACATACATCTGGAGCATCTTTTTTTCCCAAGCGTCGGGCATGTCCTTGGCGTTGCGGTACTTGTCAGAGGTGTATTTGATGGTGAAGTTGGGATCTTCAGGGCGTTCTCCCGTGATATGTTTGGCTAGGAAGGTCTGCAGATCCGCCTGTTGTTCTGCGATCGCTTTGGACTCCTGAATCTTGGTGTGTTCGGCCGCCTTCACAAACAAGTCAGGCAAGAGGGTGATCGCGACAGCCATCACCACCAGCAGAGGGACCATGCCCAAGATAAACTTTGGGGCCAACCTCAATCGTCTGTACATCGCAGCGACAGACCTCCCTCAATGATGTCCGATCAAGTTAGTTTTTTCAAATCTTTGTTAAATCTTTTATTCGCCGCAGGATCTTTTTCTCCTCCTTCTTTTTCACAAAGTCAGCTACAAGCCGGTCTATCCATAAAAATAGCGGGCCTGCTTATGACCCGCTTCACCGTAGAAAATCTGCGATTTTAGGATATAGTTACAGAAAAATTTTAATAAAATGAAATAATGCCAAAGAAAGAAAACTGGCAACCGCCTAGCCGACCTTCTGCCCAAGCCGCAGCTTATCGGCCACCATGGCGATGAACTCGGAGTTTGTGGGCTTGCCCCGTTCGAGATTGATGGTGTAGCCGAAAAACTTAGACATCATCTCCACATTGCCCCGATCCCAGGCCAATTCGATGGCATGACGGATCGCCCGTTCCACCCGCGAAGGGGTCGTCGTATACTTCTGCGCGATCATCGGGTAGAGTTCCTTGGTAACGGCGCCAAGCAGGCTGACCTCGTTGATCACCATCAGTATGGCATCGCGAAGGTACTGGTACCCTTTGATGTGGGCCGGCACACCCATCTGGTGGATGATGTTCGTCACTTCCACGTCCATATTGCGCGGACGGATGATCGGCGACGGAGAGGGCTGGGGGGTGCTGGCAGGAGCGCTTCCGTTAGTGAGCTGGCGGATCCGGTTGCCGAGGATCTCCAGATCGAAAGGTTTGAGGATGAAATAGTCGGCCCCCAGCTGGACCGCCCGTTGGGTCATCGATTCCTGACCAAAGGCGGTGAGGATGATGGTCCGCGGACGCTTGGCCAGGGCCATGCCGACCATGCCCTCGAGGACACCGATACCGTCCATATGGGGCATGATAATGTCGAGGATGATCAGATCCGGCTCTTCCTGCTGAATCAGCTTCAGCGCTTCCTGGCCGTTGTTGGCCACGCCGACCAGTTCCATGTCTTCCTGTTGAGATATGTAGTCTCGAAGGATATCACAGAATTCTTTGTTATCATCAGCGATAATCAATCGAATGTTCTTTAACATTTTTTGTCCCACCTCCCAGCTTTTTCACTGCACTTAGCTTTTCGACAAGCCAGTTGGATATCCTTCCGGCCCTGAGGGAAAATCGTTCGCAATAAAACGGTTAATTCTGACATTTTTTACCATGAAGATAGGTTGTCCGGGCGATTGTTTTTCAGAAAATGAGGGAAGGCATCTGATTTTCGTTTGAATCTGAATGAAAGCCTCTGAAAAAAATCAAGAACGCAGAAGTTCGATGCGGATCTTGGCGATAACCATCTCCCCTTTTTTGAAAAAAGAATGCCCTGCCTTTTCGGCAGAGCACCTACCTGTTGATTCCCCGGTTTCCACAAGCCCGCTTCCTCCAACATCTTTTCGATCAGCACGCCGTAGCCTGTGCTTGGACTGTTGATGAAGACGTGGGTGACAGCGCCAACGATCTTGCCGTTCTGGATAATGGGGCTGCCGCTCATGCCCTGAATGATGCCGCCGGTGATGGTCAGCAACCGCGGGTCGGTGACGCGGATGATCATGCCTTTTCCGTCGGTGCGGTGGGGCATCACCCGATCGATGATGATCTGAAACCGTTCCAGGCGTTCCCCTTCGACGACAGTGATGATCTCAGCAGGACCTTCCTGCACCTGCGCCGAAAGGGCGATCGGCAACGGGTCGGGGTAGTGGGGGTTGTTCAACTTGCCCTCGAGGCGTCCAAAGATGCCCACAGTCGTATTGTGCTGGATGGTGCCCGTAAAAGGAGGATCCTCCTCCCGGAAGACGCCGACCTTCTCGCCTGGCGCGCCCCGTTTCCCCTGTTGGATCGACTTGACCAGCGCCGGGATGATCCGCCCTTCGGCCACATCGATACGCTGGTTTGTATCGGCGTCATTGATCACGTGCCCGAGGGCGCCGTAGGATTTGCTCTTCGGCTCAAAAAAGGTCAGCGTGCCGACGCCGGAAGCGCGGTCACGGACATAGAGACCAACGCGGAAGCGCTTTGTTTCGGCGCAGCGGATCGGTTCGACGGTGACCTGGTTCGTCTGACCGTTGCGCGACGTCTCGATCTCCAGCTTTTTTCCTGCCCGGCCCGCTTCATCGATGGCGCGGGCCAGTTCGGCGTCACTCTTGATGGGCTGGCCGTTCACCTTGTGGATCACGTCGCCCACCTGAAGACCGGCATCCTTTCCGGGGTAGTGCTTGGCGCCCTGTTCATCGGTGATGGGCGCCTGTCCGACGATGATCACCCCCTGAGAGTGCAGGAGCACCCCGATGGAGTGGCCGCCGGCCAGCAGCTGCATCGGCGGCAAGACGTCGACGACGATGTGTTTGAGGGGAATCCAGCCCAACAGTCGCAGGCTGATGTCGAGCCGGCCGGGCTGTTCGGTCGCATTGGCCGGACTGACGGGGATGGCGCCGGGAAACTCGTGAAGGGTCCATTCCGGTGACCGCTGTAGCGCTACAGAGACATGTCGCATCATCTTTTGGGGAAACATGCTGTTGATGGGTATTTCCTCACCGACCGTCGTGCGCAAGCGCGATGGGGTCAGCCAGAGGCTCAGCGCCTCCTCGGTGAGGCTTCCGGCAATCAATGACAGGGCCAGGAGCAGACCGATGCACCGTTTCAACCGTTCTCTTGCCATCCGCCACCTCCTCAGGTCATTCTGTCAGGGCGTCGCCGCGTCGATCCGCTCCCGGTTTTTGGAGCGCTTTTTCGGAGCGCTTTTTCGGAGCGCTTTTTCATCGGGGCGTCTCTACTTTCTCCCCGATAAGCCGACCGTATCCCGCTAAGCCGTGGATATACCGAAAACCCTTGGGTATCCCGTCATCCCTTTGCCAGGGTGTCGAGCCGACAGGCGCGAAAAAAGCGGCCCCGCCTTCTTCGGCGGGGCCGCCCTGTTTATAAGAAAAATATTTCCGCTATTCGATAAGCTTCTTCGCTTTCTCTGTGCTGTTGGGATTTTTATCCGCCTTTAGGCGCTTCTCTGCAAATCCGGTTCTTTATTCTAGGAGCTTTTCTTGGCCCGGGCGAACATCTCTCGGGCGTGGCTGTGCGTCAGCGTGCTGGCCCGATCTCCGCCGAGCATCCGCGCCAGTTCCTTCACCCGCTCCTCTTCGTTCAGCGCCTCGATCCGCGTCATCGTCCGCTGGCCGCGCACCGTTTTCATGATCCGGAAATGGTTGTCGGCGTAGGCGGCCAGTTGAGGCGCATGGGTGACACAGATCACCTGGACGGCTTCAGCCACCTCGGCCATCTTCTGGGCCACTGCCTGCAAGGCTTGTCCGCCGATGCCGGCGTCGATCTCATCGAAGATCAGCGACGGGATGCCCTCCACGCGAGCCAGGAGCGTCTTAAAGGCCAACAGGATCCGTCCCGTCTCGCCGCCGGAGGCGATCTTGGCCAGCGGCTTGGGCGGCTCGCCCAGGTTCGGCGTGAAGAGAAACTCCACTTCTTCGGCGCCGGCGGCGGAAGGCTCGGGACGCTCGTCGAAGCGGACGGTCAGCTTGGCCCGGCTCATGCCGAGAAAAGCCAGTTCTTTGGCCATAGACGATTCCAGCTTGGCCGCCATGGTCTTGCGCAGCGCCGACAGTTTCGTCGCCGCCTCTAGGTAAGTTTTCCGCCGCCGCTCCGCTTCGGCCTGTAGTTCGGCGATCCGTTCGTCCCGATGTTCCAGCTCCTCCAATTCCCGGGCGATCTCTTCGCGGTAGGCCAGGATTTCGCCGATCGAACCGCCGTATTTGCGCTTCAGTCGCCGGATCGCGTCGAGGCGATCATCCACCCATTCCAGACGGTCCGGCTGGTACTCCAGATCCTGCCGATAGTCGCGCAACCGCTCGGCGGCGTCTTCCGCCTGATAGTAGGCCGCCTCCAGGTTCTGCACCAGCGCCGCAAGCGCCGAGTCAAAGGCGGCCGCTTCCTCGACAGCGCTCCGCGCCCGGTCGAGCAATTCCAAGGCGCCGCCGACCTGCCCGCCAAAAAGAGCGTCATAGGCGGCGTTGGTCTTATCCATCAACTTCTCCATATTCTGCAGGCGCTTACGCTCCTGCTCCAGTTCCTCTTCCTCGCCCTCGACCAGATGGACAGCGTCAATCTCTTTCGCCTGGAAAGCGAGCATGTCCTGACGCTGGATCCGGTCGCGCTCGCCCTGCTTAAGGCGCTCCCGTTCCTTTTCAACGGCGTCGAGCGCCCGGTACGCCGCTTCCACGGCCGCCAGCGCCTTCTCGCCGTCACTCCCGGCCAGTCGGTCCAGGAGCACCCGGTGCTTGCGCGGATTCATCAGCGACTGCTGCTCATGCTGCCCTTGCAGGTCGATCAGCCGACCGCCCACCTCCCGATAGAGGGACAGCGGGGCGCTGCGACCGTTGATCCGGCAGACGCTCTTGCCGCCCCGGGCGATCTCCCGCGTCAAAAGCAGGCCGTCATCCTCCTCGACCTCGACACCGAGCGCCTCCAACTCCCGGCGCAATTTGCCGCCGTCTCCTTCCGGCAGCCGAAAAAACCCTTCTATGCGCGCTCTGTCGGCGCCGGCACGGACCACATCGGCCGTGGCCCGTCCGCCGATCAGCAGCCCCACGGCGTCAATGACCAGCGACTTGCCGGCGCCGGTCTCGCCGGTTAAGATGTTCATCCCCGGCGACAACTCCAATTCCGCTGCTTCGATCAGCGCGAAATGCTCCACACGCAGCCGTTCCAGCACTGCCTTCCCCCCCTTTGTCTGTCAACCGCTCACTCAACCCATCGCCGGACCTTGTCCATCAACGCCTCCACCGCCTCGACCGGCTTGACGACGATAAAAATGGTGTCATCGCCGGCCACAGTGCCCAGCACCTCCGGCCAGTGGCTGTGGTCGATGGCACCGGCCACCGCGTGGGCATGTCCCGGGAGGGTTCGGATGACGACGATATTCAGACTGGAATCGACATGGGTCACCGTGTCCCGCAACAGGCGGCGCAACCGATCCTGCGCCTGCGGGACCTGAGCGGCTTCCGCCGGCGGCGCGTAGCGTGATTCATCCTTGCTGACGGGAACCTTGATCAAGCCCAATTCTTTGATATCCCGGGAAACGGTGGCCTGGGTAACCTCCATGCCCCGTTCGCGCAGGCGTTGGGCCAGTTCTTCCTGTGTGCGAACCACTTCAGCGCCGATGATCTCCAGTATCGCTCGTTGACGCCTGCTTTTCACGTTGTTGGCACCCGCCTTTGAACGCCTTTTTTCTCCGCCACAAGCACATAGGGCGGACGGCCTGTCCGGTTGGGAAACTGGACGGCCACCGTGTCCCAGCGCTGCGGCGGCAACTGCCGCCACCACCTGTCCACAGCGGTCACTTCCGCCTCCGCGCCGGCATGCCCCACATAGACGACAACGACCAGCCGACCGCCCTCTGCCAGCGCCGCCGCCAAGGCGTCAAGGGCGCTGACTGTCGATTCGGCTCGGGTAACCAGCGCGTGATCGCCGCCGGGAAGGTAACCGAGGTTGAAGACGGCAGCCTTAGGCTGTTTCGTATATCCCTGGAGCAGCGATCCCATTTGGCTGTGATCGCAGTGGATCAAGCGAATGGGACACCTGGGAGCAGCAGCCGCCTCCTCCGGCGGCGACGATTGGTCGGGAGCAGCCATCCTCGCAAGAACGTTCCGCCCCGCTGTTTTCGACGCTGCTTTTGAGGCCGAAAAGGGCTCATCGATTTCGAACCGATCTGCCAATCCAGCTTCTGTAAGCCGCCGGGCCGTGGCGTCGATGGCCGCTTCTTGAATGTCGAAGGCCCACAGGTCGCCGCCAGGCAGCACCTGCCGGGCCAAAAAGAGGGTGTCATGGCCGTTGCCGGCGGTGGCGTCGATAGCAAAATCGCCAGGTTCAAGGACTTCAGCGAGAAAACGGCGGGACCACTCCACCGCCGATGTGAGGGAGTTCATCCTTTACCTCCCCTGTTGCATTTTTTCCCGCAGGATGCGGAAAAAGGTGCGTTCGCCCAGACGGATCAATCGACAGGCGACAGAGGCCTTCCGGACAAGGACGCTGTCCCCGCAGACCATCGGTTGCCCCGGCTGTCCATCGACAGTGACCACGGCGTGGCTGTGGGAGGAGATGACGGTCAGGCGGACGGCCTGGTCTTGCGGGATGACGAGGGGCCTGGCATCAAGCGCGTGGGGGCTGATCGGGGTGAGCAGCAGTGCATGCAGTTCCGGCGAGACGATAGGTCCGCCGGCCGATAAGGAGTAGGCTGTCGAGCCGGTCGGCGACGAGACGATCAGACCGTCAGCAGAGTAGGTCCAAACGACCTCGTCGCCGACAGCCGCCTCCACCCGGATCATGCGCGGGTGATCGCCCTTGGTCACGACGACATCATTGAGGGCGAAATAGGACGGTTGCTCTAGGCCGTCCCGGATGAGTCGCGCCTCCAGCATCATCCGCTCCTCGATGCGGTAGTCGCCGGCGATGATCCGCTCCAAAGCGGGAAAAAGGTCTGACACCTCCACCTCAGTGAGAAAGCCGAGGCGGCCCAGGTTGACGCCGACGACAGGGATGCCGTGGGGCGCTGCAAGCCGAGCCGTATTCAACAGTGTCCCGTCTCCCCCGAGGACAACGATCAGATCGAGTTGGCGCAGGCGGTCTCGCAGTTCCGGCGACGGCGAATGAACCAACTCGGCCACACGGGTGAGAGGGATCCCCATGGGCACTTCCCGCTGTGACAGCCAATCGGCCATCCGACGGGCCACCTCGAGGGCTTGCGGTTTGTCGTCATTGAGCACGACGCCTACCGTTGGCA
Organism: Heliomicrobium modesticaldum Ice1; assembly: GCF_000019165.1. Lineage (GTDB taxonomy): Bacteria > Bacillota > Desulfitobacteriia > Heliobacteriales > Heliobacteriaceae > Heliomicrobium > Heliomicrobium modesticaldum. The sequence goes on from NC_010337.2 coordinate 485,626, forward strand.
CGAGACCCCTCCTTACTCTAATGACACCATCGCGGCGCACCCAATCCTATCGTCGACAAGGTGGCGCGCGTCGGCAGAAAACTGCTATCCGCAAAGGGCAATACAGGAAACTTCCAGCGAAAACAAAAGGGCGCCGCCCTCGACCATGGCTTATTGAAAAAGCTCGAACTCGACGCGGTGGATCTTCTGGGCGGCCATATCGACCAGCAACACCCCGTCAGCCCTGTAGATCAGCGAGTATTCGAGCAGTTGCCGCCGCGTGTCGCCGTTGGTCGGGCGCGGCGCCCGTCCGCCTGTTTTTACTTCCGCCACATAAGTCTTGCCGCCCCGCTGCACCAGGTAGTCGGCGCGCACATGAATGGGGACGGGCGCTCCGTCGACGCGCATCACCATGCGGGCCGGCGGCTGGGCCTTGATGACGGCATACCCTTCGCGTTTGAGCAATTTGGCCGCCTGTTGCTCGCCGATGCGCCCGGCACGCTGGCGCCACCAGGCCAACCAGCGCAGGTACGCCCGATATAAATAGGAAAAAAGGAGCGCGCCGACGATAAGGGCGACAGCGATGACGACGGCTAAGAGGGTCCAGTCGAGTGTGAAGGAATCAGGCAACGGCGAGCCTCCCGTCAAACCAGAGTGTTCTACATGCCGGGGAACGAGTCCTGCCTTCGCCGACAGGGAACGGAAGAAGAAAGGACCCCGCCGGGTCCCTACGTCGATCAGCTATTCTCAGTTCAGGTTGCCCACTGTTTCGTGGGCACGACGGACCAGGGCGGCGATGGAATCCGGCGTGACTGAGACCGCCTCCCCTTGTGTGTCCGGTTTTTGCAAAAAGAACAGGTACTCGATGTTCCCTTCCGGACCGGTGATGGGCGAGTAATCGAGGCCGCGCACCTTCCAACCCCGCTCGGTGGCCCAGCGCACCAGCCCTTCGATGACCTCGCAGTGGACCTGGGGATCGCGGACGACCCCTTTCTTGCCCACCTTTTCTCGTCCGGCCTCAAACTGAGGCTTGATCAGGGCCATCACATGGCCCGGCTCTTCCAGCAACGCCGCCACTGCCGGCAAGACCTTCTCCAGCGAGATGAAGGCAACATCGATGACGGCGGCCTGGGCTTTTTCCCCCAGCACCTCCGGTGTGAGGTGGCGGATGTTGGTCCGTTCCAGACAGCGCACCCGCGGGTCCTTGCGCAGCGACCAGGCGAACTGGCCGTAACCTACATCGACGGCGATCACCCGCGCTGCGCCGTTGCGCAGCGCCACGTCAGTGAAGCCGCCTGTCGAAGCGCCCACATCGATGACCGTCAGACCGGACAGGTTGAGGGGAAAGACCTCCAAAGCCTTGGCCAGTTTAAAACCGCCGCGGCTCACGTAGGGGCAGGCCTCTCCCGTCACGGTGACGCGAGCGCTGTCGGCGATGAGGGTCCCCGCCTTGTCCACCCGTTTGCCGTCTACCTGGACGAGCCCGGCCAGGATGGCGGCGCGCGCCTTTTCTCTTGTCGGCGAGAGTCCCTCATCGACGAGACGGACATCGAGCCGTTTTTTTGGTGTCATAGGTTGTGACTCTCCATTGACGATTTACCGATTTTGTCATTATCTGCGAGCTACCGCGATTCCCCGCGAAAAGCGATCTTGATCGGCGCCGGCGGCGCCATGCGGATGCTGGCCCGGGAACGATCCGCATCGGCCAGTTCACGGGCGACACGGGCTACATTGGACGCCGTCAAGCCATAATCTTCCCGCAAAACAGAAACGGAACCATGCTGCACATACTCATCAGGGATGCCGATCCGCCGAACAGCGCAGTGGACACCCTCCATCTCGAGCAATTCCAGGATCGCGCTGCCGAAGCCGCCGGCCAGCACATGCTCCTCGACAGTGACGATCCTGCCCGTTTCCCGGGCCTGCTTGATGATCAGCTCCTTGTCGAGGGGCTTGACGAAACGGGCGTTGACGACAGCGGCCCGGATGCCCTCCGCCTCCAGCAGATCAGCCGCTTCCTCAGCGATGCCGACCATGGCACCGATGGCCACGATGGTCACGTCGCTCCCCTGCCGCAGCAATTCTCCCCTGCCGATGGGCACCGTTGTCAACTCTTCATCCAAGGTGACGCCGACGCCTGTCCCCCGGGGGTAGCGGACAGCGATAGGGCCTTCGTACTCCAGCGCCGTGCGGAGCATATGCTGCAACTCGTTTTCATCCTTCGGCGCCATCATCACCAGCTCCGGGATGTGACGGAGGAAAGCGATGTCAAAGAGACCGTGGTGGGTCTCGCCGTCATCGCCGACGATGCCGCCGCGGTCGATGGCAAAAACGACAGGCGCCCGTTGCAGGCACACGTCATGGAAGACCTGATCATAGGCGCGCTGCAAGAAGGTGGAGTAGATGGCGACGACAGGCTTAAGCCCCTGCAAGGCCAAAGCCGCTGACATATTGACGGCATGTTGCTCGGCGATGCCCACGTCAAAGAAGCGAGACGGGAAGGCGCGGGCGAAGGGCGTCATCCCCGTGCCGTCGGGCATGGCCGCCGTGACGCCGACAATGCGCTCGTCCTCGCGGGCCAGGCGAAGCAAGGTGTCGCTGAAGACCTGCGTATAGGTGGGCGGCCCGAGGTGCTTTTTGACCTTGCCGGTCTCTACGTCAAAGGGGCCGACACCGTGAAAGACGCTCGGGTTGGTCTCGGCGGGCCCGTAGCCCTTGCCCTTTTTCGTCAACACGTGGACGAGGATGGGGCCTTTCAGTCGGCAGGCGTTGGTCATTACCTCCCGCAGTTGGCTCAGGTTGTGGCCGTCGATGGGGCCGAGGTAGGAAAAGCCGAGTTCTTCAAAGAGGATGCCCGGCACGACCAAGTGCTTGAAGCTGTCCTTCATCTTTTCCATGACTTTTAAGACATGGTTGCCGATGGAGGGGATGCGCCGGACGATCTCCTCCACTTCTTCTTTGTTGCGGAAGTAGCGCGGGTCTGTCCGGATGCGGGACAGATATGTAGACATGGCGCCGACGTTGTCGGCGATCGATTTTTCATTGTCATTGAGAACGACGATCATGTCGTTCCCGGCATGGCCGGCATGGTTCAAGGCCTCGAGAGCGATCCCGCCGGTCAAGGCGCCATCGCCGATGACGGCGATGACCGCCCCGTCCTCTTTTTTCAGGTCCCGGGCAAAGGCGAAACCCAGGGCCGCCGAAATGGAGGTGGAGCTATGCCCTGTGTTGAAGACATCGTGTTCGCTTTCGGAACGTTTCGGGAAACCAGCCATCCCTTTGTAGCGCCGTAGGGTGTGGAAATGGTTGTACCGTCCCGTCAACAACTTGTGCACATAGGACTGATGACCTACATCCCAGATGATCTTGTCCTTCGGGGACTGGAAGACGAGGTGCAGTGCCAAGGTCAGCTCGACGACGCCGAGGTTCGGCGCCAGATGACCGCCGTTTTTCGATGTCGTCTGAATGATGACCTCACGAATCTCTTTCGCCAATTGGTCCAGTTCTGTTGCGCTGAGCCTTTGCAGGTCCCCGGGGTTCGAAATCCGGCTGAGAATTTGCGTCATCTATCGGGCCACCTTCCCTCCACGGCGTTCCATCCAGGCGCTGTTTCCCGTCACATCTTTTTCGACGACTCCTGTCGGCAGAAGCCAAAATCGCTATGCCTCGAAAAATATCTGACCCTGATTATATCACGAAAAATCCATCCCATCAAAGATTGTGGAACCTTTTTTAAGCCGGGCGGTGGAGGATATCGGCGCTTTCGTGTCGAAACGGTTGACCGTTCAGACAGGAGGTTCGTCAATGATTTTATCGAAAAAAATAAGAAAAGGGGTAGGCCTTGTCGTCGCCGCGTTGCTGCTCGGGCAGGCCGGCCTGGCGACGGCGGCTCCGGCAGCCGAACCGCTGCCGCCGGATGTCTCTGTTGTCGAACTGGCGAAACCGGCGGTGGTGCAGGTTCGCGCCGGCGCCACAGCCACCTTCCGCTTTTCCGACCGGGCCTGGCCGGTGGCGGTAGGCGGCACGGCCTCAGGCTTTATCGTCAACGCCGACGGCGCCGTGGTCACCTCGTCGCGCATCATCGAACTGCTGCAAAAGGATGAAGGGGCCATCCGCAACGCCCTGGCGGAGCGCTTCTTCAATGAAGTGCAAAAACAGGTGGGCCACCGGCTCACCGAGACGGAGCGCCTTGGCGTGGCTGAAAACACGACGCTCATCGAAGAGGTCAAATTGTACAAGCAGGTCGTCCTGTCTGACGGGCAGGCAGTCGATTTCGATATCAAGTGGACCGGCTCACCGCCGCCGGAAGCGCTGACGACCAGCACGCCCGTCTACTCCTCCCGCCCCGTTCCCCACATCCAGCGTCCCGTCACCGGCGAAGGCGTCGAAAACCTCGGGGAAGGCGTCTCTCCGGTGATCACGGAGCCTGTCACGGTCAAGGAGCCGCTACAGACACCTGAACCGATCATCCCCCTCAGCGCCAACAAGGAATTCGATCCTGTTCAAGAACTGGCCGTCCTCACGATCAGCATCAACAACCTTCCCGCCCTGCCGCTGATGGCAGCGGACAAAGACGATGTGGGGCAAAGAGCCACCGTCATCGGCTACGCCGGCAACGCTGATGCGACGGCGCTCCTCGCGCCGACCAACCTGATGAACGTGACTGTCACTTCCGGCAACGTGACGGCGACCAAGTCGGGAAAAATGAAGGCCGACTACGGGCCGCTGCTCGACATAGAGTCCACCATCGGCCCCGCCGGCGCCGGCGGACCCGTCATCACCGACAAAGGCGAGATCATCGGAATCGCTGGCCGGACGGCGCGGGCCATCGGCGTCTATCCGGTGATCAACACCCAGGCGGTGCTGGCGGCCCTGGGCAAGTCGGGCCTGAGCAATGCCAGCGAGCCCTCGGAAGCGACGCGCATCTACGCCTCGGCTTTGGACATGTTCAGCCAGGGCTATATGACGAAGACGATAGGCATCTTGGAGGATCTGCTCAAACTCTGTCCCCATCACGGCCCGGCGAAAGCGCTGATGGCGGAAGCGCGCCAGCGCAAGGAGGCCGGCGATGACAACATCTACTGGCCCGACATGGCCCTCTACGGCGGCATCACCCTGGCGCTGATCGCCGCAGGCGGCGGGTATTTGGGTCTTCGCTACCGCAAGCTCGGCCCGGCCGCTTTCCCGGCGCTCAGCCGATCGATAGGCGCTTGGGGAGCGAAGAAGAGGAGCGACAGGGGGCCCGAAGGAGACGGAAGCGCCGCCGAGCCGGCGCCGCCGCCACCGTCGGTCGTCGGCCAGACGGCCTCGCTCAGGCAGACAGCGAAGGCAGAGAGCAGGCCGGTCATCGAATTCATCTTAGGACCGCTGACCGGTCGCCGAATGATCATCCCCCGGGAGGGGCTGCTCGTCGGCCGCGACCCTGCCACCTGCCAGGTCGTGCTCGATGACCCCTTCATCTCCAAGCAGCACCTCTTCGTCGGGCCTGACCCGCTCGATAAGACCGCCATCATCGTCACCGACAAGGGATCGACGAACGGCACCTTCCTTGAATCTCCCGATGGAGAGCGGCTGGTGGGGACGCGGACCTTGCAGAAGGGCGATCAGGTATACCTGGGGCAGCGGAACGCCTTCGTGTTGCGTTTCGAGTAAAGGCCCTCTCTCCGTTCTTAGATGTCTCTCAAAGCAGCTTCGCCGTAAACGAAAAAACCGGCCCTCGCCTTCCTTTCCGGGGGGTGAGCAAGGGTCGGGGCTTTTTCTTCAGAAACCTCTCTTCCTAAAGAATCGGCTCCGTCTCGTTATGAAAGAACCGGCCTCCCCCACCCTTGTCAGGGATGGGGCGAGAGCCGGTTTAATAATGCCCGAAAGCCATGTAAGAAACATCAGGAACACTTTCTCTGCGGTACGTCTCGTCCAACTAATTTTCCCGCACCAACAGATACTGCGCCAGTTCTCTTAACAGCTCCGCCTTCTCATCGAAGCCAGCGAGGCTGTCCAAGGCCGCCTGAACGACCCGCTCCGCCTCCTGCCGCGCCTTCTCAAGACCCAAGAGCGCCGGATAGGTGGCTTTGTTGTTTTTCACATCGCTGCCGACAGGTTTGCCGATCTTCTCCGGATCGCCCTGGATGTCGAGCAGGTCGTCGGTGATCTGGAAGGCGAGACCGAGGTGGTCGCCGTAGCGGGAAAGGGCCTCGACCTGTTCAACAGAGCCGCCGCCGAGGAGCGCCCCGATGCGCAAGGAGGCTCGGATGAGGGCACCCGTCTTGTGGGCGTGTATGTACGCCATGGTGGCGACATCGATCTGCTTGTTTTCCGATTCCATGTCCATGACCTGGCCGCCGATCATGCCCATGCTGCCGGCGGCATCGGCCAGTTCGGCGATCACCTGGAGGACGAGGGCAGGCGATCGGCCACAACGGAGCCCCTCTTCGGCGAGGACACCAAAGGCGCGTGTCAGCAGGCCGTCACCGGCCAAGATGGCGGTGGCTTCGCCGAAGACCACATGGTTCGTCGGCATGCCCCGACGCAGGTCGTCATCGTCCATGGCCGGCAGGTCGTCATGGATCAGTGAATAGGTGTGAATCATCTCCAGTGCGCAGGCAGCGGCCATCACCGATTCTTCATCGCCGCCGACGGCGCGGCAGCCGGCCAAGACCAGCACCGGGCGCAGGCGCTTGCCGCCGGCAAAGAGGCTGTACCGCATGGCCTTGTGAATGACCGGCGGCGCCACATCCTCCGCCGGCATATAGCGGGACAGGGCGGCATCGATTTTCATGTTCAGTTGCTTCAGTTCCGCCTTCAGGTCCACCGCTATTCCCCCTCCTCAGTTCGTCGCTCTTCGACGACAGCCGCGCCGTCGGGGGTCTCGATCAGCCGTTGCACCTTGGCCTCGTAGGCGTCCAATTGGGAATGGCAGTGACGGACCAGGCCGATGCCCTCCTGAAAGAGCTTTAACGATTCATCCAAAGAGGCTTCGCCCGTCTCCAGCGACCGCACCACCTCTTCGAGGCGACCGATGGCCGCTTCGTAAGTCAGATTCAGGTTTGCTTTTCCCTTTGCCACCGCCTATTCTCCCTTCTCTCTTCCACGCGGCAGGTCAGTTCGCCGCGCTGCAATACGATATCGACCCGTTCCCCTTCCGCCACGGCGGCGCTGTCGCGAAGGACCTGGCCGGCCGAGTCCAGGCAAAGGGCAAAGCCACGGTCTAAGACGGCCAAGGGGCTGAGGGCGTCGAGCAGCCCCGCCTGCATGGCCAGTTCCCGCCGCCGGCCATGGAGCCCTTTTTCTGAAAGAGCGATCAGCCGGTGTTTCAAGTCTTCTATCCGCTCTCGCCTCGGGCAGAGGCGCTGTGGCGACGACGCCGAGAGGAGGCGCCCCTCCAGCTCCTTGAGCCGTCGCCGCAGTTGGGCCGCCCGACTGAGCGACACAGCCCGGCGCAGCCGCTCCTCGAACTGGTCGACGCGCTGGCGCGGAGCACGGAGCCGCAATAGCGGGTTGTCGAGCGACGGCCGTCCGGCCAGGGCCGACAGCGCCCGCCGTTCCCGCGCCAAACGCACCGTCATAGCCCGCTGCAGTTGCAATGCCAAGTCATCGACGCGACCGTGCAGGGCGCTGTAGAGCGGAACGACCAGTTCCGCCGCCGCCGACGGTGTGGCGGCTCGCATATCGGCCACCAGATCGGTAAGGGACACGTCCGATTCATGGCCTACCGCCGACACGACGGGCACAGGACAGGCGGCGATGGCGCGGCAGAGGGCTTCGTCATTGAAGGCCCACAGATCCTCTCGCGAGCCACCGCCGCGACCGATGATCACCACATCGACGCCGGGAACGCGGACGATCCGTTGCAAGGCCCGGATCAAGCTCGGCACGGCCTCTTCCCCTTGCACGACGGCTGGAGCGAAGGCGATGTTCATGGTCGGAAAGCGGCGCTGGAGCACAGAAAAAAGGTCCCGGATGGCCGCCCCGGTCGGCGCCGTCACGATGCCCACCTTGCGGGGCAACAGCGGCAGGGGACGTTTGCGTTCAGCAGCGAAGAGGCCGTCTGCTGCGAGCCGCTGTTTCACCTGCTCCAGGGCGAGAAAGATGCCGCCCAGACCGGCCGGCTCCATCTCTTCGGCATAGATCTGATAGATGCCGTCGCGCGGGTAGACCGACACCTGCCCGCGCAGGATCACCTTCAGGCCGTTTTCGGGGCGGAAGGAAAGGCAGCGGTTTTTGCCGCGAAACATGACGGCTTTGACGACGCTCTCCCGGTCTTTTAAGGTGAAGTACATGTGGCCGGAGGTGTGGTGCTTGAAGTTGGAGATCTCCCCTTGCACCCACAGATCGGTCAAGCGGGGCGCCGCTTCGAGGAGCCCCTGAATGTAGGTATTCAACTGGGTCACAGACCAGATCTTGTCCATGGCGGCCCCCTCGGCTCAAGGCGCTGCGCCGGCGTCCGGGCTGCGCCGGAATCGATTCATCAAGACGGTTTGGCAAAAGAGGCAGCCGAATCTAATTCGCCGCCTCAGCCGCCTTCGTCGTGATGTAGGCGTCGATGGCCTGGGCCGCCTTCTTGCCGGCGCCCATGGCCAAGATGACCGTGGCGGCGCCGGTGACGATATCCCCGCCGGCAAAGACGCCGGGGATGGAGGTGCGGCCCGCCTCGTCGGCGACGATGTTGCCGCGACGGTTCAATTCCAGGCCGGCCGTAGACTTGGTGGCCAGGGGGTTTGGCCCCGTGCCGATGGCGATGATGACCGTATCGGTGTCCATGACGAACTCGGAGTTAGCGATCGCCACAGGCTTGCGGCGGCCTGAGGCGTCAGGTTCGCCCAGTTCATAGCGGAGGCACTTCATCGCCTTCACCCAGCCGTTCTCATCGCCGATGATCTCGACAGGGTTGGTGAGGAGCTGAAACTGAACGCCCTCTTCCCGGGCGTGTTCGATCTCCTCGGCCCGAGCCGGCATCTCCTTGTCGGAGCGGCGGTAGACGATGGTGACCTCTTCCGCGCCGAGGCGCACGGCGGTGCGGGCGGCGTCCATGGCTACGTTGCCGGCGCCCAAGACGGCCACCTTGCGGCCCAGTTTGACAGGCGTGCCGTATTCAGGGAAGCGGAAGCCCTTCATCAGGTTCGTCCGCGTCAAAAACTCATTGGCCGAAAAGACGCCGCAGAGGTTTTCGCCGGGGATGCCCATGAAGTTGGGCAGGCCTGCGCCGGTGCCGAGGAAGACGGCGGCATAGCCCCGTTCGTTCATCAGCTCCTCCACCGTCACAGACGACCCGATGACGACGTTGAACTGCAAATCGACGCCCAGTTGGCGCAGGTTGGCGATCTCTTTATCGACAATCGCCTTGGGCAGGCGAAACTCGGGAATGCCGTACATGAGCACGCCGCCGGCGGTGTGCAAGGCCTCGAAGACGGTCACGGCGTAGCCGAGTTTAGCCAGCTCGGCGGCGCAGGTGAGACCGGCCGGGCCGGCGCCGATGACAGCGACTTTTGCGCCTTTGGCCGGGGCGGGTTCGGTTGCGCTAGCGCCCTGGGCCATCTCCCAGTCGGCCACAAAGCGCTCCAGCCGCCCGATGGCGACCGGTTCCGACTTGATGCCCAGGATGCACTTTTCTTCGCACTGGCTCTCCTGGGGACAGACGCGGCCGCAGATGGCAGGCAGCGCGTTTTTCTCTTTCAGCTTCACCGCCGCGCCGGCGAAATCGCGCGCGGCGACGGCTTTAATGAAATCGGGTATTAACACCTCAACGGGGCAGCCTTCTCGGCACCTGGGCTTTTTGCACTGGATACAGCGAGCCGCTTCCTTGACGGCCTGCTCTTCAGAGTAGCCGAGGGCGACTTCGTCAAAGTTGGTGCGGCGAACCTGAGGGTCCTGGCAGGGCATCGGTTGCCGGATCGTCTCCTTTAATGACATCCGCAGCGCCCCCCTTCACGGTGATGCTCCAGCGCCGCCAGGGCGCGCTTCTCCTCGTCGCGATAGATGGCAAGCCGCTTGAGGGCCAGGTCGAAATCGACCAGGTGGCCGTCAAACTCGGGGCCGTCGACACAGGCGAACTTGGTCTCGCCGCCGACGAGGACGCGACAAGCGCCGCACATGCCCGTGCCGTCCAGCATCAGCGGGTTCATGCTGACGATGGTGGGCACACCCATGGGGCGGGTCGTGTTGGCGATGGCGCGCATCATCGGCATGGGGCCGATGGCCCAGACGCGCTGCAGATCCTTGTTCGCTTCATAGAGGTCTTTCAAGGCGTCGGTGACAAAGCCCTTGCGCCCATAAGATCCGTCGTCGGTGCAGACGATCAAGGCGTCGCTGACGGCGGCCATCTTTTCTTCCCAGAAGAGCAGTTCCTTGTTGCGGGCGCCGATGATGGCGATGACGCGGTTGCCAGCCTCCTTCAGGGCGCGGGCGATGGGGTAGATGGGGGCGATGCCGACGCCGCCGCCGACGACCGCGACAGGGCCGTCAAAGCGCTCAATCTCGGAAGGCACGCCGAGGGGACCGACCACATCGAGGACGGCGTCCCCTGCTTCCAACCGGCCGAGCAGGCGGGTGCCCGCGCCGATCTCCTGAAAGATGGCCGTGATCGTCCCCTGCTCCCGGTCAAAATCGGCGATGGTCAGCGGGATGCGCTCGCCTTTTTCATCGGCGCGAAGAATAAAAAACTGTCCGGCCTTCGCTTTGGCCGCCACCAGCGGAGCTTTCAGATCGAAAAGCTTGACACTGGCGGAAAGGATCTCTTTCCGCACAATCGGGTACATTCGCCTGCTGCCTCCTCTATGCCATACTGCCGCACTTCGCAAAGGAAAACGCCTTACAAAGGCCGAACGGCGACCCTTGGCTCGCTTTTCATGATTCGCGAACCCCTGCCTATCTCCTGCAAACCGGGGGAGGGCATGTTTTAAAAAATACGGACAAAGCCCGGCGCTTATGCTGCCGCCAGCCTGTCCGCACACTTATGACACAATATCCAGTGTACACCGTGCAACCGCTGCGGTCAACGGCAAGCCATGGAAGCGGAGAGAAACTTGGCACCTAACAGCGCGACGCCGGCAGCGTTGTCGCCCGACAGAGCCGTTGTGGCAAAGGCGAGGCGACCGCCGACGGCGCGGTGTTCCAAGCGCTCCCGCAGGCGCCGCCGCAGAAAGCCGTTGGCCGCCACGCCGCCGACGATGAGCACGTCGCGGCAACCGGTCTCTGCGATGGCCCGGCGCAGGATCTTCTCCAGCGTCGAGGCGAGACAGCCTTCGATGCCGCGGGCGATGGCCGGCAGTGCAGGGATGCCTGGATGCGCCGGATCGCCCGGAAGTGTGGCAATGGCCGCAGGCGAGGCGGCTTCATTTGCCTTACGCCACTTTTCGATGAGCCGCAGCGCTTGGGCCTCCGCGCCGGAAAAACTGACATTGTAGCCTTTCACCGAGGCAGGAAAGGGGATCGCCTCGATCGCTTCGGTGGAACCTTCCGCCGCTCCTTCGGCAGCGCACCTGCCGCCGTCACACTGAGCGGCCAGCGCCTCCAGGTGCGGTCCCGCCGGGAAGGGCAGCCCTAAGGCCACGCCGACGCGGTCAACCAGTTGCCCGGCGTGCAGGTCTGTTGTGGCGCCCAACTTTTCTATGGAAAAAACGGCGCTGGCCCCGTCGAAGCGCACCCGCAACAGTTCCGTCGTCCCGCCGGAGAGGTGGACCGAGAGAAAGCCCTTTTTCAGCAGCGCCTCCGCCTGTTCACGGTCTTCCAAGGAGGCGATCCCCGCCATGATGTGCCCCTCCTGGTGGGTCGTCGCGAAAAAGGGGACGCCCTGCGCCGCCGCCACCGACCGCCCGACCGCCTCGCCGGCCAAAAAGACAGGCAGATAAGCGCCTTCCTCCGGCCTGGGCCGGGTGGAGGCGGCGACAGCCTCGACGCGGAGACCTTCTCTACCGGCTTTCGCCTCCCCAGAGCAGCGCAAGTCAGCAAACAACGCCTCCATGACATGCGGCAGTTGGCGGCCATGCAAAAAAAAGGCGTCTCCCTGGCGGAGACCCCTTTCTCCCGGCTTCACAGGCAACAATTGCCGTTTCTGGGCCAGCAGCCTGCCATCGAGGCTGGCAAAGGCGACAGAGGTCGTATAGCAACTCGTGTCGATGCCCAAGACCCCGCGAATGATATCCGCCCCCATCGGCTACACCTCGTTGACACCGGGCGGCTGCGTTTCCTCTTCGGCCATGGAACGCGTCTCCCGATTCGCCGCTGTTTCCGAAATCACCGTGGTAGTCACCGGGGTTGTCGCTGGGGTTGCGTCTGGGTCCGGCACTGGGGTTGACTCTGGCGCCGGGGTCGTCACCCGGTTCGTCACTGCGGCAGGCGCCCCTTCCTGCGCCGAAGTCTTCTCGCCGCGCGCCTCGCGGAGCTCCCGGGCCAGTTGGCCAAGGATGCCGTTCACAAACTTGGCCGATTCCTCGTTGGCGTAGATCTTGGCCAACTCGATGGCCTCGTTGATGGCGGCGTTCAAAGGGATGTCCTCCCGAAAAAGCATCTCAAAGATGGCCACGCGCAGCAGGTTGCGGTCCACATGGGGCATCCGCTCCAGGTTCCACTCCTTGGCCAGGCGGCGGATGTTCCCGTCGATCGTCTCTCGGTTCGCCACCGCGCCTTCGACCAGTTCCCGGGCAAAGGCGGCGGCCGCCTCGCTGATCCCGAATTCTTCACTGGCGTACTGCAAGGCATAGGCCGGTTCCATCCGGCCCACATCAGCCATAAACAACGTCTGCAAGGCAGTCTCCCGCCCTTGTCGCCTGCTCAAATGTCTCGCCCCTCCCCGTATTTATGATTATTCTTACCGCAAAGGGCTTTTTCTCTCTACTTCAACCGGCTCAAAGGTGATCTGGATCTCCTTCGGCTCCATGCCGGTCGCCGATTCGAGCACATGGCGCGTCGCCTGCTGGATCTTTTCGCCGAGGGCAGGCAGCCCTACCTTCAGATCAGAGGCCACATGCAGCCCGATGGCGATGCCGTCAGAGACGGTGCGGATGCGCACCCTGAGGCCCCGGATGCCGACAAAACCGGCCACGGCGCCGCGGATCAGCCCCTCGACAGCCAACCGGGAGATCTGCACCTTCCCGTGAGGCGTGCGCGCCAATAGCGTCATGCCCTTCATCGGCCGAGACCAGGCCCGGAACAAAAACCACCCGACCAGGAGCAGATAGAAGATCGCCCCGACGGCCCAGGCCGCGCGCACTCCCCCTTGCCGCCAGGCGGTCAAGTACCGTTCGACAACACCGGCGCCGCCGCCGCCCGAAAAAGCAGCCACCACGATCATGATGGCAAGCGCCGCCGGCGGCAGCGCCACTAAAAAAGCCAGCAGACGGCTCAGCCCTTCCATGTCTGACCCCTCCCCGCTCGTTCGCCCGGCAACCGGTCGGACGGGCAAAAACCCCCCTGACGGTCTCAGGGGGGCCTCGATCATCTCACCCGGTCATCCTCTTTTGTTTCCGGCGTGGGGAAGTTCACCCCTTGAATATGGACGTTGACCTCGACGACGGTCAACCCGGTCATGCTTTCGATGGAGCGCTTCACATTTTCCTGGACGCGCTTAGCCACCTCGGGGATGCGGCTGCCGAAATTGACGATGATGTTCATGTCAATGGCCGCTTCCCGTTCGCCGACCTCGACCTTGACGCCGCGGGTCAGGTTCTTGCGGCCGAGCATCTCAGCGATGCCGCCGCCCAAACCGCCGCTCATCGCGGCGACGCCTTCCACTTCGGTCGCCGCCAAGCCAGCGATGGTCGCAACGACCTCTTGGGCGATACGGACGTGGCCGATATCCTGCTTGGTTGTAATAGAATCCATGTGTACGGGCACCCCCTGGTGAGGATTTCCGATGGAGAGTGTCCATCATGTAGTATTGTACCAAAGAGAGGGAGGGTATACCAGTCATAGTGCGTCCTTTCATCGCTTTAAGCAAAAAGGAACCCGGCCTCAGAAAACGGACCGGGTCCTTTGCTGTTCTTCTCTTGTTGTCCCTGTCAGCGCAGCTTATGTCGCTCTACTCCCCCGTCATCCTCGCCTGGATGAAGTTCGTGTAGACTTCGCCCTTCTGGAAGAAGGCGTTGCCCAGCACTTTTTGCTGGAAGGGGATGGTGGTCTTGACGCCTTCGATGACGAACTCGTCGAGGGCGCGCTGCATGCGGGCGATGGCCTCGTTGCGGTCGCGGCCCCAGACGATCAGCTTGCCGATCATGGAGTCGTAGGTGGGCGGGATGGTGTAACCGGCGTAGGCGGCGCTGTCGAGGCGGACGCCCAGGCCGCCGGGAGGGTGGTAGGCGGTGATCTTGCCGGGGCTCGGCATGAAGTTGCGGGCCGGGTCTTCGGCGTTGATCCGACATTCGATGGCGTGGCCCTTGATGACGATGTCATCTTGGGTGTAGCCCAGGGGCTCGCCGGCGGCGATGCGGATCTGCTCTTTGATCAGGTCGATGCCGGTGATCATCTCCGTCACCGGGTGCTCGACCTGGATGCGGGTGTTCATCTCGATGAAATAATAATGACCGTGCTTATCCAGCAAGAACTCGACGGTACCGGCGTTGACGTAGTTGACGGACTTGGCGGCCAGCACGGCCTGTTCGCCCATCTCCTTGCGCAGTTCCGGCGAGAGAGCCGGCGACGGGGCTTCTTCCAGCAGCTTCTGATTGCGCCGCTGGATGGAGCAGTCGCGCTCGCCCAGGTAGACCGTGTTGCCAAACTGGTCGGCCATGATCTGAAACTCGATGTGGCGCGGCTCTTCGATGAATTTTTCGATGTAGACGGCTTTGTTGCCGAAGGCGGCTTCCGCCTCGGCCTGAGCCGTCTGAAGGGCGTTGAAGAGGTCTTTTTCCGAATGGGCGATGCGCATGCCACGACCGCCGCCGCCGGCCGAGGCCTTGATCATGACCGGGTAGCCGATCTCCTCGGCGATCTTTTCGGCCTCTTCCTCAGAGGTGACGATGGACTCGGAACCGGGGACGACGCGGACACCCGCCTTGATCATCGTCTCCCGCGCTACGGCCTTGGAGCCCATGGACTCGATGGCCTTGGAGCCGGGCCCGATGAACTTGATCTTGCAGGTTTCGCAGATCTCGGCAAAGTAGGCGTTTTCCGAGAGAAAGCCGAAGCCTGGGTGGATCGCTTCCGCGCCGGAAACGGTGGCGGCGCTGATGATGTTAGGGATGTTCAGATAGCTGCGGTTTGAGGGCGCCGGTCCGACACAGTAGGCTTCGTCGGCCAGTTTCACATGGAGGGCGTCCTTGTCGGCCTCGGAGTAGACGGCGACAGTCCCGATACCCATCTCCTTGCAGGCGCGGATGATGCGGACGGCGATCTCACCGCGGTTGGCGATCAGGATCTTGTTAAAGAGGCTGTGATGGTGTCCCATTCAGGCGCCCCCTTAGGCTTTTTCAACGAGGAAAAGGGTTTGGCCGTATTCGACAGGCGCGCCGTTTTCCACGAGGATGTCGACGATGGTTCCCTTGATCTCGGCTTCGATCTCGTTCATCAGCTTCATGGCCTCAATGATGCAGACCGTCGTGCCCTTGTCCACCTTGCTGCCCTTTTCCACATAAGGGCGGGCGTCGGGAGCCGGGGCGCGGTAGAAGGTGCCCACCATGGGCGAGGTGATGGCGACGACGTTCGGGTTTTTGGACAGGTCGGCGGCCGGTTGGGGCGCAGGCGCGGCGGCTTCCGCAGCAGGCGCGGGCGCGGCGGACGCAGGGGCGGCGACCATGACAGGGGCAGCGGCGGCGGGAGCATGGATGGCCGATCCCTTGCGGATCGAGAGTTTGACGCCATCGCTCTCCACCTGCAGTTCAGCAATGTCCGTACCGTTCAGAACCTGGATGAGTTCTTTGATTTCCTGGACGTTCACCTTTGCATCCTCCTTCTGCGTGTTCCCTCTGACGGGAGCGGACTGGCTCGCCCCAGGCTGAGGGGCGGGTGGGCCTTCCTGGTTCTGAACGACCGGGGCGACCACGTGGGCTTGCGGGTTTTTCCGATATTCGAAGAATTTTAAGGCCACTTGCGGGAACAGGGCGTAGGACAGGACATCCTCCTCGCTCTTGGCCAGGGGACCTAGTTCGCGGCGAGCGCGGTCCATGGCCGGCTCCAGCAGGTCGGCGGGACGGCAGTCGATCTGTTTGTCATCTTTGAGGATCTTGGTCACGATATCCTGACGGATCGGCGCAGGCGGTTTGCCGTAAAGGCCTTTCACATAGCCCTTCACTTCGCCGGGGACCAGTTTGTAGCGCTCGCCTGTGAGGACGTTCAAGACAGCCTGGGTGCCGACGATCTGGCTGGTGGGGGTGACAAGGGGCGGGTAGCCGAAGTCGGCCCGCACCTTGGGCATCTCATGTAAGACATCGTTCAGACGGTGGCGCGCCTTCTGCTCTTCTAACTGGGTGATCAGGTTGGTGATCATGCCGCCGGGTACCTGGTGGTCGAAGACGAGCATGTCGTTAAGGCCCGTGATCCCCCGTTTGTAGCCGAGGCGCTTGCGCAGATCCTCGAAGTACTGGGTGATCTCAAAAATCCGGTGGATGTCGAGGCCCGGGTCATAGGGGGTGTCGCTGAAAGCCCGCACCAGCGTCTCGACGGGCGGCTGGGAGGGACCGAAGGCCAGCGGCAAAGAGGCGCAATCGATGATGTCGGCGCCGGCTTCGACGCCTTTTAAGAGGGCGCCGACGGCCATGCCGCCGATGTAGTGGGTGTGCAGTTGCAGGGGCAGGTTGACCTTCTCCTTGATCAAGGTGACCAGTTCCCGCGATTTAAAGGGCAGGAGCAGGCCGGCCATATCCTTGATGCAGAGGGAGTCGGCGCCCATCTCGGCCAGTTGAAGGGCCGTCTCGACGTAGTGCTCCATCGTGTGAACAGGGCTGATCGTATAGACGATGGCCGCCTGCACATGGGCGCCGGCTTTTTTGGCGTGGCGCATGGGCGCTTCCATGTTGCGGATATCGTTGAGGGCGTCAAAGATACGGATGATGTCGATGCCGTTTTCGACGGCTTTATGAACAAAAGCCTCGACGACGTCATCAGGATAATGGGTGTAGCCGACAAGGGACTGGCCCCGCAGGAGCATCTGCAAGGGGGTGCGGCGAAAATATTTTTTCAGGATGCGCAGCCGTTCCCAGGGATCTTCGTTCAGGTAACGCATGCAGACATCGAAAGTGGCACCGCCCCATACCTCTACGGAGTGGTAACCCACCTTGTCCATCTTTTCGACGATGGGAAGCATGTCTTCCAGGCGCATACGGGTGGCCCACAGGCTCTGGTGGCCGTCCCGCAGTGTCGTCTCGGTGATCTTTACTCTGCGTTCATGTTGCACTCGATTCCCTCCGTCTCTCCGAGCGGCACGACGTCCCGTTCCTGGTTCCGCCGCCTTCTGACAAAATAGAAACTCAGGCCGTTGTTGGAGTGACAACTCCTGAGTTATACGCTAGCGACAGTGCTAGACACTTACCATACATTATAGAGTTCGGACGATTCAGACGCAAGGCGTGATTCTCTTTGTATACAGAATAACCGCTTTTCCCCATCATATAAACACTTCTGTCGAAAAGGCGCGCGAACAGGATTGCTGCAAAAAGGTCTCCCGGCTCTTTTGCGGCCTCCGGCTAGCGGTTCATCACCGATACGACGTTCGTCTTGACACCTGTCGAACGAGCCACCAGTTCGGCGATTTTGCCCTTCTCGGCTTGCGTCAACTCCCTGGCGGCGACGATCACCGATACGGTGTTATTCTGGATCAGGACGACGGCGTCGCGGTAGCTGTTGGCGATGAGCAGCCGTTCCGTCTCCATCTCCTTTTTGATCTGCTCGCTGATCTCAAGCAGTTTCCTCTGGGCCTCCTTGCGCGTCTCGCCGGAGGACTGGTCGTTGCGGACGATCTCCTGAAGGATCTCGATCTGCTGGCTGCGGACGCGCTCCCGCTCCATCCGATACTCGGAGAAGAAGTCCTGCCCTTTGTTTTGGAAATGGCCGGGGTTGGGCAGCGCCGGGCCAGCCCTCTGGCTGAAGTCAGAGGTGGAGACTGCGTTGGAGGCGGAGGCTGCGTCGGAGGCGGAGGCTGCGTCGGAGGTGGAGGCTGCGTTGGAGGCGGAGGCTGCGTCGGAGGCAGCAGTCGCAGAGGGATTGGGGCCAGTCCTTTTTCCGAGAGGGACTGCCGCAGCAGGGGGCGTCTTTGCGGCGGAAGGAGACGGCGGCGCAGAAGAGACCGTCGAACCGGATGGCGCAGGTTCCCCGAAGATCCGGTCGCTCTCTCGCAACGCCACCGAAAAGACGAGATCGCTCACGGAATAGACGCCGAAGAATCCGGCAGCTGTGACGAGGAGGCCCGCCAGCAGGGCGAGGACCTTGCGGTTCGGCCACTGGGGCAGGCCGGGCATCCAGGATGGTTTTCGGATGATCCGGATCTTCATCGTTTTTCCTCCCGTGGAAAGACGCTGACCTTATGGGCCGGGATATCGAGGAGCGTGCAGACGGCGCGGCTGATATTCTGGCGCACGTTAGCGTCTCTCGCCCCCTCGGCGACGACGAGGACGCCGGCCACCTGGTAGCGCAGTTCCCGCACGACGACCGGCTGCTCTTTGGCGGCAGTGCTTTCCTTCACCACCACGACGGTGCGGCTGTCCGTGTTGTCCGAGGTCACCCGCGTGCCGCCGGACTTGTCCTTTTCTTCGATCTTCTTGTTGTTGGCGTTGCTGTTGGTGGCGTATTCCGACTGGGTGCCCTGGGCGAGGCTGACGACCACCTCGGTGGCGCCGACCCCCTCGATCTTGGAAACAGCGCTGGCTACGCGTTCGCTCAGCAGGCGCTCTTGGGCCGCCAACTCCGAACCCCGGCCCGTCTTCGCGCTTTCCGCCGCCGCTGTTGCCGACGTGGGCGCCGCCTCTTGTCCCGGCCAGATCCCGGAACCTTGTCGTCGCTCCTCGGCCGTCATCAAGGCGACACCTAGGAAGATCACGGCAGCCAGTACAGCCAACAGTTTATCTTTCGGCTGCTTGAGCCAGTTCATCTTTCACCCTCCCCCATCTTCGCCGATTTTTGCGTTCTCATGTCGGGTCTTTCCTTATTCCCAGAAAACCCGGATCCGCTCCGGCGGGATCCCGTAGAAGCCGGACAAGGTCTGGACGATCGATTGGGCAGTCGCCTCTCTATCGATTTCGCCCTTCTGCGCGGGGGCGGCCTTGGGATCGTTCGCAAGGTCGCCGGCGCCCTTTTGCAGATCCCGGTCGTCGACCATCACCGGTGCAACCGCTTCTGTCGCCTCCTTCGACCCTTTCGCCGGTTCGTCCGGTCGCAAGGTGACGGTGATCTGCCCGATGGCCGAAGGGTTCTCCTCCCTTTTGCCCAGTTCCACCTGTGCTGCCGCCGCTTTTACGCCCGGCTTCAGCCCGACGAGGGCCTCCACCTGACGCTGCAAACGGTTTTTTGCCTCTTCGCGAGCCTGATGGAGCCCCTCTTCCCGCAAGGCCTCTCCCTTGCGGCGGATCTCATCGTAACCGGCGACCTCGCGGGCGGGCATGTCTCCGCCCAGCGTGGCGGCCCAGTCGTTCCGGTTGAGCCAGCTCATGATCGGATTGAGGACAGCCACCATGATAAACAGCCCCGCCACCAGCCGGACCAGAGACTGCAACCTTCCGTTGGGCAGGAGCATGTCCAGCAGGGTGCCCACAAGGATGATCAATACCACCTGTTCGATGATCTGACGAAGGATATCCAGGCGGCTCCCCTCCTTACCGCAACATGACGGTCAGATTGCCGGCCCCGACGACGATGGTAAGCGCCAGAAAAAACATGAGCCCCACGGCAGCGACGGCGCCGAAGACCAAGGTCAGGCTGCCGCCGATCGTCTCCAGGCTGTCGGCCACCGGGCTGTCGCCGATGGGCTGGAGCAGCGCGCCGGCCAACCGATAGATCAGCACGAGCGCCAAAATCTTCAAGGACGGCAGGACGCAGAGGATGGCGATGATGACCAGGCCGATGAGCCCGATGCCGTTTTTGAGCAGCAACGACGAGTTGACGATGAGCTCGAAGCTGTCGGCCACAAGGCCGCCCACGACCGGCAACAGGGCGTCGGTGGCGTACTTGGCCGTCCGCAGTGTCAAGCCGTCAGCGACAGCGCCGACAGCGCCGTAGATGCTGATCACCCCCAAAAAGACGGTGATAAACAGCCCCATGGCCAGCTTGTAGCCGTCTTTGATCAGGTTTTGCAGGTTTTTCACCTTGAACTGGGAGGAGACATGATTGAGGATCCCCAGCACAGCCGAGAAAAGGATGAGGGGAAAGATCCAGTCCTTGATCAGGGTGCTGATCAGGGTGATGGCGCCGAAGATGACGGGATGGAAGAGCGCCCCTGAGGCGAAGCCGCCCATGGCCGTCAGCAGGGTGAGCAGGACCGGCAGGATGGCCTGCATGAACCGAACCATGTCGTCGATCGCCCCTCGGCCGGTCTGAACGGCCGCATAAAAGCTATGGATAGCGATGGTGATCAGCACCATGTAGCCGACGGCGAAGGCCGTCTTGGAGACAGCCCCCGATTCAAAGGATGACTGAAAGTGGTTAAGGACGGCGACGACGACCGCCAGGATGATCAGTTCCCCCAACAGCGCCGTGTTGGCCAGCACCTCCTGAAAGAGGTAGCCCATGACGCCCCGGAAGACTTCTCCGATCGAGAGGCTCACCCTGCCGTTGCGGATGTCCTCCATGATCGTGCGCGGATTCAGAGAGGGCAGGTACTTCCCCTTGTCCCGCTCCAGTTCCTCGAGGACCCGTTGGAATTCGGAGAGATCCACCGTCGGCGCCGGGGCGGGGCTGCCCCCTCCGGAGGGATCGCCGGAAGACCCCTGGGAGGGGGTGACCGAGGCGCCCGGTGCGGCGGCTGCGGGAGGAACCGCCAGTGAAAGCTGACTGACTGACAGAAGAAGCACCAGGAACAGACAGAGCATATGGCGCCACATTGGCGAGACAATCCCGGCCTTCACGGCAGCTTCAGCGTTTGCAAAAAGACCTGCTCGTCCAAACCGACCGGCAAACCATTCCCGCCGCCTCATGAGGGGCCACCCCGCGGCAGCAGACTCATCAGGGAGTCCATCAAGGCCAGCAGGATCGGCAGCGCCAAGACCATCACGACGATCTTGGCGGCCATCTCCACTTTCGTGGCGATCGTCGATTCGCCGGCATCGCGGCAGATCTGCGCGCCAAACTCGGCGATATAGGCGATGCCGACAATCTTCAACAGCGTCGTCAGATAGTAGCGGTTGATCTGCGCCTTGTTGGCCAGGTCCTCGAGGACCTGCATGACGGCGGAAATCTTGCTCAACACAAACAAAAACAGGATCACACCGGCGGCAATGCTCAGTTGGACAGCCAGTTCGGGCCGCTGCTTGCGCACGATGACCAGAAAGATGGTCGCGATGATGCCCACCCCGACAACCTGAAGAATCTCCACGGCACACCTCCTCTCCCGGCTTTCAGTCCATCGAAGCTGCGGCGGCGCTCAGAACGCTCCTGATCAATAGAGGGAAAAGACTGACCGGACCTGATCGAAAAGGTCGCTGATCAGGCGAAGGACCATGAGCGTCACCAGCGCCACACCGCTGATGGCCAACAGTTGCGCCAGTTCTTCCCGTTTCGCTTCTTTCAGTATGGAATAAAAAATCGCCACGACGATGCCGATGCCGGCGATCTGAAAGATCTGCAACATGTTCATTCCCTTGTCCTCCCCCTCACCAAATGGTCAGGACAACGGCAGCCCCGAGCAGGACGCCCCCATAAGACCAGACTTTAGCCATCCTGGTTTCCCTCTCCCGCGCCTCCTGCTCCAGATAAGCCAGCCGGTTTTTCACCTCTTCGATGCGGTGCAATTGATCCTCCCGCGGCGCTGCGCCGAGACCGAGGGCGAGGCGCGCCAGTTCTTCCCCGTCAGAAGGATGCAACGGCGTCCGGGGCAGCCAGTCGCCGACCGACTGCAACCAGATCGCTGACGCCGCCTGTCCCTCCGCCCGGCGCAACCGATTGCCCGCTTCGGCAAAGAGGGCATTGACGGGCGGACCGGCGGTCCGGCTCACCTGAACAAGCGCTTCCGGCAGGTGGGTCGCTCGGAAGGCGACCTCTGTCGCCAACATCGCCAGCGCCGATTGCAGCGACGCCAGGATCTGCCTGCGCCGGCGGAGATCCCTCGCCGTCATGAACCCCCCAGCCGAAAAAGCGCCGACGATCAGCGCTGCGCCGACCAGCTTCCCCATACCCTTCCCTCCTTCAGGCGGTTTCCACCGGCGTCGAAGATGCCTTCCACCGTACCCGGCCCCTCCCGGCGGCTGAGAACGACCAGCCGCTGAAACACTTTCCGCTTCAACATCCGCTCCAGACCCGGCCTCGTCAGCAGCTCTTCCCGGTTCCGTCCATGGGCAGTGGCCAACAGGGTGACACCGCTGTGGACCGCCTCCTCGATAGCGAGCACATCCTCCTCGCGGCCGATCTCATCTGTGGCCAGCACCTGGGGACCCATCGAACGAAGCAGACGCAACAAGCCTTCCGCTTTTGGGCAGCCGTCGAGCACATCGGTGCGGGGGCCTACGTCGTTTTGCGGGACACCCCGATAACAGGCGGCGATCTCAGAACGCTCGTCCACCAACCCTACCGTCTTGCCCGCCAGTCCGCACTCCGGTCGCCCTGTGCTGATCTGCCGGATGATATCCCGCAGCAGTGTCGTCTTCCCCCCACCGGGAGGGGAGACGATCAGGGTGGAAAAAAAAAATCCCCTCATCAACAGCAAGGAGTTGGGGCAGCAGAGGGTCGGCGACGCCGAGAAACTGGCGGGCGATGCGGATATTTAAGGAAGAAACAGGATGGATCGTCTTCACCCGCCCCCCGTCGAGGACCACTCGGCCGGCCAGCCCCACCCGGTGTCCTCCGGGCAGCGTCAGAAATCCTTGCCGGAACTCCTGTTCCAGCGCATAGACCGAACAATGGGCGATCAGGTGCATCGTTTGCATGATTTCTTCCTCAGTCACGGCGCGCAACAGTAGGTCATCTAACCTGCCGCAGAGGGCGAGCGGTCGACCGGCACGGAGGCGAATCTCCGTTATCTCATGGCGCAGCCCCGGTCGGGCTGCCAGCACATCCGTCAGGAGAGAACGGAGCGTAGGGGCCAGGTAAGGCAAGAGCCGCCCCGTCCAGTGTCCATCAGCCTCTTCTTTTTCGGCGGCCTGTTGCGCAGAGGCTTTGTCCCTTGACGAGCATTCCTTGACTCCACGGACACTGTCTCGGTTTTCCTTCAGAGCATCTGCCCGCTTATCGGCGGCGCCGTCATCGAGCACCGTCAGGCCATCGGCGCCACCGGAAAAAAGCCACCGCAATCCTTGTCCCCCCTTCCCCTACAAAAACATATGCCCTCCTGCCAGGATTATGCAAAAAGAGAAGCCCTGCGCCGTGACGGGCGAGACCTTCTCTTCTAAGATAATCATCGATAATCATCGATAATCGGCGCCTATGACAGGCTTCCCCCGGAACATTCGTCCCAGGATCAAGCATTGCCCTCAGTGGGTATGGCGATGACAGGCGGCATCGCCGCAGTCACCGTCGCGTTCCGCTTCCTCACCCATCACGATCTGTTCCTCCCCGTCTTCGTCGCCTTCCCGGATGAAGACCCCTTGCCGACAGGAGGGGCAGGTGACCTCCAGGTAGTCATCGTCGTCGAGCAGCTTAGCATCAAAAGAGACGTTTTCCTGGCACGATGGACAGGCGATCTCGACGATATCATCGTCATCTTCATCGTCGTCTTCATAAATGTCCTGTTCCAACTGGAAGAGGTCGTCATCCATGCTCTCGACGATCTCGTCAAGGCGTTCCTGCTCTGCTTTCACCGTGTCAATCGAGTCGGCCATGTCGCCGAGGACCTGCAGCATTTCCGTGAGCAGGCGCCCTTCCCGGGAACTGGTCCCCACGTTCATACCCTCAGCCAGTCCTTGCAGGTAGGAGATGCGCTGGCGTAGCTTCTGCAAAACAAAATCCCTCCCGGTTTCTATGGATTGCCATCGGCTATCCGTAGTATCTCCGGGAGGGATTCTTCTTAGGCAATGACGACTTAAGCGCGGGAAACGTAGGCGCCGGTCCGGGTGTCGATGATCAGCATCTCGCCTTCGTTGATGAAGAAGGGGACTTGGACGATGGCGCCGGTCTCCAAGGTGGCCGGCTTGCTGCCGCCGGTGGCGGTATCGCCGCGGATGCCCGGTTCAGTGGCGACCACTTTCAGTTCCACCGTGTTGGGCAGTTCGACGCCCATCAGGTTGCCGTTCCAGGTGAGGACGTGAACGTTCATGTTCTCCTTCAGGAAACGGAGCTGCTCTTCGATCTGGTCGCGCTGCAGCGTGATCTGTTCAAAGTTCTCCACATCCATAAAGGTGTAATCGTCGCCGTCACTGTAGAGGTACTGCATCTGGCGGCGCTCCAGGCGGGCCTTGGGCACTTTTTCACCGGCCCGGAAGGTGCGCTCCACCACGGAACCGGTCTTGATGTTTTTCAGCTTCGTCCGCACGAAGGCGGCGCCTTTGCCGGGCTTGACGTGCTGGAATTCGATGACGACATAAGCGTCGCCATCCAGTTCAATCGTCGAACCCGTCCGAAAATCGTTCGATGAGATCATGGACGAAAAATGCTCCTTCCCCTTGTGAGATGCCCAGTCAGGTTGATGGATGATCTGAAAGCTTGCGCGCGGGATAAAAGCCCTTCGGCGACACCCGCTGCAGGCAACTTTCCTTTACAGGACGAGCAGTTCCTTCGGCGATGTGGTCAGGTTGCGGCAACCGTCGGCTGTGACGATGACCAGGTCTTCGATGCGGACGCCGCCCCAGCCGGGAATGTAGATCCCCGGTTCGACGGTGACCACGTGGCCAGGCTCCAAGACATCCTCAGACAGGGCAGATAGACGCGGGTTTTCATGGACGAGCAACCCGACGCCATGGCCGAGACCATGACCGAAGTGCTCGCCGTAACCGGCCGCCTCGATCACATCCCGGGCGATCCGATCGATGGCACGCCCGCTTTTTCCGGGAGCGATAGCGTCCAAGGCCCGTTTCTGGGCATCGAGGACCGTGTCATAGACCTTGCGCTGCTCCGCTGTCGGCGGACCGAAGATCACTGTCCGGGTCATGTCGGAACAGTACCCTTCAAGGATACAGCCGAAGTCGAGGGTGATCAGTTCCCCTGTCCCGATCTTTTTGTCCGAGGCGACCCCGTGAGGCAAGGCGGACCGTTCGCCGGAGGCGACGATGAAGGCGAAAGAGACGCCCTGGGCGCCCTCCCGCCGGAGAAAAAACTCCAACTCAAGGGCCACGTCCCGCTCGGTCATCCCCGGTCGCATATAACCAAGTATATGTTGAAAGCCCCGATCAGCCAGCGCGGCGGCGCGGCTCAGCGCCAACTGTTCCCCTTCGTCTTTGACCATCCGGAGCGACTCTACAACCCCCTGGCGCGGGACCCAGTGCACATCGGGCAGAGCCGTCCTCAGCTTTTGCTGCTGTTCGAGGGTGACCACATCGCTCTCCACGGCGATGTTCCGCCAACCCCGGTCGGCGACCGCCTCCCGGAGCGCCTCCGTCCAGGCGCCTTTTTGCCGGAGCAGCGTCCAGTCGGGCGCTTGTTCCCTCGCCTGTTCCCAGTAGCGAAAATCGGTAGCCAGCCATTGGCCTTCCCGATCGACGAGCAAAAAGCCGGCCGAACCGGTGAAACCGGAGAGATAGCGGCGGTTTTCCGGGGACAGGATCAGGAAGGCGTCGATGCCGTCACCCCAGCGCTGGCGCAGCCGCGCAACCCGAGACTGGGCAGCCTGGGCCAGCGGAACAGGGCTTTGTTCCGGCCGGTGCTGCCCCTCGCCGCCCTTCCGGACTGTCAGGTAATGGCGGGCCCCTTCCATGGCCAGCCGATACCCATCAGCGCCGAAACCGGCGATCTGCCCGACAGCGATGGGCGCAATGAAGGAATGGTGACGAAATTCTTCCCGAGCGTGAATATTGCTGAGGTGCACCTCGATCACCGGGATGGCGACGCCGGCCAGGGCGTCCCGCAACGCGACGGAGGTATGGGTGTAGGCGCCAGGGTTGATGATGATCAGATCGACACGGCCGAAGGCGTTGTGGATGCAGTCGATCAGCGCGCCTTCATGGTTCGACTGAAAGCAGACAACCTCCCAGCCCCAACTGCGGCCGAGTTCACTGACGGCCTTCTCGATCTCCGCCAGCGTCGTCGTCCCGTACCGGGCCGGTTCGCGGCGGCCCAACAGATTCAGGTTGGGACCGTTGAGCAGCAAAATGCGCGCATTCAGGCGAGATCCCCCATTTCCCTCAGCATTTTACCACAAAAGCCCCGGCGGCAACAACGACTTAAGGGCCGCTGATGGCCATTTCTTTGACGCGCAGCGTCGGCGCACCCTTGCCGATGAAGAAGGTCAGGTCGCTGCCGACGCCGTCGATCCCTTGCAGCCAGTCGAGAAGGTTGCCGGCGAGGGCGACGCCCCGGACCGGACGTGTCAGCCGCCCCTGCTCGATCAGGAGCCCGGCGGCGCCGACGGAAAAATCGCCCGAGATGGGGTTCGCCGTGTGCATGCCCATCACCTCGGTCACATAAAAACCGGATTCGATCTGGCCGATCAGCTCGCCGGGCGCGCAGTTTCCGGCTTGCAGATAAAAGTTGGTCGTCCCCACCTCCGGCGTCCCCCGGAAGGAGCCTCGTGAGCCGTTGCCTGTTGACACCGCCCCTGCTTTGGCGGCCGTATAGGTGTTGTGCAGATAGCCCGCCAGGGTCCCCTTGTCGATCAGCACCGTCCGCGACGTGGGCACGCCTTCGCCGTCAAAGGGGGCCGAGAGGATCCGCCCTTCCATGCGGCCGTCGTCGATGACGGTCACCTCCGGGGCGGCGATGGGCTGTCCCTCTTTCCCGGCGAAGAGCGACTTGCCTTTTTGGACGGCCTCCGCCGTCAGCGACGGCGCCAGGATGGCGAGGAACTGAGTGGCCACGTAAGGGTCAAAGACGACAGGAGCGCGCCGAGACGATACGGGCTTCGCGCCGAGCATGCGCAAGGCCTTTTCTGCCGCCTCGCGTCCGATCTGCTCCGGATCGATGCCGTCAAAGCTTAAGCCGTAAGAGAGGGAAAAGCCGGTCTGGCTCTCACCGTTCTCCTCGGCCACCAGGTAGGCATAGCCGCCGCAGTAGGCCCCCCGGCAGGCCACATCGACGCCCTGAGAATTGATGATCGTCACCGTATACTCGGTATCGGTGTAGCTGGAACGCTCGATGATTTTTATCCGTCCATCGACAGCCTTTGCCGCCGCCTCGATCGCTTTGGCCAGTTCGATCTTCTGTTCCACCGAGACCACGGCCAGAGAGGGGTCATAGGTCTTCACGTCGGGATACCGATCCGCTTTGCCCGGCAGGCCCCGGAAGCGATCCTCGGCGTTCCAGCGGGCGTTGGCCAGCGCCCTGTCCACAGTCTCCTCTAGCGCCTTTTCCGAAAGGTCGGACGTATAGGAATAACCCATTTTGCCGCCCTGAAAAAGGCGGATGCCGATGCCGCGATCCTCGGCCAGCTTCATCGTTTCCACGATGCCTTTGGAGACATCGATGGAAAGCTCCTTAGCGTCAAGGCCGTAGGCCTCGGACAGGTTCGCGCCCTTCGCCTGCGCCCGTTCGACCATCCGGCGGGCCAGTTCCCGCATCGCAAGGTGGCTCACCGCCACACCTCCTGTTGTCAGTTTGCCCGCGCCGGCAAATCCGCTTGCTATCCCGGCGAAATTACCGGCCCTACACTGTTCATCCTGCAACCGTCCGGCACTATCGGGGTTTTATGGACCTGCGATCCGATAAACCTTGCCGGTTGAGGGCAAAAAAGCCACACCCGCAGAACGGGCATGGCCCAATGTCTATGGGTGTCACAGACGCCGGATCCGGCCGGCGTGGTTGTTCAGCAGGTCAAAGGCAGACAGGCGGCGCAGTCCGCCGCCGACGCCGCCGCCCGCGCCTGTGCCGGCGCCGCCTCTACCGCCTGGCGCCGCCTGCCCGTCCTCTTCATCGCCGCGCTCCGCCGCGCCGGTTCCTCCCACGATCAGGGAGGTGATGCGCAGCGTCGGCTGGGCGTCTGACACCGGCGCACCCTGACCGTCTTTGCCACAGGTGCCGATGGCGTAGCCGAGGTCGTTGCCGACGCGGTCGATCTGCCGCAGCACCTCAGGGCCGTTGCCGGTCAAAGTGGCGCCGCGCACCGCCGCGCCGATCTCGCCGTTTTCGATCAGATAGCCTTCGGCCACATCGAAGACGAAGTCGCCGTTGGTCGTATTCACCTGGCCGCCACCCATCTTCTTGACAAAAAGACCCCGCTTCGTGTCCCTGATGATCTTTTCCGGGATCTCGTCGCCTGAGGCGATGAGGGTATTCGTCATGCGCGGAAGAGGCTTATGCTGGTAAGACTCGCGCCGACCGTTGCCGGTGGAGGGTCGCTTCTCCTTTCCGGCGGTGAAGCGGTCGTGCATAAATCCCTTGAGGATGCCCTTTTCGATCAGGACGTTCTTCTGCCCCGGCGTCCCTTCGTCGTCAAAGCGGAGGGTGCCGTACTTGCCGGCGATGGTGCCGTCATCGACGACCGTCACCAGCGGTGACGCTACCTGCTGTCCTTCCTTGCCGGCGTAGACGGAGAGGCCTTTCTGGGCTAAGTCGGCCTCCAAGCCGTGGCCGCAGGCCTCATGGACCATAGTGCCGCCGGCGGCGCTGGACATGACGACAGGCATCTTGCCCGATGGCGCCGGCTTGGCCGTCAGCATCAAAAGCGCCCGATCGACGGCTGCTTGGGCCAGTGACTCCGGATCGCGCTCCTGAAAGATCTCAAAGCCCTTCGTCCCACCCAGGGCCTCATAGCCTGTCTGGATGACGGCGCCGTCCGCCGCCACAGCGTGGACGACGAAGCGCGTGCGGATCCGCTCATCTTCGATATAATCGCCCTCCGAGTTGGCGATGGTCACCTCCTGGACCACATCGCCGTACCCGACGGTCACCTGTTTGATCCGGTCGTCGATGTTGCGGGCATGGCGATTGGCCCGCAGCACCTGTTCCACCTTGTCCTCAAGGGCCACCTCGTCGGGACGCGATTCAATGACCATCTGCACCGGCGACGACCGCTTCGTCAGGTCGATGGGACGAGAGGCTGCGCCGCCGCGAGCGGCGTGGCTGGCCACCTGGGCCGCATGGCCCAGTCCCTCTAGACTGAGGTCGTTCGTGTAGGCATAGGCCGTCGACTCCCCGGCGATGACGCGGATGCCGGCACCGATATCGATCCCCGAGTGGATCCGCTCGATCTTGTTGTCATCACAGCCGATCCCGTTGACCGACTTCTTCTCGATGAAGATATCAGCAAAATCAGCGCCCTGGCGCAGCGCGATCTGAAGCACATCCCGCAGATCGTCGACAGCAGGTCGATGCAGCAACGGGCTCCCCCTCCAGTCCTTATTTGTCGCTATCTGCCTTAGCAGGTTCCGCCGCCTCCTCCGGTCTCGCATGGCGGGGGTTTTTGGCGACGAGCATCATGCCATGGGCGATGGCGCCGATGATATCGACATGAAACTGGTTGGCCAGCAGATTGATCTTCGAATAGACTTCCCCTTTGTCGGTGACCACATACCGCGGCGGGAGACGGTTCAGCGCTGCGGCCATGATATCCATGCGACATTGGCTGCAACGGCAGACTTCCGGGTGCTGTGTCAACAGATCGTCTAAAAAGTTTGCGACGACGCCCTCCATGAGATTGTGGATCATCCTGAACCCTCCTCCGGTCGCGCCGGAAATGTATGGCCTTTCAGCGCGAAGACGCCTCCCAATGCCCGCCGGCGCGTCCTCGACTGCTACGGAACAACGCCGCGAGGTACAACTATGGTAGAGAGTTCGACGAAGGAATGAGAGTTCCTCCTGTGACCAGCCTGCTTTACCATAACTTGAATGGGTGACTCGCCCGAACCGGCAGGCGCCGCCAGCCTTGTGACATGCAGACCTTCGATGCCGGAAGCGAGCGGTTTCGTGTCAGCCCCTTCCCGCCGCTGGACGGTGCCCGCCTCCAGGGTGTACCGAACATCGACCCAGGTCAAGAGGCCGCTGTTTTCGACCAGTACCTGACAGTCGACGCGGGTGCCGCCGTTGTAAATGCGGATATCACGCCCATACCGCAGATCCTTGGCCATCCAGGCTAAGACCCAGCGGACGCCGCTGTTCCCCTCCATACGGTGACTTTCCACATCGACGATGGCCATGCCCGTATTGAGCAACCGCAAGCCCATCAGGAGCAGGATGCCTGCGATGGTCATGGCCAGCAAGACCTCGATGAGGGTCATGCCGGATGAGCCCTCCCCTTTGCGCCGACGCTTCACTGCCGCCTCCGGGCAAAGCGGCTTTTTCATTGTCAGCATCGCAATCTTCCTTAACAAAACGCCCCTATCTTGATTCATCAGGAGACTTCGCCGCTCGGCGGCGGCATTGAATCGATGCGCACACGCCCGTTCCGGGACACGATCACATAGCGGTTGCGTCCATTGCTCCCCTGCAACATGACCGTCCCTCCCATGCCGGGCATGCCGGCCCTCCCATCGGTGGCGAAAATAAAGGTGTTCCGATACATGTTCGAAGTCACGTTAAAGCTGGTTGTTTTGACAACGACCCCTCCCGGCAGTGTCCGGCTTTCGCTTTTCCGTTCATCGTCACTATAGGTGATGCGGTAGTTGGGACTTTCAATGACGAAGACCAGCGCTACATTCCGTTGTTCCAGCACCGCCTTGTCCCTGGCAGACAGGAGGTCCGTCTGCACCTGACGCGCTGCCGCTTCCAGCGATAACTGCCCGTACCAGCGGCTCAAAAAGGGGCCGCTCGCCAGCAAAAGGCTGCCGAGCAAGACGAGGACAAGGCAGACCTCAACGAGCGTATATCCGCGCATCGTCCCGACGGCGGCCATCCCGCGCTGAATCGGCACTCCCATCGGCCCCCCTTATCTCATCCCACTTATGTACAAAGCGCTCCCCTACGGTCAGCGGGCAGAGACGCTTCTCAACAGGGATCGCTCCACCGAGGATACCTGCCATAGGCCGGCCTCCCTTTTCTCCATCCCCAAGCGGGCCAACATGGCGAAACGACCGCCGTCTCCCTCAGCAGATGCGATCACATCGAGAGAGAACGGCTTGCCTGTCACCGTCCGGTACGTCAACCGCACCTTGCTCTCACCCAGGGAAAAGCCGGGGAGCCTGGCGGCAAGGTGGCTTGCCAGCGACGCCGCCTCCGGCGGGCTTTCCCAATCGGGTCGGCGCTTTAGCCAGTCCTCTGCCGCGGCCAGGGCTGCTTCGATGCCCGACTCAGCGCTGTAGAGAAGCTGTTCAGCCCGCGCCTGCGTGCGGACTGATGACCAGGTGTAATTTCCCATGGCCGTGACCGTCGCCGCCATCGTCGCCAATGCGGCGATGATGAAAAACAGGTAGAGCAACCCAGCGCCTACCTCGCCTCGTCCGGCAGAGCGACCAGCATGGCCAGGGCGCACTTCGACCCTGCCGCCGAGGGCGTCTCCGCTGCAGATATCTCCGATGGCGCCGTCTCGGCGCCGCCGCCGGCCTCGACCGGTCGGGCATTCGCCTGGTCCCATACGATCACTGACACCTCCTTCAAGGGCAACCCCGCCGGATCTGCGGCGTCTTGCACCGTCACTTGGCAGCGAAAACCATCCGGTATGGCGACTCCCGCAGGGAGGCGGCTGTCCGCCTGACCGGGATCAGCTTTCATCGCAGTGCCTTTCAATTCCATTACCTGCCGAGCCAGCGTCAGCATCTGGGCAAAGCGTTCGCTCCGGCGCTCCAATCGTTCCGCCACAACCATCACGCTGTAGAGGGGAAGGGCTGTCAAAGCCAACAGCAGCAAGGCGATCAGCACCTCCGTCAAGATGCTGCCCTGTTCCCCCCTGCTCAACCGATTGCTCACGGTTCATCTTCTCCCCTCTTTGCCGGTTGGATCGCCTCTTGCCAGGGGACGTTGGCCCCAGCCCCTTCACGCTGACCGTCCACCGAGAAAAAGACCAGCCTCAGTCCCGCCAGCATCGCCGATGTCGACCTTTCTGCCGCAACCGTCTTATCACCGGCAGAGCCGGCGCTGTCTGTTCTGATCGTCTCCCTCAACCGCTGCAACAAGGCCGACGCCTCTGTCCAGCGGAGGTTGGTCAACAACCCGTCCCGATCGGCCGTAGCTTGCCCATCCTGTCGGAGCCAAACAAAGGCCTGCACATAAAAGGCGGATGCTCTTTTTCCCAATTGGTCTAAAAACTCTCGCAGATCCCCCTCATCTCCTTCGAGAACAATCGTGAACACGCCCTTGCGCAGCCGGCCCTCTGCGGCGGGATGATCGCCGATGACACGCCGAAGTTTCACCCCTGTTGCCTCGGCCGCCTCGGCGATGGCCGTCACCTGTTTTGCGCCATCAGAACAGGCGGACAGCGCTCGGAGAGACTCGGCCTCAGGCGCATCGGCTTGGCCTGGCTCCGCCTGATGCCTTCGAAGCTGTTCCGTCATCGCCTGAGCCGAACGAAGGCGCTCTGCATGCAGACGGTATTGCTGCCAAAGGGGCTCAAAAAAGAGCCTGTACGCGAAGGCAGCAAACAGCGTCAGCGCCGCTATAAGGAAGAGCGCCTGCTCACGCCGGGTTCTTCGTTCCAACCAGTCAAGGAGCCCCTCCATCGTTCAGGCCTCCTTTTCCCGCCTTGCCCGCTTCAGATAAGCGCTCCCATTGGGAGGGCGAGATTTTCCCGGGCAACCGGCAGTACAATCGGAACGTAACGGCACCATCCTCCTCATACGTCCCGTCCAGCAAGGAGACTTCCGAAAAACCGGCTGTTCCCTTGAGCTTATCCATGAAATCGCCGACTGCACACAGCCTGCTGCCGCTCCCCTCCAAAAGCAAGGCGTCGCCTTCCATCATGATCGCAGTCAGGCGCAGCGGCCCTTCCGACAATGCGTCGTCGAGATCTCGCAGGCGTTCCGACCAACGGGGAGACTCCCTCAGCAAGGCTGTCAAAAATGACTCTTCTTGCCTGTTGCGCTTTTTTTCCTGTTCCTGTGCCTGCCGGCTTGCCAGCTGGCCGGCCTCTGTTTCAACAATCTCCGCTCGCTCAACCAGGCGACTCATCTGCCTTTCCGCGCCGGCATAGAGGAGCACAGCCGCAAGCGAACATAGGACCAGCGAAAGGGCCAGTCGCCGGAGCACCCCTCTTCCTTTTGCCCGCAGCGGACTCGGCAGCAGGTTGATCTCGGCCACTGCCAACCCCTCCCCTGCCCGCTAAAACCCGGATTGTGTGACGACCAGCTTGCCATCGGCAATCGCGAAAGTCACCGACAAATCGTCGCCTCCGGGAAGACGGTTCGGCCCGTAGGATACCATCCGCGCCGTCGCAGGCATTGCCCCGACGTTCTTCGGTTCATACTGGTAAGCGCTCCCCCAAGGATCCTTCCAGATATTCAGGCCGGTCGGCGCGACTGCAGCCAAGTCTTTGTCGAGCAGGTTGGCGTACTGCAAGTCCGCCGCCGACGGAAGTTTCCCCTGATCGATGAAATAGTGGCGAACTGCCATTTCGAGGGCGCGAAAGTCATTATGGACTGACGACAGCTTGGCTTTTTCGGGCGCTGCCGACAACCTGGGCGCGAACAAAAAGAGCATCAGACCGATGAGCGTCACCACAAGCATCACCTCCACCAGCGTAAATCCCATTTCCCCCCGTCGAAACTGCCGGCCCATCTCCGCTCCCCCTTTCCCGGTCTGTTACGGCGTTCCGTTGATCATCTCGAACAGCGGCATGAGCAGGGAAAGGGCCAAGAACCCGACGACCCCTGCCATCAGAAAGAGCAGCATCGGTTCCAACAGGATCATCAACCGATGGACAGCGCCGTCCACCTCCGCCTCGAAATATTCCGCCGTTTTCTCTAAAAGAACATCCAGCGCTCCGCTTTCCTCGCCGATGTAGACGAGATGGACGAACTCCGGCGGGAACAAGGGTGAGCGCTCCATCATTTGGTGCAGGGGATGTCCTTTGCCGACGCCGCTGCGCACCCCCCGCACCGCTTCCGCCAGACTGCGGTAAAGAGCCACCTTTTCCACGATCGCCAGCGCTTGGATAATGGGAACGCCGCTTCCGACCAGAATGCTCAGGCTTCTGCTGACCCGGGCGATGGCGGCACGGTGGAGCAAGCCGCCAAGGACAGGTGCTCGCAAGAGCGCCTTCTCCAGTAAAATTCGATAGCCACCCTTTTGCATCAGACGCCGTAACCCAAAGAAGCCCAGCGCCGCCGACAGCATCATCCAGAGGCCATAGTCACCGATCCACTTCGCCAGCGCCAACACAAAGCGGGTGATCTCGGGCAACCCCATCCCCAGGCTCGTCAGCAAGGCCGAATAAGCGGGAATGACATAGAGGAAAAAAAAGACCGTCGATCCGCCTGCCGTTGCCAGGACCAGCGCGGGGTAGAGCAAGGCCGCTCGGATCTTTCGCGTTATGGCAGATTCCTTATCATAGTGATCGGCCAGCCGATGGAGGCTTTGGTCCAGAACCCCGCCCGCCTCTCCCGTTTCCACGAGGCGGACAAAGAGCTCAGGAAAGACATGGCGCTGTTGCTCCAAGGCGCTGATCAGCGTTTCCCCCTGCGACAGAGCCAAGGCCACCTGTTGCGCCGCCCTTTGGAGCGCCGGCGGCCTCAGTCGCCGCGCCACCATAGACAAGCTCGTGCACATAGGGATGCCGGCGTCCACTAAAGCCGCCAGTTGCCGACAAAAGCCCGACAACTGGCGGGCATCCACCGGCCGCCGCCAAGGCAGCGAACCGTGCAAGCGGATATCGGGCAGTCGCCGAGGCTGGTCCTTCCTCCGGAGGTCGACAACGTAGCGGCCGAGCTGCTGCAACGTCCGGGCTGCCGCTTTTTCGGACGAGGCTTGCAACAGTCCTTCCTCGGCCTTGCCGCTGCGATCGCGCGCTTTATAGGCGAAGACAGGCATGGCTTAGCCGTCCATCCGAAAGGCGACCCGCATGACTTCCTGCACCGTCGTCTCCCCTAAGATCGCTTTTGCCAGCCCATCAGCGACCAGTCCGATCATGCCTGCTTCGACCGCCTTCGCCCGGATGGCTTCGGTGCTGGCTTTCGCGATGATCAGTTCTCGCAAGCTCGAACGGACGACCATCACCTCATGGATGGCCAGTCGCCCGTCAAAACCTGTCTGGTTGCACCGGTTGCAGCCGGCGCCTCTGTAAAGGATGTCTGTTTGCATCCCCGCCTTCTCCAGGAAGATCCGCTCCGGCGAGGACCGAGGCGGATGGTAGCTCGTCTTGCAAGAGCGGCAGATCCGCCGAACCAGCCGTTGGGCCACGATGCCGGAGACGGCGGAAGCCACGAGAAAGGGCTCCACCCCCATATCGATGAGCCGACCTGCCGCCTCGGCGGCATCGCCTGTATGCAACGTCGAAAAAACGAGATGGCCTGTCGTCGCCGCCTTGACGGCGATGTCGGCTGTTTCTTTGTCCCGAATCTCCCCGATCAGGATCACGTCAGGATCATGGCGCAAAATCGCCCGCAACCCTTCCGTGAAATCGATGCCCGATTTGGCATTGACCTGCACCTGGTTGATGCCGCTCAGGATGTACTCCACCGGGTCTTCGATGGTGATGATGTTTTTTTCGGGGCTCTTGACGGCGTTCACCGCCGCGTACAAGGTCGTCGTCTTGCCGGCCCCCGTGGGTCCCGTCACCAGGATCATGCCGTAGGCGTTGCCCATCAAGGCCTGAAAGGCTGCCAGGGCGTCCGGCAGAAATCCCAGTTGATCAAGGTTCAGCGGCGCCTGTTTCTTATCTAACATCCGGAGGGCGCATCTTTCGCCGAAAAGCGTCGGAAGCGTCGATACACGCAGGTCGATCTGCTTGTCCGGCATGGTGACCTGAATCCGGCCATCCTGTGCGATCCGCCGCCGGGCGATGTCCATGCCGGCCAGGACCTTGATCCGAGAGACCACCTGCCCGTGCAGCCCTTTCGGCAACAGCTGCTCATCGCGAAGCAACCCGTCGACGCGAAAGCGCACCCGACTTTTCGTCTCCATCGGATCAATATGGATGTCTGTGGCCCGCTCCCGGGCCGCCCGCAGGATCATCTCCTCGACCAGTTCAACGACAGAAAGCTGACTCCATCCCTCGGTTGCATCATCCCGGTCGCCGAAGGCGCTATCAGGCCTTCGAGACGGTACGATGATGCCTTTTTCGCTCCCTGCCATAACCTGCCAGGGCTCACCATCACTCGGCTGGTTGCTGGGATTAAATGACACTTTTTCTCCCCCTCGTCCGGTCCTTCCAAAGTCGCCTGTTTTCTCACCCCATTGTTTTCATTTCTATCTAAATTTGAAAAATCCTGTAATTTGTTTGAACGAAAAATAAAAGAATGCCTCGCTGAGACAGCAAAGCATTCCCGATAAGAACATCTGTCGGCGAAGGTCGACTGCTTTCGCCAATTTTTAAAACCTAATCCTCCTCGGCACTGCGCAAGGCCAGCCCGGTGACGACGGCCATGTCGGGCGTGAGCTGTTCGAGGCAAGCGGGCTTGATCTGAGCCACCAGGCTCGTCTGCATATCTACGACAGAGACAGGCAGCTTGAACTCCTGCGTGAAATAGGCGTCGATCCCTCGCAACCGGGAGAGACCCCCGCAGAGCACGAGGTGGGAGAAGTTGTCGTCCCGGTATTGCAGGTTGTAAAAATCCAGGGAGCGACGGACTTCCACGATCAGATCGGCAAAGAAGGACTGCAGCAAAAACTGCATCTGGGCGGCCGCTCCGTAGGCCTCCGGGGCTTCCGCCACCGCCGTCTCTGTTACGGCCGCCTCTTCTGCCGCCGGCGCCCCTTCGTAAGTCGCCGTCGCTTCGGTCGTGACAGCCGCCTCCGCCAGCCGCAGCCGGATCGTCTCGACAGGGAAGGTCTGCGCCAGGCTTTCCTCCAGCCGGGCCGCGCCCATCTGGATAAAGCGGATGAACTGCACCTTGCCTTCCCGAAACACAGTCAGCGTAGAACGATCATAGCCCATATCCAGACAACCGTAGGTCCGGAGATCCTTTTCGCGCATCACATTGAGAAGCCGGCTGAGGGCGAAGGAGGATATCTCGACGGCGGTGACCGTCAATCCCACCCTTTTCAGACATGCATGATGCCGGAGGACCTCTTCCTTGGGCAGAGCCACCAAGAGC
Organism: Heliomicrobium modesticaldum Ice1; assembly: GCF_000019165.1. Taxonomy (GTDB): domain Bacteria; phylum Bacillota; class Desulfitobacteriia; order Heliobacteriales; family Heliobacteriaceae; genus Heliomicrobium; species Heliomicrobium modesticaldum. The sequence continues at coordinate 522,870 of NC_010337.2, forward strand.
AGCTGGGCCATCCGGTCGCCTTCCACGTCGATGACGCCCTGGTGGAGATAATCATAGACGTAATCATCGGCTGAAAGGGGGACATACTTCTCTAACTCCCAGCGCAGAGACGCTCGCATCTCATCATCCGGCATATGAGGCATGCGGATCTGGCGCGAGATCAGATGGCGCGACGGAAAGGCGAGCACTGCCCGCTTCGCTTTTTTTCGCAGACCGGCCAGGCATTTCTCGATAGCGGCCTCCAGCGCCTGATAATAGGCGTCACTGTTGATTTCCCCTGCCGGTGGCGAAAAGGGTTGCTTCAAGGCAGCCACGATCGCAAAGCGCTGATTGCGCCGAGATACCTCGACCATGCGCACCGCCGTGCTTGCGATCTCGACGCCCAGGGTGATGGTCGGTCCGAACATCTTCCTCACCTGCTCTATTTCAAAGGGTGGATCATTCTCATTCCGCTGATGGTGCCCTGCCGGCGGCACGGGGATCTATCCGGTGGGATCGGCGGAAGGTCAGGTGCCGGCGCTGTGCGCCGCTTTCGGCTAGATGGTTGGCGCCGCGCGAGGAGGCTTTGGCAACAACGGCAGCCAGGGGGTCACCGGGATGGCACGGCGGGGACTTCAGGGCGTCCCACCCGGGTTGAGGCCGGGCGGCTCCGTGACAGGCGGCGACAGTTCAGGAAGCTCGCCCAGCCAGGGATTGGCCTGATCCCAGACATGGGGCTCAAAGGGATTGGGCCGGCCGACCCGGTACTGGCTCAGATCGACCACATCGGGGCCTCCGCCGGCTCCCACTTCAAAAAAGCAGACCCTATAGGCCGCATTTATCGTGGTCGTCGGCGGTTTTTCCTTGTTGCCCGGTCGGTACTCGGCGCGGGGCAGCCGCGCCGTCATGTTGTTCACACTTTTTTGCTGCCCCGCCGCATCGCCGTTGGGCGACTTGGACAGGGTGTTGACGACGCTATCGATCAATTCGCTGAGGACATTGCCCGATTCCTTCTTCCCGTCACTGCCTTTGCCCTTGTTGTCCTTGTCGCGGGTCTCCCAGGTGATGGCAAAATTGCGAACCAGGGCGCCGCCGCGCAGCGTCTCCAACCGCGACGAGAAGTCGACGAGGGCGTCGAAGGTCCCCTCGGCGACGATATCTACGGGAATCTCCGCGATCAGCTTTCCCTTGCTGTCCGGGAGATCCAGCTTGGGCTGGGGGACGAAGTACTTGATGGTCACCTTCGACGCCTTTGCCGCTTCCCCGATCAGCACCGCCATCGATCCGCTGGACAGCGCAGCAGGATAGGCGCTGATGACATCGCGGTATTTGTTCCGGCTGGCTTCCAGCTCCTGTTCCAGGCCTTGTCTGTTCTGAATGCGTCTTTTTGCCGATTCCAACTGCTGCTTCGATACGGGAAGCTCGGTCGACAGGGTGGAGAACTGATCGAGCTGCCCCTCCAGCACGAGGAGGTATAGACCGGCGCCGGCGACGGCGGCACCGAAGAGCGACAGGAGCACCCGTTCCCGCTTCGTCCGCGCCATCCACCAGTTGTCACCGCCCGTCTCCGCAGGCGAGGAAAGGGAAAAGAAGGCGGGAATAGAGAGAATCCGGCGAAAGGAGAAGGACAGCCCGGGAAACTTCGGCAGCCTCATCGCCGCTCACCCCCTTGGGCGGCGCCGCTTGTTTTGGCTGGATTTGGATTCGACGGCAGCAGCTCCTTAGGCATCGGGGCCAGTTGGGCCTCGACCTGGAAGCGGGTCACCCACCTCCGATCGACGGCCTTGTCTCGGGCGTCGACCAACTCTACGTCTGAAAAATAAGGGAGCTGGCGAAGCTGCAAGATAAACAGTCCGACCTGCTCGAAGGCGGTCGTCTCCCCTTCGATCCGCAAGGTCGCCTTCTCGGCGTTGTTCTCATTCAATGTGACCGTAGCCAGCCACAGCCCGTCAGGGGTCATCGCCGCTACATCGGTGAAGACCTTGGACCAGGGCACACGGGCGATGCGCAGCTTGTCCAGGATCTCCGCCTTCTGCCGGATCTCTCGGATCTCTTTTTCCACAGCCTCGACCCGCCGCAACTCCGGTTGCAGTTCCGCCATTTCCACTGCAATGCCTTCGCTTTCCTGCCGAGACAGATAGAGCTTTCCAAGGAATGCGCCATACGCCGCTACACAGGCCAACAGCCCGACGGCAAGGCCGCTGCGGATGAAGAGGGCGCGCTTGTCCAGTTTTTTCGGTCGCAACTCAAGGGGGAGCAAATTGATCGACTGCACAAAGGCGACGCTCCTTAACGGCTCTGAATCTATCGAGCATGTTCCATGCCGTCGGCTCGGAACGAATCTTCCTAGCCTAGAAAATCACGGATCGCAGCAGCAGCGCTGCTTTCCAAGAGAAGATAGACGGTGAAATACCCGAAGGCCAGAAAAGGCCCGAAGGGTATCTGGCTCTTGCCCGTCCACCTGCCGGAGGCGATACCCGCCAGTCCGACCACACTGCCGCATAGGGCGGAGAGGGTGATGGCCCAGAGGGCGCCGGGCCAGCCGAGGAGCAGGCCGAAGACAAAGGCAAACTTGACGTCGCCCAGGCCGAGGCCGCCCTTGCTGAACCAGAAGACCGCGAATAAGAGGGCTGCGCCGAAGACGCCGCCGGCCAAACTATCCAGCAACAGGGCGAGACCGCCGTCCTGACCGGTCCAGACCTTCCCGGCCTGCCTGAGGGCGATGGCGACGAAGGCAGCGCCGAGCACCCTGTTGGGGATGATCTTGTGCTGCAGGTCGATGACGGCGATGACGATAAAAAAAGCGGCCATAAGGGCCGCTGCCGCCCAGGCGGCGGTAAGGCCGCCGTAAAGGGCGGCGAGCGCCGCAAAGGTCAGGGCGGTCCACCCTTCGACAAGGGGGTACTGAAGGGAGATCCCTTCCCCACATCCGCGGCATCGCCCCCGCTGGAGCAAAAAACTGAGCAGGGGGATCAGTTCGGCGGGCGACAAGGGCCGCCCGCAGGACACACAGCGGGAGCGTTTGTAGACGACAGACATCTGCCGCGGGATGCGGTAGATGCAGACGTTTAGGAAAGAGCCGATCAGTAAACCTAGAGATAAGGCGAAAAACATATTCGATGCATTAATCCAATCCTTTAGGAGTAACCACAGGAGAACCGGAGGAGAAGTCAATTTCTATGCCCATATCATCGTTTGCAATAGTGGTACCGTCTTCGGTATCATCTGCTTTATTTATCCCTGTAGAATAAATTAATATAGTCTTATTGTTATTGACAGGCTTATATTTATATTTCCCTTTCCAAGGGTCATATACACTTGTCGGATCCGCATCAAGATATTTTGGGCCAGACGACGGAGCCAACTTATCAGCTGTCGGAAGCTCACTCTTCTCAATATAATACTGCCGAACTGCCGTCTCAAAGGAGCGCATGTCGCTCTTGACACCGGCGATCTTTGCCTTGTCGACCGAGTTCCCCAGACGGGGCACCAGGACGGCAAAAAGGATGCCGATGATGGATACGACGATCATCAGTTCGATCAGGGAAAAGCCCTTCTGTTCTTTCATCTTCTTGAATTTTTTCTGAAAATACCTAAGCAATGTGAAAACCCCCTTCATTCATTCTCGAATTCCGGTTACCTTCCGCCGACGCTGCCGATGACATCAAAGATCGGCAGGAGCATGGCCAAGACCATCAAAGCCACCAGGCCGCCCAAAAAGACGAGCATCATCGGCTCGATGATAGTCGAAAGGCGCGTCACAACCCCGTCGACTTCCATCTCATAGTAGTCGGAGACCTTCTCCAGCATGGTATCCAGTGCCCCTGTCTCTTCGCCGACAGCCACCATCTGTACGACCATCGGCGGAAAGATGCCCGTCTTCTGCAATGGTTCTGCCAGCCCCTGGCCCTTGCGAATGCTCTCCCGGGTACCCATCACCCCCTTGGATACGGCCATATTGCCGGCTGTTTTCTCGACGACCTCCAATGCCTGCAGCATGGGGACGCCGCTGCGGATCAAGGTACCTAAGGTGCGGCTGAAGCGGGCTACAGACACCTTGAGCAGCATGTCACCGAAGACAGGAACCTTGAGCACATAAGTATCGACAAGCAAGCGGATTTCCGGCGTCTTCAGCAGTTGGCGAAAACCATAAAAGCCCAAAAAGGCGGCAATAAAAGACGTCCACCAGTAGGCTTTTACCAGTTCGGCCAGTTCGAGCATCTGCTTAGTCAAAGCAGGCAGTTCAGCGCCCAGTTCCCCGAGCACACCGGCAAAACGGGGGATCACAAAGCCCAGCAAAAAGGCGACGGCGGCCATGCCGATCAGCAAGACAACTGCTGGGTAGGTCAAGGCTGCTTTGACTTTGTTTCTCGTCTCATTGTCTTTTTCAAAGTGACCGGCCAGGCGCTGCAAGACCTCTTCAAGAACGCCGCCCAATTCGCCTGCTTCGATCATGTGGACGAATACCTCAGGGAAAACCTTAGGATGCCGCCCGACCGCCTGGGAAAGGGTAAAGCCGCGTTGCAGGTCGCCGGACAGGTCGATCAACGCTTGGCGCAAGGCGGCATTCCGGGACTGCTGGATGAGGATCGACAGGGCGCTGTGGATGGCCACACCGGCATTGACCAGTGTCGACAACTGGCGGCAGAAGA